>DLGR01000006.1:18467-57305 GCA_002482805.1 Micavibrio sp. UBA7689 | reverse complement strand
ACCACGTGCGGCTGTTGCAATTGCAATTCGCAGGCATCTTCGCAGGTGATGATACGCTCGCCTTGTTCAATATAACGCGTCACGCAGTTCAGCATGGTGGTTTTACCCGAACCCGTACCGCCGGAAATCAGAATGTTCACGCGGCAGCGGCCGATCGCCATGATGAGTTTGGCAGCAGACGGCGTCATCGCGCCGTATTCAAGCAATTTGTCGAGCGTAAGTTTGTCTTTTTTGAATTTACGAATGGTCATGCATGCACCATCCACGGCGAGCGGCGGAATGATGACGTTAACACGGGAACCGTCCGGCAAACGCGCGTCGCAAATCGGCGAGCTTTCATCGACGCGGCGGCCGATGGCGCCCACGATACGCTGACAGATGGTCGTCAAATGCTGGTTGTCGCGGAATTTGATTTTGGCGCGTTCGATTTTCCCGCTGACCTCGATATAGGTAGTGTCGGGGCCGTTGATCATAATATCGGCGATGTCGTCACGCTCCAGCAATTCTTCCAGCGGGCCGAAACCCAACATGTCGTTGGTACATTCCTTGGCAATAGCCGCGAGTTCGGCAGGTGTGATATCAAGATTTCTGAAACGCGCGATTTCTTCGACGGCGGAATTGACCTCGACCCGCGCCTCTTCCGCCTTCATGCGGGCGAGCGCTTTCAAATCTATACCGTCACGCAGATCAAGCCAGATACGGTTGCGCGCGCGTTGCAAACGAAGATTATCCATGTTCTGCGCGGAGCTTAAGTCTTCGTTTGTTTCCTGATAAAGCTCCATTTCGCCTTCACTCATCGGCTTGACGGCTTTTTTCTCTTCCGAAGATGTAGTAGCAGGCGCGGTCGCAGGTTTTGCTTCCTGTTTGACAGGTTCAACCTTGACGGCTTCCGTTATCGTTTGTTTCGGAGGCGCGGCCATCACAGGCATGTCGTTTGAACCGCCTTGCTTCTTACCGAACATGATGACCTCCTTTCCCTACTATTATTTTTTTGCTTTGAGTTTGCTCATCAAAGAGCCAAGCGCGCCGCCTTGTGCGGCATCGTCGTTTGTTTCGTGGCGCAAACCGGTCGCTTTTTGCAAAAGCGGCATCAGTTTCATGGCAATTTCGGCACCCACTTTGTCTGCGGATACTTTACGGCCTTCGTTTTCAGTGCCGATGAACACTTTGGGATCGAATGGTATGATCGCTTCGGGTTCATGATCCAGCGCGGCTTTGATATCGCCCTTGGGCACTTCTTTGCCCGGTGCGATACCGGCCATATTGACGATCAAATCCAGATGGTCGCCCTTACCGCCCTGAAGTTTTTTCACTTCGGTCATCAAAGATCTGGCGGAGCGAAGCGATGCCAACGTCGGCGTCGACACGATCATGATTTCATGGCTGCGCGTCAGAATGGATTTTTTCAAAGCAGGTCCTGCGCCCGACAGATCGACAATCACGACAGGATAGCTCGACATCGTGGTGTTCAGAATCTCTTCGAATTGCGCGATTTGCGGGCTGACTTCCAGCATCGGTTCCATGCCCGTGGCGAGAACCGCGAGTTTGTCGTTAGATTGATACAGCATGCGACGTAGTGAATCCGCGTCTTTACCGACAACGGCCTTGATGGCTTCGGTCGTACTGGCGACAGGGTCAAACCCCATGCCCACGCCCATGGAAGACCATGCGCCCGCAGCGTCGATCAAAAGCGTTTTTTGCAACAATGTTTCGGATGAAAGATTGGCAAGAATTTGGGAGATAGCCGTAACGCCCACACCGCCCTTGGATCCGATAACACTTATCAAGCGGCTGCCCGACGCGCCGAGTTTCTCGATAAGCGTGCCTGCAATAACTTCGGAAAGTGTGTCGACAGGCACGGGACGCACCAGATAATCGGAAACGCCCATCGCGGTGAGGGAGCGGTATAAATTGACGTCGTTGACAGGACCGATGACGATGGCGGAAGTTCCCTCGTCGCAACTGCCCGACAATACACCAAGGCGGTCTATAAAGGCTTTTTCCGTCGTGTCCGTTTCCACCATGATGATGTCGGCGGATTTGGCGTTTTCATACATGCGGATTGCGGCTTCGACGTCGCCGTCATGCACGCGCACGGAAACACGCGCGAAACGCCAATCATGCTGCAGGGATTTTGCGGCCTCTATCGTCTTACTGTCCCTTAGGAACAGATCAACCGTTGCGGTTGGAAGTAGGATTGATGTTTCAGTAGACACGGTTTCAATTCACCCTCGAAGGTTATGTAACGTAATTATTCTTGAATGTCGGAACGCTGGATGCGGATGATTTCGCCTTCAGCTTCTTCCGCTTCAACTTGTCTGTAGTATTCGACATTGTTCGCGGAACGGCGGCCATCGCCGGGGTCCGAAGCATCGTTGCCCAGAAGATCTGCGGGACGGTAAATTTGTTTGGCCAGCATCGTTTCCGTGGAGCAGCCGAATTTGTAATTGCCGATTTCGCCGGTCGTCAGACCGTCCTCGAACCCCGGCATGTTGCGGCAACCCGCAGGGCCGACCGCGCTCACGGTGTCATAAGAGATCATCAAAGTCGGCGTGGCGCCTTCGGATTTCACCGTTTCGGCGGAAACATTTTGAATGCCGAGCTTGTTCAGACGGCCTTTGAATTTGGCGAGGTCGTTGAAAGCCTGCATCGCGCCGTATTTCTTGTTGGCGGGATCATAACCCAGCGACATTTGAATCGTGCTGGCACCGAAACGTTCATAATCGGTGGCCAAACGATACAAATAACCATCCGTTACTTCTGCCACAGGAACCTGCAGCAGATGCGTTTCAGGAACGACCGATACGCGCGACGTGTTCATCATGGAAGGCGTGCTCTGGCGGGCGCAACCCGTAAGGGCAACCACACCGCACATCAAAAGCAAAAGACCGGAATTCTTGTTCATGCTCATCTTCCTTTAATCCATCATATATCCGAAGGTGCCGACGTCTTTCATGACGCTATCGACTTTCTTCGAACCATAGGTGCGTTTGATATTGGTTTCGAACACGCGGGACAGCGCGCTTTTTTCACGCTCCGGCTCCGCTTTTTTGGCGACCAGCGGCGATTCATCCATCATCGGCTCTTGGGAAAGACCCGTGGGAGGCGCCATTTTGCCGGCAAATTTGGATTGCGCACCCTCTTCACCCGGAAGTCCTTCAAGATCTTCCATGCTCAGGCGCGGAACGTCACCCAGATTGTCATCCGTTGCGTTGTTCGACACTTTCGGCGGCATGGCTTGCTGCGTTTTGTCTTCGGCAAACGGCTTCACGAGATAGGGGGTGATCATCACGACCAGTTCGGTTTCGTTACGCTGGAACGAATCGGATTTCAAAAGATCACCCACAACCGGAACCTTGTTCACGCCCGGAATGGAAGTGAGCGAAGAGACGGTGTCGGATTGCAACAGACCCGCGATCATCAGCGTGCCGCCCGAAGGAAGTTCGACCGTCGTGTCGGCGCGGCGCACGTTGAACGTGGGAACCGTGATGCCTTGCAATTGCAGGTTTTCATCATAGGAAGCCGAAGACACTTCGGTCGTCATTTCCATGCTGATGCGGTTTGCGCTCATCACGGTCGGACGGAAGTTCAAGCTCACACCGAACGGACGGAATTCATAAACAAGGTTTCCGTTACGATCGATTTCGGTCGGGATCGGCACTTCACCGCCTGCGAGGAATCCTGCCTGCTCGCCGGAAATGGCGGTCAGGTTAGGTTCAGCGAGGGTGTTGACGATGCCTTCTTCTTCCAAAGCACGTGCTAGGAAAGAAAGAGGGCCGAAAGAACCGGATGTATAGTTGAGCGCGAGAACGCCAAGTTGCGCGGGGGCCGTAAGGCCAAGGCCGGAAGCGATGGCGCCTGCGGCAACGCCCACAGCACCGATACCGCTGTTATCGTCACCCAATGTGGTTTCGATACCAAGGTCTTTGAGCGCGCTGCGCGAAGCTTCAATGATTTTGACTTTCAACATGACCTGCTGTTCGCCGGCCACAGTGAGCATGTTCACGACGATTTCATCCACAGGACGGTTGTCGATCTCTTGAATTTCACCGGCATACTGGCCGACGAGGTTCGCGATCGAGTTCGCCATGGCGGGCGTGGAAACATGGCCCGTGATAACGACCTGATCCGTCAATGCTTTGATTTTCACATCTTCGTTCGGATAGAGTTCGTTGATCGTGTTTTGCAGTTTTTCGATATCCATTTCGACATGGACGTTGATTTTTTTGATGACGTTGCCTTCTTCATCCAAAATCATGATGTTCGTGTCGCCAAGGTTGGAACCGACGAGATAGAGTTTATCGGATTTGATCGCCATAACATCCACGATGGATGGATTGGCCACCAGAACGTCGGAGACATTGCCTTTGAGCGAAATCATTTCGGCTTTGCCGAGCATGATGTCGACAACAGGGTCGCCTTTGAATTCCGTGATGGAAAGGTCGCCCTTTTCCGCCATGGCATGCGTCATGGTGAACGCGCCGACCATAACGATGGCGGCGAGCACAAGCGCGCTTTGCTTGAAAATATTGATCCTCATTCTGCTTCCCCTTCTGTGGGCTCGCTCAATACGGGCACTTCGACCTCTTCAGAGCTGTCTTCTATTTCATCTTCAAATTTGATTTGCGAAACCGCACCACGGGGGCGCACTTCCTGCATGCTGGCGCCGTTATAGATGCGCACGGGGCCACCACCGCCGGTTTTCAGATTGTCGATATTCTGCATGACTTTGGAAACTTCGATGTCGGTCGTCATGGCGGCCGTGTTGTCGTCCTTGTCATCGCCGATGCCGCGCAGCGTCAAAATCAGATCGCCCATTTCGGAAGCGAGCGCCACTTTCTCCGCGCCTTTGGTATCAACGGCCAATGTTACGGTACGTGCGATCTTGGCTTTGTCTTCGTCACGGGAGGATTCTTGGTCAACCGCCAGAACCTTCACGTTCTTCAAAATCGTTTCGGACGCGTGACTGCGCACGAATGCATTCGTTTCCATGGTCTGGTCTTCACGGGATACTTCAACCTTGTAGGTCAGGATTACATCCACGAAATCACCGGGCGATACGAAACCGCCCGCCATCGTGTCCGCCTTCACAGGAATGGCAACGGCGCGCATGCCCTTGTCGAGCGTCGCGGCAACAACATTGCCTTTGCCTTCTTTGAATACATAGCTTTGCAAAACAGGCTGACCCGAAGATACCTTCGCGATCAAACGGCCCTTGAGGGCTTCGGAAGCCTTGTCATCTTCTTTCTTTTTCGTGATGGCACCGGCAAACGCATTGCCCGGCCATGTCTGCCATTTCAAGTCGCCTTCGCCGAGTTCAGAGCCTATGCCCAGATCTTTCGCCGCGACCAGAACTTGCACTTTCTCACCACCGTCATCGGATTTTTTGCCGCCCAGAGATGCCTGCACGAGCACCGCTACGAGAATAGCGATGATGAAACCACCGGCGAGAACGATCATTACGTTTTTATTCATTCTAGACTCCGTTGTTCAAAACCCATGCCCGCGAAACTGCGGACTCAGGGGCTTTTTCGGCAGGATTAAAGGTGAGAAAACACAGAAGAAGACAGACTACACACCCTAACCGTATCGCCTTTTGGTTAAGAAAACCTGAAAGGCTCAAGCCCCCGCTTGTTCGTCGTTACGCCGCCTCTTTTTATATGAGGCTTTTTATTCCGGCGTATTTTCCGTATAACCAGCCAGCAAGGCAAGTTTTTCCGGAGAGAAGTAACCCAGCTGATAGAATGCAATGATCGCGCCAAAGATAATCGCTATTCCATAAGGCACGCCCATATTGCCTGCCTGTGATTTGGCGATCCAGCTTCCTTCGGCGGGAGCCTCTACCAGTTTATGTTTGTTCATGATCTTCGTGATGATGCCCAGCACCGCCCCGAAGATGGCCATGTAGAAGAGAAGCGCGGCAAGGCCCGATGTTCCCACCCAGAGTGCGAACGCGCTGCACAGTTTGGAATCACCTGCGCCGATAAAGCGGAAGGAAAACAGGACGAACGTGATGGCGAACACCAGAACACCCGCGATGAGGTGCATTTTCCACGAGCCGAAAAATTCGACGCCCCCGCCCGACAGCGCGTCGGCGGCATAGGCGGGAATGAAGGCCAGTACTATAAGGCCTGCGTAAATATTGGGAATGGTCATGGATTTGAAATCGGAGACAGCGGATGCGAGGCCGAAACCTATCGCAACCAACATGCAAAATACGACCAGAAATAAGATCATGGCGTGTCCCCAAGGTAATGTGGATGATTGGGATTGTACTTCGAGAAAAGGCCCGCCAGAGCGTTTTGTTCCGGCGGGCCTGAAAACTTAAGCCATCAGGCTTCGACTATTAGTCGCCCGACAGGTGACCCGTCAGCGTGCCGAACAGGTTTTCCAGTTCGTCGCCGAATGCGAATACGGATGCAACAACAGCCAAAGAGATACCAGCGGCGATCAAAGCGTATTCAATAGCGGTCGCGCCGTCTTCGTTGTTGATGTAAGCATTTTTAAGAGCAAGCAATTTGATGAACATAATAGTAGTCTCCTTCGTTTGGTTTCCAACAAGTTTAGCTTTTTGGTTTTTTTATGAGATGCATCGAGAGATCCCCGTGCACCAACCGTTATATTTAGAATATACCATAACTTTTTAAAGAGTGGTTAAAAAAAGCGTGTTTTACTGGTAAAACTGTACGAATAGTCATAAAAAAATGCAGTTTTATAATGAAAGAATTTATTTCAATTTTTATATAAAGTGTTTTTATTTTACCTATACTTTGAACACGCCTGTGAAGACCAAAGTATTACTTCAACATCCCCTGAAATACCATAGTAATACCTGAATCAAACACCCGGAAGATTCAATTCCGACTCAAACAAAAACGGGAAATACTTCCGCATCCCCCGTTTTTTGTTTGGTCTATACCAATGCTTGGCTATTGGGACAGGTACATCGACTTGACGTTACGGGCGATCTTTTCAAAGACCTCCTGCAATTCGTCGCCGTCATCGGCCGTAAAGAAGTGGGCCGCGTCGGTCGCGCAATATTCCATCAGATCCTCCCCGCGGGGATAGTCGTTCACGCGGAAACCTACCGTGTATATTTCAATTTCCTTACCGGCTGCCTTCATGGCATCGCACATGGCTTCGGCTTGGGTATACGAAGTTCCACCGTTGGTCGCGTTACAATTGATGTGATCCGCCGTGGCGCCGGAACCGGTGGTGGCGTCGGCGCTGATCACGCCGTTGCAATACGGACTGTTATATTCACCGTCTGTCATCAGCACGACGATTTTATGCAGGTCTTCCTCGCCATAATCCGCAGGCTCACTTTCATCATCGGCCCATAAATAACCCCAATCGGGCGCCAGCATATACCATCCCCAACCAACGCCCACTTGCCCACCGGTCGAACCGGTTGCTGTAAGCGCGTTTATATCTGCAAACAAAGTATCCCTGTCACTGGTCAGGGGGGTAATTTCGCTTGTCAGGCAAGGATTGTTGGTCGGCGATGCATAGTTGCGTCCGACCAAGGTCGTGCTCGGCGGCACATCGGTGTAGCGGTTGGCTCCCGTGCGTTCGGAAACGCAGGTGCTGCTCGGGAAGGTGTTAAAGTTACCCGAAGGGCTTTGGAAATAGTAGTAGCTGCAACCCGCCGTCGTGCAGTGGGCCAAGCCGGTATTCGTATAGGCATTGTAGCCTGTGCCGTTTACGCCTTGTAATTGAAACGTGTTGGCGGTTCTCCCCGCAACTATGAATGATCTGTTGTTGATCTGGGTCATACCGCGAACGCCTGTGATGTAAATTCTTTGCCCATTGGTATAGCCGTGATTGGCGGACGTGATAACGACCGGATTGGCACGCGTCGCGCCCGTTATGGTTTTCGGCTGCGTGATCGGGCCGCGCACCGCATCGGCATAACTGCCGACATTGACGGCCACGCCATATGGAACAATTGCAACTTTCGAATAATAATCTTCCTGATTTTCATACACCACAATATCAACCAGCGATTCCGCTGCGTCTTTCAAATCGTTGATCTTGTTGTTGCTGTTCATGGAATTGGAGATATCGAGAACCAGCGCAAGTTCGATATTGCTGCCGATAATGCGCGTGACTTCATTGGTTACCTTGACGTCCACCGTATCCATGCCGAACGCCTTCATAAAAGACGTATCAAGGCGGGCCGTGGCTTCGACATATAAAGTGTCATCGTTGTTATCTACAGTGACGTCCAACCGATAGCCCACGACATCCGGCGGATAGTTGGCGTCGATGAAATCATTGACCTTTTGTTCAAGCTCCGCATCGTCAGCGGAACCCGTGGCGGTTGCTGCCAGTGCGGCGGCATCCAATGCGTGCGCCAAACGCTCGCGGACAAGATAGCTTTGCGCCAAATCCACGGACAGCCCCACGGAAGTCACGATCAAAGGCACGGTCATCCCGAACCATACGGCCGCAACCCCCGCTGTTCCTCTGATAAACTTCCACATATTGTGTCCGTTATCCATGGCACACCTTCCCTTTTCTTATCCTTCGGGGCAATCGTTACAGGTGATTGTCGCGCTCATGCGCCCCCGTAAAAACGCCACTTCTTTCATGTTGATTTCATCAACGACGAAATGCGAAAAAAACGGCGTGTATTTGTAAATGGAGGTCACCACAACAACCCCTTCGCCCGGAGAACCGATGTCTTCCGTGCTGGCCACCGCATCGTCGTTGGGGTCCATATTCTCCGTCACGCGCCACAACACAACCGGCTCTCCGTCTTCATCGAATTCAACGGATGCGATGTCGTAACCGAACGTTGCCGTGGAATAAGGCTCGAACGCCATTTCACCGGCGGTAATCATATCTTCCAACCTACCCATCGTGACGGTTTCATCGCGCGTGATCAAATCGCCGATAATCTGCGATGCGCCGATGGTTTTCTGGTTCATCAAAATTCCTTGCCCCAGATCGAAACAACCCATCAGAAGCGAAATCATCACCGGCATCAGGATAACAGTCTCGATCAAGGCCGTGGCCTCCTCCTCGCGCGCATAGCGGCGAAGGGAGAATCGATTGGCCGGTTTTTCCATCAGCTTTTCCATCGTCATCTCTTAATCTTCTTCTTCGTAGGGTTCCGTTTGCAGAACCATCGTCGAAAGCATTGTACGCTTGCCGCCCATGGTGTTTGACAGCGACGCCTGCAAAAGCGGCGTGCGTACAGGATAATTATAGACCACGCGAATCAGAACCACGTCGTTTCTGCCGCCGGGATCGAAACCCTGATCTTCCAGATTGCCTTCATCGTCGAATGTCGGATCAGGCTGGTCCTGCGCGTCTTCAAATGAATCAAGATTCTGCACTTGGAATTGTATCTGGTCGCAGGGAATCAAAAGTTCGGCGAAATCACACACCTCTTCGCGGAACAATTCTTCTGTCCCGCCCGCTTTTTGCACCTGACCCGTGCGGATCACGCGCGCGGCGGCGAAAGTGGCTTCCTGCAAAACACTTTGGGATGTGAACATAAGGGCCATTTCTATGGTTCCGATGGACATGATAACAAACGGCACGCCGACAAGGGCGAATTCCACCGCGGTGGTTCCCCTGTTGTTTTTCAGCCATTTGGTTATGAATGCGCGCATGTTTTTTATTCTTATTTGAATATAATTTTAAGTAACCCCAAAATGCACGAAAAGCATGACGATCTTTCCCTGATCGACATGCTTTCATTTAACTTAAGTATACGCGCCGCCGCATTAAAGAAAGATTAAGTAAGGGTTTCATCTTAACTCACTCTTCGGCTTTCTGCATCGCGACGCTGTCTTTGGGGAAACCGTATTCATCGAGCGTCAACGTGCCTGTAACTTCGGGCCCCCAACGGTCCACGAGGTCTTTTTGCGCCTTGATGATATCTTTGCGGCGCTTCTTGCCTTTTTGAACCATAAGGGAGGATACGATTCCCGTCATTGCCCAATCGATCGTATATCCCATGCCTGCGGCAAA
Organism: Micavibrio sp. UBA7689; assembly: GCA_002482805.1. Lineage (GTDB taxonomy): Bacteria > Pseudomonadota > Alphaproteobacteria > Micavibrionales > Micavibrionaceae > Micavibrio_A. Next base: position 47,321 of record DLGR01000006.1, on the reverse strand, counting down.
ATACATGACAACAATGGTCTGCGGCTGGACGATGTATGTGATCGCGGTTTCGATGCTGTTGCCTTGCTTGAACACATCGATCATGAAAGGCGTGCAGCCCGCGAAGTTGATCGCGCCTACCGTCATGGTACGCATTTTGCCTTCGGTTTTATCGACGATGGCCGCCACGACGGTCGGAATCATTCCCACGGCCAGAATGATGGCGATCGCGGAAAACACGATGCTGGTTAGGATCGATACTATAAGGAGTACCTGAAACTTCCACCCGCTTTTGCGGCGTTTTTTTCTTTTCACCGCCATCTAGAAGCCCTTCCCGCCGCCGTGGAACGCCATGAAGGCGCTCGCCAGAATGATGATGGCGGCCAGAACGCCGGCAACCACCGCCGCCATTTGCCGTCCCGAATCGCGCCCGTACAGGGATTCATCTTTCATTTCGCTGTCGATATCCGCCATTTCCTGTTCCAGATCATAGAAATTGCGCATCGCGCGGCGGAAATTCACATTGTCTTCCTGATATGTCGCGGGCGTGTCGAACAAGATGACGATTTTGGCAAGGTCGCCCCCATCTTTCATGCGATCGACCTTCTTCTTCATATCTTCGCGCAACTCGCGGTCATGGAAACGCTCATAGATAGGCTCGAGATTGTCGGCCATCCATGAAGCGATGCCGGGGAATTTTTCCATCTGGGATCTTTTTTGAACGGTCGCCAGAATTTTCATTTCCGCCAGAATGCGGCGATAGGTTTCGGGTGCATTTAAATCATTCAAATACGGGTCGACATTCTTGCGGTCTTTTACCGACAGGAAGGCGATACTGTGGCGGTCGAAGAACATGGCGGGACTGTTGGGCAATTTTGCAAGTTTTTCGAAAGTGAACATCATGTCTTCGGGAGACCGCACATGATATTTTTCCAGTTTTTCCGAAAGGCAGTGCATCTCGGGATTCAATGAATACAGCACTTTTTCCATGCCGCCGCCGAAACCCTTCTGGCGCAGATACGCGCGCGCAGTGTCGAATCTGGAGACAAGCCCGCTGACATCGGAAACGGCGCCGCTTTGCGCATCGATCCATTGCGTAATGAAATACGCCAAAAAGAAATCATGATAGGTCTGGATATCGCGGCGCATGACGAAAGCTTCGGTCAGGGCGGCACCTATACCATCCGGCATGATAGAAAGATTTTTATAACGGATCGGTCCTTCGGGGTGAAGCGCGATCGCCGTGCGTGTTACAAGGCGTTCCGCATATCCGCCCCCGCGTCCGCCTTCTTCGGCAAGCAGCAAAGCGGCCTCGTAACGCGCCAGCGCCGCCTTATCTTCCAGCGCGCGGGTGAGCCATTGGTCCACCTCGCCGCTTTCGATCAACTGCTTGGCTTCGGTGATGTTTTTGCTGAGCGCACTGGCCAGAAGTTCGGGGCGTATATATTTCCCCTCGTTGAAATTGAGCGGGCGGTTGGCTTTGGATCTGCGCCCCGCCTGTTTCGGAGACAAACGACGACCATCCTGCCACTGCATGACTTCATCGATGGTCCAACGCTGGTTTTCATCATCCTGCAAAAGACCGCGCAGAAGTTCCAAAATAGCGCCCGAGAAACGGTCACGGTTGAGAAGCGCATAATACGTGCCCTCTTCCATTTTCTTTTCGATGATCTGTTCGTCGGTCAAGCCTTCCATCGGATCGAAATGGCGCAAGAGCAAAGCCAGAGAAACGCCGAACGCATAAATATCGTCATGCGGACCGCCCGTACCCTTGCCTGTCTGCGATGCCATGGAACGATCAATGGGTTCGTACAAAACAGGTTGTTGATAGCCGATGGGCAGGGCAAGACATTCGCCGAGCACAACGCGCTCGACATTGCGGCTTCCGCCATCGAATATATTGCTGGCGCGGATATTCCCGTGCACCAAATCCTTGTCGCGCATGTCCGCAAGCACGCCGATCATGGGTTTGATGATCGCGTTCATGACAATTTCGGCCTTCATGCCAAGACCGCCATGCGTGTCATTCTCCATCAAGGGTTTGCCGAGCGTGTTCTCGTAAATGAAACAATATTTTTCGCGGCCTGCGGGCGGCCAGTACATCGCGCCCGACGCGACGAGGCGTACCAAGGAAGGGTTGATGATCGCGGCATAGTTCGAAGCCTTGGTCGTGCGCGGCGACAGATGGTCTTCGCACACCAGCGCGAACAAATAGGAAGGCGCCTTATCCGTGCCCTTGGCGATATAGGCTTTCGCCGGCCCGCGGTCGTAATGCGGAATGCGGTTGCCGGAATAAACGGTGATGGAATCGTTGAATGCGGTTTCGCCTGAAAGCGCGACTTTGGAAGTTTCAGCCTGCATGGCCTTGGCGGAGGCGGATGCCGCGAGCGCACCGCCGTTTTGCGAATCTGCAGGGAGATTCGCCTTTTCATCTGCGGTTGATACCGCTGTTTTCTGCGGCTCATCCTGAGCCGTTACTTCTGCCATGGGTAGTTCTGACCTAGCGCGCAAGTTGTTCTAATAAGAATGCCTGAACAGGCTTAACCTATTGTAAACGCATTACGGCAAAAGTCCATAAAACCTAGCGAATTCAGGGTTATCCGAAGAACGGATCTTGCATCAAAATCGTATCGTCGCGGTCGGGACTGGTGGAAAGCAAGGTTACGGGCGCTTCGATCAGCTCTTCGACCAGTTTTATGTATTTTACCGCGCGGGACGGCAGGTCTGCCCAGCTGCGGGCGCCATAGGTGGTTTCTTTCCAGCCGGGAACCGTTTTGTAGATCGGTTTGGCGTTGGCTTGGTGAACTTGGGATGCGGGGAAGTAATCAACCGTCTTCCCGTCGATTTCATATCCCGTGCAGATTTTGAGTTCCTCGAACCCGTCGAGCACATCGAGCTTCGTGAGCGCGATCCCGTCGATCCCGCCCGTCTTCACGGCTTGGCGCACGGCCACGGCATCGAACCAGCCGCAGCGGCGTTTGCGTCCTGTCACGGTGCCGAACTCACGACCCGTCTCGCCAATTTTTTCGCCGATGGCATCGAACAATTCCGTCGGGAAAGGACCCGAACCCACGCGCGTGGTGTAGGCTTTCGTAATACCGAGCACATAGCCTACCGATTTTGGTCCGACGCCTGCACCGACGGCGGCCTGCGCCGCGACGATGTTGGAGGACGTGACGTAAGGATATGTTCCATGATCGACATCAAGCATGTGACCTTGCGCGCCTTCGAACAAAACCTTTTCGTTTTTGTATTTCGCTTCTTCCAGACGCTTCCAGACAACGCCTTTATATGCCAGCACGGGATCGGCGATTTTCATCAGCGAGTCATATATTTCCGTGGCGTTCATTTCCGCCCAGCCAAAACCGCGCATCAACGCGTTGTTGTAGTTGACCAGTGTTTCGAGTTTTTCTTTGACGATGTGGGAATGTTCCAGATCGCACACGCGCAATCCGCGGCGTGCAACTTTATCCTGATAAGCAGGACCTATACCGCGGCCCGTGGTACCGATTTTCTTGTCACCGCGTGCTTCTTCCATCGCGCGGTCGATTTGACCGTGCACGGGAAGGATAAGCGCGGCGTTTTCGGCAATCATCAAATTCTGGTGTGTGATTTCAACGCCCTGTCCGCGCACTTTTTCGATTTCAGTGAGGAAGGCCCAAGGGTCGATGACGACGCCGTTGCCGAGGATGGAAAGCTTGCCCTTGCGGACGATGCCCGAAGGAAGCAGGGAAAGTTTGTAGGTAACGCCGTCGATGACGAGCGTGTGACCGGCATTGTGGCCGCCTTGAAAACGCACAACGACATCGGCGCGTGAAGAAAGCCAATCGACAATCTTACCCTTGCCCTCGTCACCCCATTGAGAGCCGACCACCGCGACATTTGCCATGAAAATACCCCTTCGAAACCTTGCCCAAAAAATTGGTCGAAAAACCCTGTTGTTTTTCCTTTGATTGTTTAGGCGAAGACAGGCCGTTTGCCAAGGCGTTTTTTACGCCTTGCGGACAACCTCAACCCCTTGGTCTTGCAGGGATTTTACGGCCTTCCAATCGGCATCGGCCTTCACTTCCTCGCGCTTGGCGGGGGAAAAGGCGGGAGCGATGCGCAGGACGGAGTCCATATATAAGGTAAAACCCGTTGCAGTTTCGGGGGATTTGCCGGCCACGATGACATCGTAACGGCCACCGCGGCCCAGTTCGCCGCGCGCGCCTTGAGAGAATAAAGTAAAGCTCGCACCCGTTTGATATTCGAAACCGCGGCGCTCCAGCGGGTCGATCGTGATCTGCACATCCTGCAAACCATAAACATCGAGCGCGGCGCGCAGCTCGCTTTGCAGTTTCAAAAGCTTTTCGATATCGGCCTTTGCTTTTTTCGGTAGCGCGATTTTCGGCAGATTGTCATGGTCCATCAATTCCACGATCAACGCGGACGTTTTTGTATTCAGCGCTGCCACGCCGTCGCGGTCGCGTTTTTCGATCAGGTCGTTGAGCGATTCGGTTTCATCGGCGCTGATTTTCATTTCATCGTAAAGATGCTTGGTTAGCGTCGGAACAGTGAGATCGATGGAAATATTTTGAACACCCGCTTTCGAAAGCGCGATGGCGGCGATCAACGGCATTTCAACATCGGCGGTGATAGTGTCCACGCCGATCAATTCGCACCCTACCTGACAGAATTGCCGTTCGGGGCGGAGTTGCGATCCGTTCACACGCAAAACATCGGCGGCGTAAGACAAACGCAGAGGGCGTTTGTTGTCGGCAAGGCGCGAAGTCGCGATACGTGCAATTTGCGATGTCACATCGGCGCGAACCCCCATCATGCGGCCCGACACGGGGTCCATCATGCGGAAGGTCTGGCGGGACAATGCCTGCCCCGGACCTTCTCCGAGCAGAGAATCTTCGAATTCCACCAGCGGTGGTTTGACGCGGTCATACCCGAACGCGGAAAAGTTTTTGATAAACAATTCGATCAAACGGCTTTCATTCTCTGCCGATGGCGCGAGAAGGTCGAGAAGCCCATTGGGCAACAATGATGGGTGGTTTTTCGCGTTCATGATTTACGTGCCCGTTTTTTCGTGCGAGAGGCGGCGGAAAAAATTCATGTTCGGCAAGGCGCCGTCTTTGGCCATCTTGCGCATTTCTTTCGCGGCCATCAGTGTTTTAATCGCGTCTTTTTGATTGTATTGCATAGCGATGTTGATCGCCGTGCGGCCATAGGAATCGCGCATTTCCAAGTCTGCCCCCTCCAAAACAAGGAGTCGTATCTTGTGGCAATCTCCGTTTTCCGCCGCAACCCATAACGCGGTTTCTTTCGTGATGTCCGTGGCCACGGATTTTTTGGGCACGGGTTTTTGGGCGGCTTCTTGCTCTGCCTTTTGCACGGCCAGCTTTTTGGCTTCCGCCTTGGCTTTTACTTTATCGAGAGCGATCTGCAATGCAGGCGGTTTTTTATAAGCCGTAAATTGTTTTTGCACGGATGTCTGAACCGTCCGCATGACGGCAGGCTTTTCTTCCATGAATTCCAGTTCATGCGTGATCGGTTTGTCCCAGGAAATCAATTCCAGTCCTTCCCATTCATGCACTTCCGGCTTTTTCAAAACCTGCTTTGCTTTTTGAATTTCTTTTGCCAGTTTCGTAGCGGCGTTTTCAGGCGGCCAGCTCTCGAACAGCTCCAGTTTCATGAATTGATCGGGCACGTCTATCACGGGCTGCATCTCGCGGCGCGGAAACGGCTCCGTTATTTCCTGCGGTGGTGTGTCTTTGGCTTTCGTCGGCTTATCGCCCCGTCTGTCCGTCATCTGTCTCCCCGGTACGGCGCGGCGGTAAAACCGAACACCGAACCCTGCCCCCTTTACCTTGCTCATCCTGCCGCCTTCTCGATAACGGCACACAAATCGCCGACAATTTTCTGAATTTTCTTTTCATCATCCCCTTCCGCCATCACGCGGATCAAGGGCTCTGTTCCCGATTTTCTAATCAGGAGTCGACCGTTTTTGGACAGGGTGTCTTCCGCACCCGAGATAGCATCTTTGACCTTCGCGTCATCCAGCGGCTTCGCGCCCGCCATGTAACGCACATTTTGCAATATTTGCGGCAGCGGCTTGAACAGATTGCACACTTCCGATGTTTTCTTTTTCGATTTCTGGATGATGGAAAGAACCTGCATCGCCGCGAACAAACCATCGCCCGTCGTGCCGAAATCCGACATCACGATATGGCCCGATTGTTCACCGCCCAGATTGAATCCGCCGTCTTTCATTTTTTCGACGACGTAACGGTCACCCACGGGCGCGCGTTCCAGTTTTATTTTTTTGGATTCCAGAAATCTTTCAAGGCCGAGATTGGACATCACGGTTGCGACCAGCGTGTCTTTGGCCAGAGTTCCGCGTTCCTTGAAGTTCACCGCCAGCAACGCCATGATCTGGTCGCCGTCTATCTTCTGGCCTTTTTCATCCACGATGATCAAACGATCCGCGTCACCATCGAGCGCGAGGCCGAGATCCGCTTTTTCTTCCAGAACTTTTTTCTGCAAGGCTTCAACATGTGTCGCGCCGCATCCGTCGTTGATATTACGTCCGTTCGGACGATCGCCGATCGAAATAACTTCGGCTTCGAGTTCATACAGCAGTTGCGGAGCGATTTTATACGCCGCGCCGTTCGCGCTATCGACAACGATTTTCAGGCCGTTCAGGGAATCGCCGCGGGCCATTCCACCCTTCAAGAATTCGATATAGCGCCCACCCGCATCATCCATGCGTGCCGCTTTGCTGATCAGATCGGGCGCGGGCAGCAATTCGTTCTGGTCCATTTCCAGCGCGGATTCGATTTCGATTTCGAGCGAATCCGAAAGCTTGTAGCCATCGGGTCCGAACAATTTAATGCCGTTATCGGCGTAAGGGTTGTGGGAAGCCGAAATCATCACGCCCACATCGGCGCGAAGGGAGCGCGTCAGCATGGCAATCGCGGGGGTGGGCACGGGACCCGTAAAGATCACTTCCATACCCATGGCCACGAATCCGGAGGCCATGGCCTGTTCCAGCATGTAACCGGACAAACGGGTATCTTTGCCGATAACCGCCCTGTCCATAACCGCGCCGCGCTGTTTCGCGCGCAGGACATAGGCCGTCGCCATGGCCACGCGTAAGGCCATATCCGCCGTCATGGGAGGGGTGTTGGCCGTGCCGCGAATGCCGTCAGTGCCGAAATATTGGCGGGAATTGCTCATACTATTGTTTTTAAACCAGAATCACCCAAAAAACCACTAAAGTTTAACAGAGTGAATTTGACATAAGCTTAATCCGTTGCTAAATAACCCGAAATTCAAAAAAGACGGATATCAATGCGCGTTTACCCGATCGACCATAACTGGGAACAAATTGTTCGAAACCATCTGGATACGATGGATACGCAACGCAAGGCCGCGCAAAAACACTTTCCCGGCACACCGAAATTCCGTGAATCGTGGGATGCCTACACAGGCGTTTGCAGAGGCTTTCTGGATTACATCGACACGCATTTCGAATCACAGGCCGGTTTTACCAGTTTCCTCAAAGAAGAAGCGCGGAGCATGTTTCCGAAAGGCGTGGACGGCACGAATTTTCTGGGCCAATTCAACTGGCACGCCACACAAATAAGCCCTGTCACGGATGCGGAGAATCTTTCCTCCGTTTACCGCTCCACATATTCCGAAGCTGTGTATTTGATTGCCTTCAAGATGCACAAAGACACAGCTGTTTTATCTATGGGCGACAAACGTTACGCGCTGTAATTTCAATGTATTAAGCGTTACTTATACAGGCGGGGTAAGGCTTTCCGTGCGATTTTTGTTGACTTGAACCAAGCAATCAGTTATTAATAAATCATAAAGAAAAAGAAAAGTTGACCAGGGAACCGGTAAGAGCGGCAAGTGCAAAACATGTACGAACACGCTCGTCTATTTTCCTTGAAAACAAAAAAAGCAAAAAGCCCGCCCCCGCAGGCCAAGGAGTTTTTACGCCATGAAAAAACAAATGCAGCAGATCTGGTCGAATGAAACCGCCATTCGGTGCGTTCTTCACGGAAGACGGATTATCTGGTCCGACCTCCGCAGATAAAGCTGAAATAAAAGTTTCCTTCCTCTCCTAAGCCCAATGGAAAAAGACAGGCACCCTCACCTGTCTTTTTCTTGTGTTCCTATTCGCCGGCAGCGCTGAACAGATCGTAGCTTGCGGAACGGCACACAGGGCCGCAACCATCGCCGTTGGGGCGTGATTCCTGATAATCGACGCGCACGATCGTGCGGGTGAGAATAGGTTTGTTGTTGTGCGTGATACGCACCATGACTTTGCGCGGATCGTCCTGAATATGGATGTCACCGAAACCGTGGGCGGATTTGGGAAGCGCGCAACCGCTCTCCGTGATCATCACGCCGTCCTTGTCGCAATGCAGGCTTTGTTCGCCGCAGGGTTTGAGCGGCAATTCGCCAGTGCAGGTCACACGGCGGTTATCAAGCACCAGTTCAAAGCGGTAATTGCCGTTCTTCCATTCGCGGTCGTAATCCCCGCGCAGCATAACACCATCGATACAACCGATTTGCGTACAAGCCTTTGCGGCCTGCGCGGCAGGGGAAATGAAAAAAACGGAAGCTGCGAAGAATAACAGCCCGCCGCGCATGGTTTATGCGCTCTGCGGTTCTATGCTGCCACCGCTGGAAGGCACGGAAGAACGCGGACCGGAATGGGCGGGTTCGTCACCGTTGTCGCGCAGTATCGCCTCGCCGCGGAGCAGCGCCTTGATCTCGTCACCCGACAGCATTTCATATTCGAGCAACGCTTTGGCAACGGTGTGCAATTGGTCGATCTGCGTGGTCAGGATTTCCGTGGCACGGGCATAGGCCGTGTTGACGATCTGTTTGATCTCCGCATCGATTACAGAAGCGGTAGCGTCAGAAAGATTTTTGGATTGCGCGACCGAGTGGCCGAGGAACACCTCTTCCTGATTGGCACTGTAAAGAATGGGCCCGAGTTTGTCGGACATGCCCCATTCCGTCACCATGCGGCGCGCCATTTCGGTCGCCATACGGATGTCGGAGCTTGCGCCTGTCGTTACTTTTTCCGCGCCGAAGATGATTTCTTCGGCAATGCGTCCGCCCATCGCAACCGCGAGGTCGGCTTTCAGTTTCGCTTTGGAAATCGAAATGCGGTCGCCTTCGGGGAGACGCATGACCATGCCGAGCGCACGGCCGCGCGGAATGATCGTGGCTTTGTGGATCGGGTCGGATTCCACTTCGTGCAAGGCCACAACCGCGTGACCTGCTTCGTGATAGGCCGTGAGTTTCTTTTCGTTTTCCGTCATGACCATGGATTTGCGCTCGGCACCCATCATCACCTTGTCTTTGGCGTCTTCGAATTCCTGCATCGAAACCACGCGCTTGCCGCGGCGTGCGGCCAGAAGAGCAGCTTCGTTCACGAGGTTCGCAAGATCGGCACCCGAAAATCCCGGTGTGCCGCGTGCCAGCGTGTGCGCGACGACGTTCTGCGCCAACGGCACTTTCTTCATATGGACGTTCAGAATTCTCTCGCGGCCTTTTACATCGGGCAACGGCACGACGATCTGGCGGTCGAAACGGCCGGGGCGAAGCAATGCAGGGTCCAGAACATCGGGACGGTTGGTCGCGGCAATCAGGATAACGCCTTCGGTTGCTTCAAAGCCGTCCATTTCCACCAGCAACTGGTTGAGCGTTTGTTCGCGCTCATCATTGCCGCCGCCCAAACCTGCGCCGCGGTGACGACCGACAGCATCGATCTCGTCGATAAAGATGATACAAGGCGCGGATTTTTTCGCCTGCTCGAACATATCGCGCACGCGTGATGCGCCGACGCCGACGAACATCTCGACAAAGTCGGAACCCGAAATCGTGAAGAACGGAACATTCGCCTCACCCGCCACTGCGCGCGCGGTGAGCGTTTTACCAGTACCCGGAGGACCGATGAGCAAAGCGCCTTTAGGGATTTTTCCGCCGAGGCGCTGGAATTTTTGCGGGTCTTTCAGGAATTCGACGATTTCCTGCAATTCGACTTTGGCTTCATCGATACCGGCGACGTCATCGAACGTCACGCGGCCGTGTTTTTCGGTGAGCAAACGCGCACGGCTTTTGCCGAACCCCATTGCACCGCCGCCGCCCTTGCCCTGCATCTGGCGCATGAAGAAAATCCACACACCGATCAAAAGAAGCATCGGGAACCAAGAAATCAGAATGCCCATCGCGGATATTTTTTCGGGGTCGATTTCTTCCGCCGTGATTTTGACGCCGGTGCCGGACAGACGGTCAACCACGTTTTCATTCGCGGGTATGCGCGCCTTGAAGGCTTCGCCGCCGCTGGTGAAATGGCCGGTCAGTTCTTCGCCCTTGATCGTAACATCGGAAATGCGGCCCGCTTTTGCTTCGGCCATGAAATCGGAATACGCCATCGCTTCGGATGCGGCGGGATTGTTAGCCGTTTTTGCGCCTTGCAGCACGTTGAACAAAAACACCATCATGAAACCGATGGCGAGCCATACCATGAGATTGCGACCGAAACCGTTGTTCACTGCGCTGAGTCCTTTGTAATACTGCGTTTAACTATCCTAGGCATATTAGGAGGAATTAGCGCGGATGTCCAAGGAAACAAGCCGCTTTCCTCCCCTATATTGCCCCCTAAAACGGGCGGAATTAAGGCTTGGCGGTGGGCACGATGTCCAATTGCAGAAGATCGGACGGACCATCTTTCCGCGGTGTAATTTTGGACGCGGTGTAGAACAGCCGGTATCCAAATCTTTCTTGGTAGGTCTGCAGGACCACTTCTGTATCGCCGCTCACCCACGTGGTCTTCAGCCACAGATCCTTCGAGTAAAGAGCACGACCCCAGAATTGCGGGTATTTTTTATAGCGCTCGTTCTTCCAGTTGAATTCCTCTTTCGCGGGTTTGCCGAATTGCGCGGTCAGCTCCATCTCGTGCTTGCTGAAAAGGTCGAGCACGCGTTGTCCGTCGGGCTGGGCCAGTTCGAAATAATAGAATTCGGCAGATGTAAGCTTGCCGTCGGTGAAATCATAACGGAGCATAGGTTTTAGGATCGGCGTGACGGACCTGTCCCGCGGCAAAAGAAAAAAAAGGGAATTTCCTTCTTTCTTGTGAAAAGTGGCCGTTTCGACAGACAGGACATCCTCTTCCGAAACACCCCAGACGAAATCGCGGAACACCCCCATCGGCTTCGCTGACACAGCTTGCGCCTGCGGGTTGGTCTGGGCTTCGACCGTGCTGGAGCTGCAGCTGTACAAAACCAGAATCAGGCCTGCGGCGACAAGTGCGGCGATCAGAAGTTTACGAGACATGTTATTCCCTACCTACCCATAGTGTCGCATTTTTGGCATGCAAAGCAAAGATGCACCCGCCCAGCGTTGCACCGTTAAAGCCGGGGTCCGCCATAATGCGATCGAGCAGGTTTTCGAGTTTTTCCATCCGCGGTGCGTAATCGGCATCGGGTCGTAGTTCATCCATCGCCTTAAGCAGAACGCGCAGAACAAGTTCTTCATGCGATGATCTGAGTATGTTGATATTGAAGAAAAAACCATCGCTGCGTTTTTGCGTGAGCGCCTCTTCGTAAAGTTTTTCCGATGCCTGCTCCAACGCACTTCTTGCCCTGGCCAGTCTTTTGGCGGTGGTGGCAAGGCGCTTGGCCGAAAGCCCTTCTTCTTCCAGAATACCCTGCGCCGCACGAAGGCGGGGTCGCAGGTATTTTTCATTTTCATTCGAGGGATCGAGCGCATAGGGAATATTTTGCTCCTCGCACAAGGCGAGCAGATCTTCTTTGGAGACATTCAAAAGCGGGCGGACCAGCGTAATTCCGTTTTCGGTTGGCTGGAGCACGCGCATACCCGAAAGCCCGTCGAGCCCGCTGCCTTTGGCCAGACGGATGAGGAAAGTTTCGGCTTGGTCATCCCTGTGATGGGCCACGAACAGATGTTCGGTCCCCGTATCTTTCATCGCATCGGCGATCAGCGCGTAACGCGCCGCACGCGCTTCTTCCAAAACGCGGGTTTGGGGCTTTTCCCCTCTCCATTCTACGATACGGTGCGTCACGTTTTTGAGATTTTTGGCCCAGTTTCCCACCGTTTCCGCCTCATCCGCGCTCTCGGCGCGTAGTCCGTGATCGACCGTGATGGCGTGAACAATGGTGCCGTTTTTTTGCGCCCATTCGGACAGCAAATACAGCATGGCCATGGAATCGGGGCCGCCCGAAACGCCCGCCGCCACGCTTTTGCCGAGCGGCAGTTTGTTCAAAGAAAGTGCGAAGTCTTCAAGCGGTTGGGACATGGGGGATTTATAGCAAACGACTATGGTTTTGTCACGGCGGCAGGCGGCTGGGGAATGGGATCGTCTTTGGCCATATGAATGGCCAGCGCAAAAGCGGCATACGCCAGCAGCATACATAGAACAATCCAGCCGATTTTGGGAATGGAAGGAAGTGGCATTACGCCTTGCAGCCGAGCGCCATCATTTCGGAATCGCCCTTGGCCAGCACGGGGGCGGGCCCTTTGGGGTATTCTTTTTTGAGCTGGCCGAGCGCGATGCAGGCATTGGCTTTTTCGCCCTTACCCGCGAGCGACATGCCGAGTTTCAGAAGATTGTCCGCGCCTTTGGGGCCGCCCGGATATTTTTGATAGGCTTCGGCGAACACGCGCGCGGCCTTGTCGTATTCCTTCCGCACATAATATGTCTCGCCGAGCCAGTAGAGCGCATTCGGTGCGAGTGCATGCGTGGGATATTCCTTCATGAACGCGATAAAGGTTTTTTCGGCAGCCGGATAATCGGAGCGTTTGATTTCACCGAAACCTTGTTCGTACAAACCTGCCGCGTCCGTCGCACCCGCGCCGGTTTCGGCGCCCGTCACATCGCCCGCCGGCTGGGTCATGGTATCGGGCTGAAGCACCTCGGGATTGTCACCCAATGTGGGCTGCCCCATATCGCCCGGTGCCAATCCGCCTTGCGGCTGGTTCATCGGAGGTTGCGCAGCACCCATCGGGGGCTGGCCGCGCAATTGCGCTTCGATCGCATCCAGACGCATTTGGGAATCTTGTTGTAGCGCGTCCAGTTTTTGCTGGAGCTGCTGGTTGTCATACGCCTGCTGTTCGACCTTGCCCGTCAGATTGCGCAGGTCGGTTTCTATCTGGGACAAACGCGCATCCATGCCTTCATTGGCACCGCCGCCCGCGATCGGGGGAGGCGTCTCGCCTTTATAGACGGCGCGGTTCAATGTATCGACTTCGTTTTCGATGCGCTTGATACGATTTAAAACATCGTTGGATTGAGCGGATGCAGGCACCGCCGTAAACAAAGCAATGGCCGCAACAGTGCAAAGGCACAAAGGAAGAATCCTCCGTGCCTTTACAAATTTCTTTATGGTGGAAGAATGGCTCATATCAGAGCAATTCGCCTTTCAACTATTCGACGCGCGTTACGCCACGACGGTTTTGCGCCCAGGAAGCGGCATCTGCGCCGACAACAGCAGGCTGTTCTTTACCGTAGCTGATCGTGTTCAAACGGGCAGCAGCAACACCTTGCGAAGCGAGGTAGTTTTTGACAGCCGTTGCACGACGATCGCCGAGAGCGATGTTGTATTCACGCGTACCACGTTCATCGGAGTGGCCTTCGATCGTGATGTTCAGGTTCGGGTAGCGGTTCAGCCATTCAACCTGACGGTTCAGTGTGTCACGGGCTTCAGGAGCCAGATCATAGCTGTCGTAAGCGAAGAAAACGCGGTCGCCGACATTCGTGGCGAGGTCTTGTTGCGAACCGGCAACAACGGAACCGTCAACGGATCCATCGCCGTATACGCCGGTACCATCGAGGGCGCCCGTGCCGTCCGTGCGTTCGCCTACCGTAACCGAACCGTCGGTGGCAGCGTCCTTATCGGAAGAGCAAGCAGCGACCGTGGTGGCCAGAAGAGCGATTGCTAATAAGCGGATGAGCATGGGAAAAACTCCTTTAAAATCAAAAAATTGCGATCAGTGAAAAGAATACGTCTGGAAGACTGATTCGGTTCCGTTCGGACTCTTGTAGCCCCCATCGAAAGCCATGACAAGAGGGCACATAACAATACCTTCATCTGTTCACATTTCATCCACAATTGCAACAAAATCGCGTTTGCTTTCAACCCATTGTTTCGGTGATGTTGCGCAAAATATTTTCGGCGTCCCGTTTGTCTTGGGGATTGGGTGCAACCTTGATGTATTTTTCCAGAACATCGACTGCGGCAGGCATTTTTCCCGTTTTTGCATATAACACACCCGCATCGAGCAAAAGCCGGTATTCGGCAGGGTCCATCCAGCGCATTTTTTCGACGCATGTAAGGGCGTGCTCGTATTCCTCCGCCTCTATCAAACGCAGCTTGATGTTGTTTTGCAGGCGGATAAGGGTTTCGCGGTTGGTGCAGGGCTTGTAAAAATCCGCCGACAATTCCGCTTTGTCACCGCGGATTTTTTTAAGGAGCGAGCGTAAATCCGGCGCTTCCATCACCTTGCAGGAACTGAACGGATCGAAAATCAAACGCTCGCCCTTATATTCGATACGGCACAAAAAATGTCCGGGGAAATTGAGTCCGTCCAGATCCCATCCGTTGGAGCGCCCCGCATAGATAAACAAAATCGCGAGTGAAATCGGCAATCCTTTGCGACGGTCGATCACGCGGATCAGATCGGCGTTTTGCAAATCGTCGTACGTCTCCGTGTCGCCCGTATAACCTTCACGGTCACATAAAATATGTTTGATCGCGGCCAATCTTGTGCGCACATCGTCATCCGCGCCGGCGTTGAGAAGTTCTATGAAACGCTGCCCCACATCACGGGCGAGCTTGTTCGCATGGTTGAAATATTTGTCCATGCTGATGCCGAGATGATCGTCCGCGGCGAATGCCAGCGCGACATGAAGAAGATTGATGTCGGGGTCGTCTTTGCTGCCGCTCTCTTTTAGAACCGCAGAAGCATCGAACATTATTGCATTACATTCGTCGGGGTCACGGGCTCGCCCACCATTTTCACGTAAGAAACGACTTGTTTGACATTGGGAATGGTGCGCGCGATCTGCATGACGCGGTTAAGTTCATCTTGGCTCATCGCAACGCCCATCAGATAAACCACGCCCTGCACCGTATCGATGGAATAATTCAGCGAGGAAACATTTTTTTCGAATGTCAGTTCGGCGCGTAAACGTGAAGTGATCCATGTGTCTTTCACAAATCCCGGCACGCCTTCACTCTCCGATACGCGAATTTCATTGATAACCTGCTTTACGCCCTTCACTTGCCAGACAAGGCGCACGGCCTCGACGCGGTCTTCGGGGTTTTGCACGACACCGGTCAGGAGCACGCGCCCCTGATTTACGGTGGTGGAAAGTTTGGAGAATGTTTCGAGGTTGTAATTGATCCATGACTCGTTGATCTGGCCTTTGATCGATGCATCCGTCACCGCACCCGATATGCCGCCTTCTTTCGAAGCCGCGTTGCCCACACCCGCCGCGGCGCCTGTCGCCATGCCGAGCGGCGTGCACGCATTCAAAAGCGCGAGAGAGGAAATGGCCAGAAGAATATGGGATTTTTTCATGAAGCACCTTATTTTATAATAATACCGCAAAATCATGATTTGAGAATATGGCTTTTGTGAGTCAGAACGGCTTTACACACCGCGCTTCAATACCGTCTGGACAAGGGGATTCATCTGCGAATCGGATTTTCTCTTGCAGATAAAATGGTACATGGCCGCAAAAGCATCGGGAAACTCCTGTTCCACCGTGTGCCAGTATTCAAAATTATCCATCGCGGGGTTGTCGGGATATTTTGTCAAATAATGTTTTTTGAGCCACTCTGTGACGGCGACCATCTGCACCAGTTCAAGGCCAAGCCGCTCCAAAACTTCTTTTAATTCCAGAAATGTATAGGTGCGTTCCTGAATGTGGAAGATCAGATCGCGCATTTCGGAAGCCGAATAAAAATCGCGGTACCATGCCGCCGCGCGGACTTTATCCCCTTTGGGCCGCCCTATGATATCCGCGCGCGCCTTTTTCATGTCTGCAATATTCGGCTTTAATCCTTTGTCACGCATCTGTTGGCGCACATCGTTCAAAACCCTGTGCGCGGTGGTGCTGTACAGACTGATATACATCGCGCCGCCGGGTTTCATGACCTCGATCAATTTTTTCCATCCCGCTTCGGGATCTTTCATATGGTGCAAAACGCCCGAACAATTGATGTAATCGAATTTTTCGCCCAGCAAAGGAAGTTCCAGAATATCGCATTGCGTAAAGCTTACGTTATGAACGCCGTAATCTTCCGCCTGCCGCTTCGCATAGGCAATAGAGGACCTTGAAATATCAACTCCGTGAACATGCAGGTTGGGGTAATTCACCGCGGCATGCACCACATACTGCCCCGTGCCGCAACCCGCCACCAATATGTTGCCTTCCGTGTCTTCGGCACCTTTGATCGGCACATCAATGTAGCTCCAGCGCGGATAAGGATTTTCTTCATACATCGCACGCACATTCTGGGATGTTTCGCTTTTGATACTGCCGAGCGCGGGAATAGTTTCAAGCAATGCAATTTCCCGCTCTTTTTGCGTTATCTGTAACGTAATCATCTGGCGGAATGGGGCAACGGCGGAAATTTTGCGGTTGAATGTGTGCTTGTAGAGAGGTTCGTAACATCCAAGAATGGAAATCGCGATAGCGTCATCCTTGGGCAACGTCGCGAGCGCCTTTTCTTCTTCTGTCGTTACGGGATAAATATATTCATTCGTGTAGCAAAGCTCGGCCATCGCACAGATAAAATTCAGATGCTTGGTTTTCAGCCATCCTTTGGGCCATAGATCAAGCAGCATAATGCGGCGTAGTTTTACGAGGATTAGTTCCAGCGGTAAAATGGCGATAATGAATTTGCGCAAACCTTCGGTCAGGTACGGATTGATCAGGATCGGCTCCAGCTCTTTCCATTCCGCATCGGAAAGACTCTCCCCCCTTTCCTTATACAAAGGAGCGAAAGTCGGATCGTCCATCATCATGCGGTACCACACCGTCATGATTTTTTTGTAATCGATGCCTTTTTCGTACAAAACCCTGAGTACGGCTTGTTGCACATCGGGGTTGAAAGGCTCGCCGGAAAAATTGATCAGGCTTTGCGCAAGGATAACATTCAACAATCTATCATTAGAAAATTCAGAAAATTTCATCGCGGCAAAGCAAGCTTCGAACACGTCCTGATAATTCTGCCCGCGGTAAGACTGCCACGCGCGGTCCCTCAACTCTTTGAAGTTGGCTTTCATTAGGCGGCAATCTCGTACATCTGCGGCACAAATTCATATCCCGCTTCTTTTTTGACGACATGGCCGATGCCGGGGAAACACAAATGCATGCCCGCCACGCGGATTTTGTCGGCGGCAACTTCATCGAATGTTTTAAGGCGGGACTGGCGCGCCAGCTCCGCGTCCACATCGAAGGAAACCGTCTGTGCGGGATGTTCGAATTGCACGGCGGGAATATGTACAAGGTCCGCCCAGATCAGCAATTGATCGCTACCGTCGGACACACGGATGCCGCTGTGCCCCGGCGTGTGTCCGGGCAACGCAACGCTGGAAATACCGTTGCCGATATCATTGCCCAGCGCAAAAGTTTCAATCTGCCCCGCACCACGGTAAGCGCCGATATTCTTTTGTGCGGATTCGAACGCATCCTTGTTCTTACCGTTCTTTTTGGCATCGTTGAACCAATAATCCAGTTCGTCTTTGGACAAACGCAGATTGGCTTTTTTGAAAACGCGCTGGCCGTCATGGTCCAGCAATCCGCTCGCATGGTCGGGATGCGCGTGCGTTAAAACCACATCGTCGATATCGTCGGGGGAAACGCCCGCGGCGGCAAGATTTGCAGCGAGATTGCCGAGCGTGGGCCCATATCCCGCGCCGCCCGTATCGACCAGCGTAAGACGCGTGCCCGTATCGATCAAAAATCCGTTCACATAGGCGGGAAAGCTTTTGCCCGCGGCGATAAAATTTTTCTCTTTCGCGGCAATCAGGCTTTCCGGCGTTGCGCCCGTCAAAATTTCTTCAGGTAAATCCATGCCGCCATCGAGCAAGGACGTCACTGTGATATTGCCGACCTTCGTGCGGNNCGGTAAAAACCCGGCGCTTGCGTGGAGGGCGCGGCGGCCTTCGCACTCTTTATATGCACCGACGGCAGCAAAGCTCCCGCGGCGGCAACCGCGCCTGCACCGATAATGAAATTTCTGCGATCGATCATGGGAACCTCCTTGGAACAATAGGGATTATGGTGCGGGGGTGCGCGCCTGACAAGGTCATTTCACCTGCAAAACATCGCTTGTTATAAATTGCGCCGTTTTGTTCAGGGTCTCGCCCCTGCGCTTGCACAAAAATTCATACATTCCGTAAAAACGCTCGGGGTTTTGCAATTCAAATTCATGCCATTTCAAAAGATCGCGCTCACCTGCGTGCTCGGACAACGGCGCACGTTTGAACCCGATAAATTCAAGGCCGAGATCATCCATGATGCTTTTGATTTCGGGAAGCGTATATGTCGCCTCCTGTACGTGGAACAAAAGATCGCGGATATCCGACATGCCGAAAAAATCACGCCGCGATGAAACGGGTTTGAGCGGATGGTCGTCGGGCAAAGATTTGATATGGACACGTAAGCCTCTGATACCTTTCGGATCGGGGGCATAATTTTTTGCCTCTGACCGCACTGCTGCAATCACCTCGCGCACCCGCGTGCTGTACAGGCTGATCAGCATGACGCCGCCATCATCGAGACGGTTCAAAAGCTTGCCCCATCCCGCTTTCGGATCGGCCAGATGGTGGAGCACACCCGAACATTCGATGAAATCGAATTTTTTGTCCATGGCGTCGAACGCCATGATATCCGCTTGAAGAAAACCGATATTCCCGCATCCGAATTCTTCCGCCGCGCGCATCGCATAGGCGATGGATGCCTTGGTAATATCGATGGCGGTAATGTCCATATTGGGGAACATTGCCGCCGCCTGTACCAAAGAACGCCCCGTCCCGCAGCCCGCCGAGAGCATGCGCCCTTCCACCTCTCCATATATAATGTGTGAGAAATCGGTCGAAACCCAGCGCGGATAGGGATTTTCCTCATACATCGCCTGCACACCCTGCGAAACGTCGCTGCCCGTCATTTTGAGAGTTGCGATGGCGGCCTTGAGCGCTTCCTCACGCTGCGGATTGTCGACTTGTGTTTTCATCATCTGGCGGTATCCCGCCACGGCGGAAAGTTTCGGCTTGATGTCGCGTTTATGAAGCGGTTCGTAACAGCCGATCAAACACACGGCGATAGGATCGTTTGTGGGAAGCGTTTTTACCGCCGCGATTTCCTCGGCGGTCACATCCCAGACATACTCATTGTAAAAACATTGTTCGGCCAGCGCGGACAAAAACGCGATATCTTTGGTCTTGAGTGATTTTTGCGGCCACGCCTCGAGCAACAAGAATTTGCGCAAATCTCTGAATATTTCCTCGATAGCGACTTTGGAAATTATTGTTTTGCGCAAACCGGCAATCACGAACGGATCGTTCATGATAGAAGAACGTTCTTTCAAATTGGGATCGAGCAAAAAAGTTGCGCCCCACATCGGTGCCATCTTTTGCTGTTCAACCTTGTCGAATGCAAACGCCGCGATAAGCGCCTGCTTGATCGGCGGATAAAAATTCTTAAACTCGATGCTCTGCATGGCTTCGCTGAGCAAAAGGAATTGCACATGGCCGGCATGGGGATGAACGGCGGCGAGGCAGGCCATCTCGAACGCCCGAATTTTTTGTCCCGAATCCCGCGCGGCGATAATCGCTTGCGTCAGTTGCGGCAAAGATACCTGCGCTGATTTTGCCGCCCCGCTCATTCCCCGAAATTCCACGCGTTTTCCATGTGGTGGATGGTGAATGGCAAACGCACCGCCATCACATCGAACCGCATGGGATATTGCTCGTACTTCGCATTACAGGCCAGAAAATGCATCGCGGCATCGCCGATGCGTCCGCGCATTTTCGGCGTGATGCAATACAGCGCATCTTCGATGCTGGCCCGCGCCTTAACTTCGATAAATACCAGATACTGTTCATCCAGCGCGATCAGATCGATTTCGCCGTGGGATGTTTTGTAACGGCGCTCGAGAATTTGAAAACCTTTGGCGCGCAAAAACAATTCGGCCACACCCTCGGCCATCAGCCCGCGATCATGGGTTTTCTTTTTCTGGTCCATGTATTTGGTTCTATTCGCCCCATTTTTTGAGCGTGGTTGGCGGAAGTGTCCAATAATCTGGTTTTTCAGGCAAATATTTGGTCATTATTTCCGCCATTGTTCCATTGGCGGTTATTTCTTCTATGGCGGAATCGATCAAATATTTTAACTTGGCCTCATCCTGCCCCATCATAAAGCTTCCGTTGCAATACCCGACAGGCTCTCCGGTTGATTTTATTTTACCACCGTTGAATTCATTGTAGCGATCGATGGAAATTTTGTTGTTGAATGTGGCATCAACTTTTTTCGTTACAAGTGCCATCATAGTATCAACATCGGCACCGAGTTCACTTACGTCCACTCCCTGTGCGTTTGGAAATGAATCATTTTTATATGAATCAAAAATAGTATTGGCATAGGTCGCGATTTTTATTTCCGGTTTATTCGCCAAAGACAAATCTTTGTCAAAGCGTGTATCATCTACACGCACGGCCAGATAATTGGGATTGGAATAAAAAGGCCTCGAGAACCATGCATTCTTTGTACGGCGCACTTCAAAACAAACATCGGCGCACAACATATCGTATTTGCCGGCTCTTAAATCCTGTTCGGCACTGCCGAAACCCGCTTCCTGCGCCCATTCGATTTTTATGCCTGTGCGGCGCCCAATTTCTTCCATCAAATCATGCGAAACACCCGACAATTGCTTCGTATTTGGATCAACAATCATATTGGGGTACCAGACAGCATAACCACACCGCAACGTTCCTGTTTTTATTATGCGGTCAAATGCGGAATGGTCTTCTGCTAACGCAGGTAATGAGATACTTAGCACGCTCAGTGCGATTAAAAAAAATTTCATTCAATTCCCCTTTAATTACGCTTTTCCGGACAATTTCAACGCCAGCATGTAAATCGCTTTTTTCGGCTTGCCTGTGGCACCCGCGACCAGTTCCGCCGCATCGCGCACGGACAATGTTTTTAACGCCTGCATCAACTGGCCTTCGATGGTTTCGCTGATGGCGGCGTCTTCTTGCTTGTTTTCACCGATGATCAAAACGATCTCGCCTTTGGGGGGTCCGTTTTTTTCATAGTTTTCGATCAACGCCGACAGGCGCCCGCGCTTCACTTCCTCGTAAAGCTTGGTCAATTCGCGCGCCACGGCGGCAGGGCGATCACCCAATGTTTTCTTGATGTCTTTCAAGCTGTCTTCGAGGCGCGGACCCGTTTCATAGCAAATCAATGTGCCGGGGCGGTCCTTCCATTTTTCGAGCAGCGTTTTGCGTGGGCCGGAACGTGCGGGCAAAAATCCGATAAAGCTGAACGCATCGCACGGCAATCCCGATAATTGCAGCGCGGGCAATATCGCATTGGCCCCCGGCAACGCGGTGATTTCCACGCCCTGCGCGATCATGTCGCGCACGAGCTTGTAACCCGGATCGGAAATAAGCGGCGTGCCCGCATCGGAAACCAACGCGACGCTCTCGCCTTCCTCGATCACTTTTTGAATATGCTTTCGCTCGCGCTCGGTGGAATGATCGTTGTAAACCCGCATGGGTTTTTTCAGGCCGAACGCCTTGAGCAATTTTCCCGTCACGCGCGTGTCTTCGCACACGATCAAATCGACGCCCGCCAGAACATCCATGGCGCGGAAACTCAAATCCCGCAGATTTCCTATGGGCGTCGGCACCAGATACAGGCCGGGTTTGAGCGAAACCTCCTGTGGCAATCGGGACTCTTTTTGTGTATGGTCTGATCTCATCTTACTTAATAATTCCCGCGCATTCGATTATGTCGAATGACAGTATCAGGAGCATCGCAATGTTTCACCGCGTTTTTGCCGTTTTTCCCCTAATCCTTGCCGTTCTGCTTATGGCCGGATGCACAGGCACCGGAAACTCTCCGTGGAAAGGAAATACCGGCGATGCCGCGGTCTATGGATCGGCTCCTGTTGTCGGTTCGGCCCCCATGGCTTCGAACGGACAAACCATCAAGGTCGCGATCCTTCTGCCGCTGTCGGGAAAGAGTGCGGGCGTAGGCCAATCCATGCTGCAGGCGGCGCAACTCGCCGTCTTTGATATGGGATATGACAACTTCGAATTGATGTCGCTCGATACGGGCGGCACCGCAAATGGCGCTTCCGCCGCCGCGACCAAGGCCGTCACCGACGGCGCGCAATTGATCCTCGGCCCGCTTTTTGCCGAAGAAGTCCGCGCGGTGAAATCCGTGACAAGCATGCGCAACATCAACGTCATCGCCTTTTCCACCGACTGGACGCTCGCGGGCGGCAACACCTATATCATGGGCTTTTTGCCGTTCGGTCAGGTGGAACGCATCGCGTCTTTCGCCGCCGATATGGGTTTGAAGAAAGTCGCCGTAGCCGCTCCCGCCGATCAATATGGCACGACGGTATCACAGCGCTTTGAATCCGAAGCCGCCGAACGCGGCATGACCATCACCCGCGCCTTGTCGGACGTTGCGGGATACGATTCCGTATTCATCCCCGCAGGCGGAACGCAACTGACTTCTATTCTTCAGCGCGTAACAAATGCCAACGCCCGCAAACTCGGCACGGGTTTGTGGGATGACGAACGTGTGGCCGCGATGCCGCAGATGAACGGCGCATGGTTTGCCGCTCCCTCGCCCGCCGCACGCGCCAACTTTGAATCACGCTACCAATCGACCTACGGTTCCAAACCCGTGCGCATAGCGACACTGGCTTATGACGCTTCGGCACTGGCACAGGCGCTTTCGAAAAACGGCAGCGGCGCCTCGGCCTTCACCGCCTCCAATCTCACCAATCCGAACGGGTTTGCGGGGATAGACGGCATCTTGCGCTTCAACAAATCCAATCTTGTCGAACGCGGCATGGCGGTGCTTGAAGTGAAGGGCGGCCGCGCGGTTGAAATAGCCCCCGCACCAAGATCGTTTTAATTTTCGTTTTAATTACCGATATCCATCAACCCGTTGAAAAATATGGGAAACGCTTTTGCGTTTGCGGGGAACCTTAAATCGTGGAATAAGGTTTGCCATCTACAAAAATAATGAGGGACTAGAGGGTCATGGAAGTCTGGATCTTGTACGGCGATGATGTTGAATCAACCGCCGATCTCGCCCACGAAGTACGCCGTTTCAAATCCGAAGCAGAGCGTATGGGCATTACGCTTTCCGTTCATAAACCCGCGGATTTCGATTTGATCGTGTCCGAACACACGCGCGATTCCGTTTTGATCAACGGCAAGCCCGTACCGCTGCCCGATGTTGTTTATCCCTATTTCAACCACGGCGACCATTCCTACTTCAACCTCGCGATCGTGCGCCAACTGGAACGGATGGGCTGCCTCGTCTACAACAAAGCCTCTGTCATCGAAACCGTGCGCGACAAACTGCACACGCATCAAGTGTTGGCCGAAAAGGGCATCACCTCGCCCACCACGATGCTGGCGAAATTCCCCATCGACGATGCGATGATGACAACGATTGAGGAAACACTGGGCTTTCCCGTTGTCGTGAAAATTCTCGACGGCGCACTCGGCATCGGCGTGTTCTTGGTTGATAACGCCAAAGCCTTCCGCGAACAGATGGATCTGATTTCACAGACCAGCCCGAACATTCAATTGATCTTCCAGCAATTCGTGGCAGCAAGCAAAGGCCGCGATTTGCGTTTGTTCGTGGTGGACGGTGAACTCGTCGCTTCCATGGAACGCCGCGCGAAAGAAGGCGATTTCAAAGCCAATTATTCCAGCGGCGGTTCCGTGCATGAATTCAAAGCGGATCAGGAAGCCATCGACCTCGCCGTTAAAACCGCGCGCGCGCTCGACATTCAAATCGGCGGTATCGACCTGCTGTTCTTGAAAGACGGCGGCTATACGATCTGTGAAGCCAACACCTTCCCCGGATTCAAAGGTTTGGAAAAAGCTTCGGGCGTGAACGTGGCCGAAAAAATCTTCCTCGCCATGGAAAAACGCCTCAAAGCGCACAAGCTGGGAACGGGCCGCCGCCGCACGGATTCCATCGCGCGTTTCCACTAGGAATTCCATATCGTCTTAAGGTCCTGTGGATAACTCTTCCGCGGAAATTGCGCGCACGAACCGTTTTAATATAAAACCGTTCGTATCGTATAAATCACAAATAAGAACGAAGAGGACATCCCTATGCAGATTTCCAGTGCCGAAAATTTGCCTGAAGCAGAACACGAATTCAAAGCGGGCAGACCGCGCTCCGAAGAGAGCCGTAGAGCCATTTTGGACGCAACGCGTCGTCTTCTTACGCACATGTCCGTAAGCAAGATCTCCATCGAAGCCATTGCAAAGAAAGCCGGAGTTGGCAAAACGACCATCTACCGCTGGTGGCCGAACAAACAATCCGTCGTGATGGAAGCCGTGTTCAACCAACCGGGCTTTCAGAACTTCATGCCCCAGGCTTCGATACCATTCGTAGGGATTCAGAATCAGATCGAAAAGCTGGTCCGCCAGCTGACGGGCAAGAACGGACGCATCGTTGCGGAAATCATCGGCGAATGCCAGGGCGACGTCGAAATCCTCAAGGCGCTCGTTAAGAATTTCTTCCAGGATCGTTACAACTCCCTCGCCTACTACATCCAAAAAGGCAAACACGAAGGCACGTTCCGCGAATCTATCGACGTGGAAGTCGCCATCGACGTTATCCTGGGCCCGATCATCTTCCGCCTGATGTCCGGCCAGAACCTCGATGACACCTTCGCGAAGAACCTTATCGAAATGGTGCGTGGTGCGATGGGTGTTCAAACCCTTCAAAGCCGCGCAGCCCAATCCGCAGCAGGCGCCGCGTAATGGAAAAATTCATGACAAAACGCAACCTGATCATCGCGGCCATTTGCGGTGTCGGCCTTCTCACGTTGGCCGCCTGCGGCGACGGCGCCTTGAAACGCCAGTTCACTGTGGCGGGCGTGTATTCGATCTGCAAACCAGACGGCTACCCCGTGGTCTGTTTCGCGGATGCGGACGGCAAGGAAGGCGGGCTCTTCTGTTTACCGCTCTCCGAAGCCGGCGGAAAATGCCTCTAAAAAAAAGCCGGATGAAATATCCGGCTTTTTTATTTCTATTTTTTCACGGTTATCTTTTCAAGCTGACCGTGAATGTGGTCCCACCGCCGTTGACATCAGGAGCAAACGTGACGTACGTATAAATTGGTTGGCCACACGCATCAACCAGCCACTTTTCTATCCATGCACCATTATTGACGTTGTAAAATCTATTCGGCTGTTTTGCAACCGCTGTATGCAAGATATTATAATTAGGGCAATTACCTTTTACAGCTTGTGAGGCAGCAGCGATAACCATAGGGCTAGCATCACGCTGTAAAACAGGATCAGCCAACGAGAATCCGGGATATTTCTGGCCCGTAGAAATACAAGCGGACAGCATCATCAGGCCACCCAACAAAACGACATGTTTGAACTTCATAATCTCTCCTTATGACTATGTTTAAGACTATAAAGCTATCATTATCGTGCGTTTTCAAAAAGATTGAAATTTCAGGCCCTTTTGGCGTATAACCACGCCCATGTGGACCGTTGCCGCCCTGTATCGTTTCGTTGAACTGAACGACCTGCCATCCGTGCAGGCCGCCATCAAAGACGCCTGCGTCGAAAACAATATCTGCGGCACGATTTTGATCGCCCCCGAAGGCATCAACGGCACCATCGCAGGGATAGGCGAAAAACTCGACAACATCATCGCCGTACTGGACAAAATCGCGGGCGTAAAATCAGGCGAGCTCAAATACTCCTCTTCCACGGGAAAACCTTTTCTGCGCATGAAAGTGCGCGTGAAAAAAGAAATCATCACCATGGCGGCCCCCGAAGCCAACCCGACGCAAAAAGTCGGACAATATGTCGAAGCGCAGGATTGGAATGCGTTGATCGCAGACCCCGATGTCACGCTCATCGACACGCGTAACGATTACGAAACCGCGGTGGGCATATTCAAAGGCGCGATCGATCCCGACATTCAAAAATTCACGGATTTCAAAGATTTCGTCGCCCAAAAAATGGATCCCGCGAAGCAAAAGAAAGTCGCCATGTTCTGCACGGGCGGCATCCGCTGTGAAAAAGCATCAAGCTATATGCTCGCGCACGGCTTCGAAGAGGTCTACCACCTCAAGGGCGGTATTTTGAAATATCTTGAAACCGTTCCCGCCGATCAATCCCAATGGGAAGGCGAATGTTTCGTATTCGACCGCCGCGTTGCCGTCGGTCATGGATTGGAAGAAGGCAATCACGATATCTGCTATGGCTGCCGCTTCCCGTTGAAAGAAGGCGACATGGAAACGCCCGAATATGAAGAAGGTGTTTCCTGCCCCCGCTGCGCCGCGTCTTTGACCAAAGAAAAAGCCGCATCATTGCGTATGCGGCATTCTCAGTTTAAGAAAGACGAAATCTTCCTTTAAAATTTCGTCCGTTTACCGGACTTTAGTCGGCCGCTGCCGCCGAAACGGGAGAACTGTTCCTGATGCACGGCAGAGGGGTCGTAATCGTCGGGCTCCTTGTCACATTCGAACGTGTTGAAAGCGCCGTATTTTTTTCGGTCGCGCCGCCCGTAGGACGCGGTTTCTTTTTCCTTCACATCGAAGACATAGGTTTCGTTTTTTTCCAGTTCGGCGCCCATCTTTGCATCGATGTCGATATAGGCGCGGGAATAAATCTTGTCCTTTTCCTTCACGACAACGCGTTTGCGCCCGCCGCTGCCCGGTGCGCTTCGGATGTCTTCGATTTCACCGATGATTTTGGAATATGCGCCGTCGGCTTCGAATTTGTTGGAGCCAAAGCCCGAAAGCCCGCCGCCGCGAGAGGATGAGTTCTTCATATATGGCACCCGTTCTTTAATATTATTCTTGTCTAAAGTAATAATACCAAGTCGGGTGCCGCCTGCGCAAATTTCAGACGCGCACGTGATTATGGTTTGTCAGAATCTTTTTCGCTTTTGCGCTCTTCACCACCGCGGTCTTTGTCATGGTTCTTCCATTTGCCTTTGTGGCGCGGACGTCCGGGCGTCAGACCGTTGATGATTTCCTTGGAAAATTTCTTGCGGTCGTCATCGGAAAGCTCGTTTAACGCTTTCCCCATCGTGTCGGCGCGGTGGCGCATGATTTTGCCTTGCGTGTCCAACAGGTCGTCCACCGCCTTGTCATAGGATTTGCGCTCGAAATTGTCGGAGGTGAGAATATTTTCCACTGTCTTGCGGCGCGCTTTCACTTCTTCGATCAACGGCTTCACTTCCTCGCGGCCGTTTTGGTATGTGCGGGCAACGAATGCGCGCGCATCGGGGCTCATCGTGCCGGGGATCGGAATATCCTGACAGAACTTATAGAACATCCCCGCACCCACACCGATAAAAACGATGTTGAGCAGTATGGAGATCGTGAAGATCAGTTTCATACGCGGGTTCATAACCAGCCTCCTTCGTTCACATCAAGAAATGAAGACCAGTCCTGCTCCAGCATGGAAAGTCCTTCGCCTGTTTGCATGCCGATGACGACGCCGAGGATGATCCCCGTGGCCACCACCACCGACGGATGGGGAATAACCACCATCGACATCACATCTTTCCAGATCGCGCTCCACACCGCGTGGGGCTTTTCCTGTCCCGCATGCAGGGCCGTGAAGATGATGCGTTCGGCAAGATCGGGCCGTGCTTTGGGTGTCATGCGCTTGTTCAGCCATTCATTCAAATTATCGTGTTGCATATCGCTCCCCTTGTAGTGGGTTCATATTATGGTTCATGTATTCTCTCAGTCCTGTTTTGGCGCGCATCAAAAGCGATTCCAGCGCTTTCAGTTTGACGCCCATCGTGTCCGCCGCTTCCGCGTTGGATAATCCTTCGTAAAAACACAGCGTGATCGCCGTTCTTTGTCTTTCGGGCAAAACCGCCATCGCGTTCTCGATACGTCTTTGCTCTTCGTTCATCGCTGTTTCCATTTCCGGCCCTGCGGCAGAGTCCGCCACATAGGGCAACATGGAATTGTCCGAAACCATTTTCTGTCTTTTGCGCAGGCGGTCGATATTCTGGTTCACAAGAATGCGGTAAAACCACGTTGTGAATTTCGCGCCCTTGTCTTCCTTCCATATGTCCGGCTTTTGCCAGATTTTCAGGAAGGCATCCTGTACAAGATCTTCGGCTTCCGAAGCAGAGCCCGTCATGCGGAAAGCGGCTCCGAAAAATTTATCCGTATGGCGGCGGACGAGAATCGAAAAAGCCTGATGGCTTCCTGACCGTATCAGGCGCATCAGGCTTTCATCGTTATCGTCAACTGAGGCCAATACGGCCATGGCAACCTACTCGGCTTTGGGGGCGTCGGCGGGAGCGTCAACAGGTTTCTCTGCTGCTTTTTTCTCCGCTTTCATTTTTTCCCATTTGGCTTTTTTGGCTTCATGGTGCGCCTTGGCTTCTTCCTTGGTCACGCTGCCGTTTTTATCGGCATCCATTTCATCGAATTTTTTCTTCGCGGCATCGGTGCTTTCCTGTGCGGAAATAGAACCGTTTTTATCCGTGTCGAGTTTTTCGAACATTTTGTCGCCGCGGTTGCCGTGCTTAGTGCCGTCATGTTCGGCGAATGCCGGAACGGCT
>DLGR01000006.1:183-18452 GCA_002482805.1 Micavibrio sp. UBA7689 | reverse complement strand
CAGGATGGCGGCGGCCGCCAGTAACATCGATTTTTTCATTTTTTTGTATCCTCATGGTTATTGGTAGATGGGTCTTACATATCTTCATACGAAGGCTCGACCGAAACCCTTCGTTCCATCTATCCTTATAATATATGGGGCTTTTTATAGAGGAATCAGCCGCCTGCGGCAATGTCCATGACAAGGCGGGCGGGGTCTGAGCCCTCTGCCTTGAGGAATTCCGTGGAAAGCACCCGCGCATCGCCCTTCAGCTGGATGGCGACAGATGATCCGCCGTTCGCGCCTTTTTGGGCGGTCCAGCCGGAAACCAGCGGGGAGATAGAGGATTTGCCCGATGTGGCACCCTGCCATCCCGATTCCGGCATATCTACCATCAGGATTTTTTCACCATTATCGAGATCATACTTAAAGTCCGGTTTGGTTTTCGAAGACAGATCGAACACAAGGCGTGTTTTGTTGCCGTGCTCGCCGATGCGCACACCGGTGACGGCGCCGTCAGGCCCCGTTCCCGCCGCTGGCTCCGCAGATGCAGGTGTAGCAACGGATGGCTGTGTGGTCGTTTGTGTTGTCGCAACCGTTGTTGTGGTTGTCGTCGCGGCAGGTGCCATCGCGGCGGCGGTCACAGGTTTCGGTGTGGGCGCAACAACGGGGGCCGATGCGGTTTCCTGCGGTATGGCAGGGCGCTTGCCCGTTTCGGATTCTATCTGGTCGAGCAATTGGGAAATGCGCTCGTTCGTCGTGTTCAAACTTGCGAACGCCGGCATGATGCGCGCGTAGTCTTCACGCAAGGATCCGACCGATTGCTCGAGACGCGCTATGCGCTCTTCCACGGATCCGGCGACAACAGGCGCGGTCGTCGTTGTTACGACGGTGGTGGTTTCGGCAGGCATCGCGTTCGTCGCCATAACGGGCGTCAGCGTATCCGATTGCGAAAGCGGCAAAGGTTGGGGCGCGGGTTGGTCCATCGCCGTATCCATTTCTGTGATCGGCGGCATCGGCGCGGCGGTCTTGGCCGAAGGCGCGGAGGAGGATGACGAGCAGGCCGCGAGTGCTATGACCGAAACCGAGAGTGTGGTCAGAAGATTACGGGTTGTTTTCGATGCGGGCATGACGGCCATCCTTTGATGTGGGAATTCTGATTCCTCCATCGTAAAACCACCCCGAAAACGGTCAAGCATGGGCGTTTGTCCCGCCCGTCTTATACACAGGCTTATGAACGTCTGCGCGTGCGCAAAAACCTTGTAAACATCGTATATCCGCGGGGATGGGCGATGCCGATCGTATGCAATGTGAACAAAACCATCCACAGGGCGAACAAGAACACCGCCGGCACGTTTTGCGCCTCTGCCACGAAACCGATAATGGCGGTAAGCGCAATCAGCCCGAGAATAGCGGTGGTGGTGCGCGCGGGCGACATCCCCGCATCGATGAAACGGTGGTGCAGATGGCGGCGGTCGGCATTGAACGGGTGCAGGCCGCGGATCGAACGCGCGATGAACAAGGCGAACGCATCCATCACGGGAATGGCGATGATCCAGATAACCGTGATCGGCTCCAGCGGCGCATTCTGCATCTGCGTGAGATGAATGGAAAACCATCCAAGCAACAGACCGAGGCACAGCGATCCTGCATCACCCAGAAAAACACTGGCCGAAGACCGCCACGGCGCGCGCATGTTGAACGCGAGAAATCCAAGCAGCGCGCCAAGCAGAATACCGAGTGTGCCGACATAGGCCCACTGCCCCGTCGCGACACACACGATCAAAAACCAAAAAGCCACAAGCGCGCAGAACCCGCCTGCCAATCCATCGATACCGTCCATCATGTTGATGGCGTTCATCAGGAGCGCGAGGCACAACACGGTAAAACCTTTCGACATCCATTCCAGTTCGACGGCGCCGAACCCGAAAAGATTACCCAGATTGCCGATCTGCGNNCGAATATCACGACGAAACATGCGGTCCAGATCATGATGGCGAATTTTATATACGGGCGGATGGTGCGCGCTTCGTCGATCGTCCCCATGATGAGCAACGCCGCGACACCCGCAACCAGCGGCCACGGCACGATGTCTTTGAATCCCGCAAACCACGCCACAGCAAAAAACACGGGAAGTATCGCAAGACCGCCGATGGGGGGCACGGGATTGTCATGCTTTTTACGTCCGCCGGGTTTGTCGGCAAAACCGTAACGCAACGCGAGAATGCGGCCGCCTTTTAAAGCGGCGGCGCAAAGCGCGAAAGCCAGTATGGAAAAAAGCCAGACCAAGAAAATCCCCTGTGATGGACGGACATACTTTTTACCATTCCGCATACAGGGGTAGCAATTCTTAAATGGATTTCAATAACAGGGAATAATCAGCGTCGCCGCTTACGCTTCACCGCTGAGTGCGCCGGTCAGGTAGTCGAAAAACGCATAAAGCTCTTCGCCGAACGCGAAAATAAACACCGCGATCGCCAGCGCTATACCTGCCGCGATCAGCGAATATTCGATGGCGGTCGCCCCGCCAACGTCTTTCTTCCAATGTTTAAATATGACTCCCATCACGCCTAAATTATACCATTGATGGTTGGCAATGACCTAGAATTTTCGGGCCGAGCGCTGTTCAAAACGTATCGGGGAGAGTGCGTTAATCGAAGATTTACCAAGACTGAAAATTCCGCCGCGCAGATAATCGGCAAGCAGGTGTGCGCCCGCAATCGTTGAGACAATTCCATGCGATCCATGCGCGGTGGTGATAAATTGCCCCTCGCCCGTTTGCCCGATAATAGGGGATCTGTCTTTGGATACCACACGTAATGAAGCACGGTGGCCATTGACTTGGAATCCCTTTAAGGACGGCACGTTTTCTTCGAGGTTTTGAATATTGGCCGCGTCGTCCTCGGGCAGAATATCGGTATGCGAAAGCCATTTCTGGAAGGTGGAGCCGATGGCATGGCGGCCGTTTTGCCCCGCTGAAACATAACCGCCATAGCACAAATTTGTCTTCAATTTTATGCTTTCGCTCGTGGCTTGCGCGAATGTGATTTGTCCGCGCACGGTATGAACGGGCAAATTGAATGCCCCTGCGCTGTTCGCATAAATCACCGCGTCGGCCTCTATAGGTTCCTTCAAAAACGGAACATCTTTCGCATAAAACGCG
The DNA here is from genome assembly GCA_002482805.1 of Micavibrio sp. UBA7689. Lineage (GTDB taxonomy): Bacteria > Pseudomonadota > Alphaproteobacteria > Micavibrionales > Micavibrionaceae > Micavibrio_A. The sequence goes on along the minus strand of DLGR01000006.1, from coordinate 15,310 downwards.
CATAATTTCGACGGATTCACTTGCGCGGAATCGGGCAGATAAAGCGCGCCCTTATTGACTCTCACGCCGCAAACATCGCTCGCCTCGTCGGCAGATAAAATCCGCATATGGGCATTATTCCATCCCCAATTCTCCACCGTACGCGTGAATCTCTTTTCTTTTTCCGCGTCGTTGATCAGATGCAAACTGCCGCAGCGTGTGTAGTCGGCAAAACCTTCAAACGACCGCACTGTGTGCGCAAATCCTGAAGTGTAAAAATCGGAATCCGCGCCGCGAAACGCCGTGAAACGTGGATTGATCAACCCGACTTCGTTCCCCGACGCGCCCGATGCTATTCCGTTCGGGTCTATCAGCACAGGTTCAAACCCGTATTGTTTTAAAACATACGCGCAAGATGTGCCCGCGAGCCCCGCGCCATAAATCGCGATTTTTTTCGGCACGGAAATTTCCGCACGTGCCTTGCCTTCAAATTTCCCAGCCAACATATCGCGCTTGCGTCCGAAACCCTTTTGTTTTTCGACGGTAAATCCCGCCTCCTGCAATCCGCGCTTTACAAACCCCGCCGATGTGAATGTCGAGAACGTCGTGCCGCCGTAGCTCAATCGCGCCATCTCGGTGAAAATCTTGCCCGTCCACATATCGGGATTTTTCGCCGGCGTGAATCCGTCCAGAAACCATGCATCGATACTGCCTTCTATTTCCGACAGCGCCTCGTTCGCATCCCCGAAGATGAGCGTCAGCGCCACGCGGTTATCGAACACGATTCTATGAAATCCATCGGCGCGGATAGGATATGCGGCCAGCATTTTTTCAAGATGCGGCGATAAACGCTCGGCCCACGGCGAAAGTCCTTTACGGATGTCTTCGGGCGTCATCGGATACTTTTCCACAGAGACGAAATCCAGGAACGCGCCTTTATCGGCGGTGCGCTCGAACAGTTCCCATGCCAGCAAAAAATTTAATCCTGTACCGAACCCCGTTTCACCGATGGAAAATCGCGCGCGGCCTTGCCACGCCTGCGGCAAATTGTTACCGTTCAGGAAGACGTGCGCCGTTTCCGACGGGCCGTCATCGGCGGAAAAATAGACGTCGTCGAATATGTCAGACCTTGGAACGCCGCTCATAAAACCCATATAAATGAAGTTGCCGCCCAATATAAAGGAATTAAAGTAAGAATATGAGCACGAAAAACCCGCTTCTCGAAAAATTCACCTTGCCTCACGGCGCCCCTCCCTTTGATAAAATTGAAGAAAAACATTACCTCCCCGCGGTAAAGGCCGCGATCGAGGAAGCCCGTGCAAGCATAGAGGCGATCAAAAATTCTCCCGAAAATCCCACTTTCGAAAACACCATTACGGCAATGGAATTGGCGGGTGAAATGCTCGGTATGGCGTCGGGCATTTTCTACAATCAATTGACCGCCGCCTCCACGGACGGCATGGATGCGCTCGCCGTCGATATAGGCCCTGTCAGCTCGAATTTTTCTTCCGACATCATCATGGACGAAGTGTTGTTCAAGCGTGTAAAAACCGTTTACGACGCACGCGAAAAATTGAACCTCACCACGGAACAAGCGACCGTTCTGGATGACTGCTACAAAGGTTTCGTGCGCGGCGGCGCCTTGCTCGATGCGGAAAAGAAACAACGCCTGCGTGAAATCAACGAACAGCTTTCCGTCGTCGGCCCCGAATTTTCCAAGAACGTCAAAAAATCATCGGAAGCCTTCGCCCTCGTTATCGATGATGAAAAAGATCTTTCCGGCCTGCCCCAATCGGCCAAAGACGCGGCGTCTATGGAAGCGGATGAGCGCGACCTGAAAGGAAAATGGGTGGTGACGCTAGATTATCCCAGCTACGGACCGTTTGTCACATATGCGGACAACCGCGCCTTGCGCGAACAGGTCTGGCGCGCTTTTGCCTCCCGCGCTTATAAGGACCAATACGACAATTGCGCGAATATTTTGAAAATCATCACGCTCAAGGACGAACGCGCGAAAATTCTAGGCTATAAAAACCATGCGGAATTTGTTCTCGAAAAACGCATGGCTAAAAATTCCGAAAACGTTATGGCGTTCCTGAAAAAGATGATGGCGACCTACAAACCCGCCGCGCAAAAAGATCTGGCGGATTTGAAAACCTTCGCGCAAAAATCTGGTTTCGCCGATGATATCATGCCGTGGGATGTCGCCTATTACAGCGAGAAAATGAAAGAAGAATTGTTCAAATTCTCCGAAGAAGATTTCCGCCCCTATTTCCCGCTCGAAACCGTGCTCAAAGGCACGTTCGAACATTTCTCGAAACTGTTCGGCGTCACTTTCAAACCCGTAAAATACCCCGTCTACCATGAAGATGTGGTGACATACGAAGTGACTGACAATGCCACCGGCGAATTCATGAGCCTGTTTTATGCGGACTTCTACCCCCGCAAAGGCAAAAAACCCGGCGCGTGGATGACATCGTACCGCGAACAGGGATTGCACACCGAAGGCATGAAACGCCCTATCATCGCCATCGTCTGCAACTTTACCAAACCGACGAAAGAGGCGCCCTCGCTGCTCACCCATGACGAAGTGCTCACGCTCTTCCATGAAATGGGCCACGCCATGCACGGTATTTTGTCGAACGTCACTTACTCCTCGCATTCGGGCACATCCGTGTTGTGGGATTTTGTGGAATTGCCTTCGCAGGTTCAGGAAAACTGGGTCTACGCGAAAGAAACGCTTGATCTGCTCTCCGGTCACTACAAGACGGGCGAAAAAATTCCCGCCGACCTCATTCAGAAACTGAACGACGCGAAGAACTTCTTTGTCGGCTGGATGGGCCTGCGTCAAACCAATATGGGCCTGCTCGATATGGCATGGCACACGGCGGACCCCAAAGACATCACGGATGTCTCCGCGTTCGAAGATGCGGCAACGAAANNACGCTGCCCGGCGCCGGGCAGCGTTGCCGGTGGTGTGTCGCAGTGCAGGTCCAGCGCCGTGATGCGGGCGTTCGAAGATGCGGCAACGAAAGACGCTTCGCTCTTCCCGCGCTATGCGGGGCCTACCTCGACGTCGTTCAACCATATTTTCGGCGGCGGTTATTCCGCGGGCTACTACAGCTACAAATGGGCGGAAGTTCTGGATGCCGACACATTCGAATTCTTCTTGCAAAAAGGTTTGTACGATTCCGAAGTGGCCACGAAATACAAAAACGAAATTTTGTCGAAAGGCGGATCGGAAGATCCTTCGGTGCTGTACAGAAACTTCCGCGGAAGGGATGCGGATCCCGATGCGTTGCTCCGCCGCGAGGGCCTCTTGGGGAAAACCAAAGCGGCTTAGTTGCACGTTGCCAATAAAATTAACGATGCCGGTTGGGAAAAAACAAAACGGAGCCTTTGGTTTCCCAAAGAGCTCCGCCGTGTGTGTGGGACTTGCGTCCCGCCTCTATACTGCCGTTTAGTAGTACTCTTTTTCCTGTCCCTCGGCCGAGTGAGTGGGGAACCGACATAGGCCTCAAAACAGGTTAACTTGGTTAAATTCCAAGCTTAGGTTGGGACATTCATAGGTTTTATGTCTTTTGTCAAGAAATTTTTTGTAGATTTTTAACGCTTTTCCCTTGCATGATTTTACAGATTGAGTTAAAAAATCACCATTCCGAACGGCGGAATCATGTGACCAATTGAAAATGTTATAGAAAATGTCGATAACGACTGCACAAATTAGAGGCGCACGGGGAATTCTTAACTGGAGCCAGCAAGATCTGGCCCAGCGCACAGGCATTTCCGCAACCTCGATTGGCTCTATAGAGAACGGCCAGACCACGCCGCGTGAAAGCACGCTCGCGACCATCCGCTCCACCTTTGAAAGACACGGTATTGAATTCCTCGGTCTGCAAGGCGTGCGTGAACGTGACAACAATATAATGAATTATGAAGGCCAGGCTGGCATCCGCCAGTTTTTCGATGATGTGTATGAAACGTCGAAAACGCCGGGAAGCGAAATCTGCCTATTTAACGGCGTGCCCAAGAAATTGATCGAATGGCTCGGCAATGACTTTTACCAAATGCATGTCGAACGTATGGACAGAATCCGTAACAACTTCACCTTCAAGATTATCGTTCAGGAAGGCGAAAGCCAGCTGATAGCGCGCACATTCGCGGAATATAAATGGTTCCCCAAGGAACGTTTTAACGACCGTACGCTTTATTGTTATGGGGACAAACTGGCATTCCTGAATTTTACCAAGGACAATGTCCGTATCCTTGTAATGCAACAAGCTGATATAGCGAGCAGCTTCCGCGAACTTTTTAATATTGCATGGGAAAATGTAGCGATAACGCCCACGAAAGAAGTGGCATAAGGTGTGTAATGGTTGACGGTCGAAACGGCTTCATAAGGTTTGAACTGGCCATCTCTCAAAAGATGCACCTGTTGAACATGTCTAAAAAAGTCTATCCGATCCTTGATCCGGATCTGGATCCGGTGCTGCGTATCCAAGACGAAGGCATTCCTACATTCTCGGACCTGAAAAAAATTCTTGAAAGAGTCGGCAAACCTTATGACTGGGATTTGCGCAAAGAATACCACGAAGCCGCCAGCGTCGCGTATATCAGCGAGAAACTGGCCCAGCCCGGCTCCAGACGCTACAGCTTCTGGGTCGGCAACAAGGAAGTCGGCGGCACAATCATCGCAAACGTCGAACCCGATGTAAGACGCATTTTTGAAAAAGCGGCAGACGATAACGGTATCGCGCCGCTTGGCATTGAACCAGACGATGCGGACAAAACGATCGAAATTTATAAAATCGGCCTGTTCCCCGAACACACGAAACGCGGTTGGGGTAAACATTTCCTGCCGATGCTGTTTAAAGAACTCTTTAACCACCCGAGCGAGCCCGAGGTCGTATACCTCAACACCCGCAACACGAACCATGACGGGGTTTTGAAATTCTACACAGGCCTGAACATGAACGTCATTCACGCACGCAGCTACCCGAATGACCTTATTCCCCGCTCCCGTTTGAAAAAACCCGCGAACGACCCGGGGTTTGAAACGGTTGCGGCCCCCATGAGTGCGCCGAATCCCAACAGCAGCGTAGCCTGATCCTTATAAATTCGGTTTGGTTTGGATGGCGAATATTGCTATCCTTTCGCTTATGGCACATCCCCTTGACGGCAAATATCTCGTAACCTCGACCACGGACTATAAAGGCCCGCTGGAAAAGAAGAGCGACGGCGAAACCGAAATCCGCGACGGCCGCACACAACGCTACGACCGCGCCAATTGTTTGTGGACCTCTGTGTTCCGCGTCCTCAACGAAGCCGAAGTGGAAATGATCTCCACCGCAGACCCCGCCAAAGCCGATCTCGATTTCCTGCTCACCCGCCCCGATGGTTCGCCTACGCGCGAATCCGTTACCTACAGAACAGTTTTAAAACTGGCGAGGAAGGATGACCGCATTCAAATGTCCGGGCAGATTTCGTATGGCGGTGATTTGACCTTCGTCACGATGCGCAAAATCGGACCGCTCGCTTCTTAGGCGCGTTTGCGCATTTCACCTTGGTTGTACCATGCATGGGTTTGGGCGAGCCCCTCTTCCAAAGCTATTGAAGGCTTCCAGCCCAGCGCGCGCATCTTGGATGAATCGAGCAATTTGCGCGGGCTGCCGTCGGGCTTGGAATCATCAAACACCACTTTGCCTGTAAAACCCGTAACCTTCTGCATCATCGCGGCGAGTTGCTTGATGCTCACCTCTTCCCCGCTGCCGATATTCACATGCCCCGTGCCGTTGTATTTTTCCATCATGCACACCAACGCATTGGCCAAATCATCTACATGCAGGAATTCGCGCAAAGGCGCACCCGTCCCCCACAACGTCACATGGTCTTGCGCTTGCAGGAATTTCAACATCATAGATGGAATCACATGGCCGTTATCCGCATCGAAACGGTCATACGGTCCATAAAGATTCGTCGGCATCGCGGAAATATAATCGCGGCCGAATTGTTTGGAATAAAACTCGCACATTTTAAGGCCCGCGATTTTGGCGATGGCATAGGCTTCGTTGGTCGGCTCCAGCGGACCGCTCATCAACGCCGCCTCGTCCATCGGCTGTGCCGCCATTTTCGGATAGATGCACGAAGACCCCAAAAACAACAACCGCTGTACATCCGCCCTGTGCGCACCCTCGATCACGTTTTGCGCGATGGCGAGGTTGTCGCGGATGAAATCGGCAGGGTAAGAGGAATTCGCGCCGATACCGCCGACTTTGGCGGCGGCCATGAAAACTGCATCGGGGCGGTAACGTTCGATCCACTCAAAGGTGGCCGCTTGGTCGGTCAAATCCAGAACACGGTGCGGTGCCGATAAAACCCGCACGCCGCGGACATTGAGCGCGCGGGTAATCGCGCGTCCGACCATGCCTGTTTCTCCGGCCACCCAGACGATTTTGCCGTCCAGCGGGAAGAAACTATCAGCCATAGATTTTCTTTCTGATGCCTTTGGGAACGTCCGCTTCCACCATTTCGGCGATCAGGTCGTCGAAGGAATATTTCGGTGCCCAGTGAAGCGCATCGCGCGCCTTGGAAGAATCCCCGATCAAACAATGGATCTCTTTCGGGCGGAACAATTCGGCATCGATAGTCACCAGCATCTGGCCGCTGAATTTATCATGACCCGTTTCGCGCTCTCCTGCGCCGTGCCATACGATCGGACGGCCTGCATACTCAAAAGCGCGCTCGACGAATTCGCGCACGCTGTGCGTCTCTCCCGTAGCCAGAACATAGTCATCGGGCTTGCTCTGCTGGAGCATCATCCACGCGCCGAGCATATAATCTTTCGCATGACCCCAATCGCGGCGCGCTTCGAGATTACCCAATTTTAAAGGCTCCTTGCGGCCTATCACAAATTCACCGATCGCTTTGGTTATCTTGCGCGTAACGAATTGTTCCCCGCGCAGCGGACTTTCATGATTGAACAAAATGCCGTTGCTGGCATGTAATCCATATGCATCGCGGTACATCCGCACCATCCAGTAGGCGTAAAGCTTCGCCGTGCCATATGGGCTGCACGGTGCAAACGCTGTGCTTTCCGACTGCGGCGCGGGCGCGTTACCGAACATTTCCGAACTTGACGCCTGATAGAAACGCACATCTTTCATATCGAGCGTACGCATCGACTCCAGAATGCGAACGGGGCCGATCGCGTTCACATTCGCCGTGTGTTCGGGCATGGAAAAACTCACCTGCACATGACTCATCGCGGCAAGGTTGTAAATTTCATCGGGTTTGGTTTTTTCGAGCAGGCGGATCAGGCTCGCCCCGTCCGACATATCGCCGTGGAACAATTCCACATCCTGCGGGGAGGAATAAAGCCGCTCTGTGTCATCGACAGGCAGATACGGGCGCACGCCGCACACGCGGTAGCCTTTTTCGAGTAGGATTTCGGCCAGAATAGCCCCGTCCTGCCCCGTGATACCGGTGATGAATGCGGTCTTTTTGCTCATGAGAGATGCCTGAAACGGAGAATTCCGTCCTACCTATGTATGACGGAATCCCTCTCCACAGTCAACTTATGATGGTGTTCTTACTTGTCCAAACCCTTGGCACGCGGCGCAATGTTGGTTCTCACCAAGCCTGCGATGCCCGGATCGGATGCCGCTGGCGCGGAAACTTCTTGCTCGTGGGCGTCAAAACCGGTGGCGGACAACACATCGCCCAACTGCGACGTGCCCGAAGAGGCCGCATATGTTACATCACTGGTGCCGACGATATCGGACAAAGGTGTTCCTACGGAAATCATTGTGTCCTCGTTTCTACATAAGCAACTGCTGTTATGCAGGCGGGGAAGGATTCACCCGGCGGATATTCGACGATGCCCACTTGGCTGAAATGAATCAGGCGCTGAAACACTTCCTCGTTGTGATACGGGAACAGCGCGATCTGGTCGTAACCGGCTTTGATCTTGATGTGGGTGGGTGTAGCAGAAACGGTGTAAGGCTGCGGCTCCAACGGCAGCATGCCGGGCAGCACGATAACCATGCTGTTGTCATGTCCCATGATGAATTCGCAACGTTCAAACACTTCTGAAAGGCCCCCTTAAAACACACGGCGGATATAAGCCCGTTTTGGCTTACCCCTACCATATGCTCTCTCTCTTAATATTTTATGAAAATATGGCGGCTTTGTGCAAATTCCGCCTTTATTCGGCAGCCTCGGGGGGCAAAGAGGGGGGCTGGGGATTGGCCGGTTTCCGGTCATAAGGCTTGAATTTCAGGCTCAAGTCCTTGAAAGGCCAGACAAGCTGCTCGTGGAATTTATCGGGCATCTTTTGGGTGATTCCGATCTTGATGGGCGGGCGTCTTTTCGAATCGATGAAATGGGTGCGGAAGACAAGGTCCCAGATCATGATGTTCTCGGAATAATTCTTGTTCCCTTCTCGCAGCACTTTCGAATGGTGCCAGCGGTGCAATTCGGGCGTGTTGAAGATATGCGAAAGCGGAAAGAAGAAATTCATCTCCACGTTACAATGCGTCATCATCCCGATATAGGCGGTGATCGCGGACAACCACAAAACCACTTCCATCGGCGCGCCGAGCGCGAGAAGAACGCCCACGCCCATCACGATGCTGACCAGCGAATTGATGAAATGGAAACGCCCCGTGTTGATGATGTGCAAACGCGTCACCGAATGATGCACGGCATGGAATCTCCACAGCGGGTGGAATTCGTGGGAAAGCCTGTGCGCCCAATACAAACCGAACTCCGCCGTGACAAGACCGAGTATGACTTGAATCCACAAAGGCCAGTCGCGCGGCCAGATGCCGTATCCCGGCTCCGCCATCGTCGTCACAATCGTCGTCAACCCGAACACACCCGCGAACGCGACCAACCCCTGCACCACGCCCTTGCTGACCAGCGTGTGCGCGATGTCGGCAAAAATCTGCCCGTCATTGTTGCGCCATTGCGGCTCGAACGGCATCTTCCATTCAAGAAACGCCAGAGTGAGCGCCAGCGCCAGATAGGTAAGGTTGAACGCCAGAATCGGGTGGGCGGAATTGAACCCGAACACGGTCGCCACGATGCAGGCCGCCAGTAAGGCGGGCCACAGGACATAGGACAGAATTTGGCGGGTTTTCGCTTGCATGCCCCTAATTAAAAGCAGGTTTTGCGGCTTTGCAAGCGGGAAAGACGGGGATGACCTATGGGGTTTCCTTGCGAATCGGGTTGCCGATGCGTTAAGCTTTTTATATACAGTCACTCTTTATGTTTTAAGGCGTATTTCTTCCCCTAACTCTTTTGGCAGGAATCCGCCCCTTTATGGATTTTAGCGTCAACACACAACTCAATGAATCTTCGGCCGCGTTCCGGAGATTGCAAGTCGCGCGTGCTTTTGCACCTGCGCCGAAACCCGTTTCCGAAAATTCAAACACACAAACCGCCGTCGCGGTGCTGCCCGAAAAATCTGCCGAAAAAGGCACGCGTGTCATTTCTGAAAAAAACGAAGCCATAGAAAACGGTTTCCGCCGCACACGCACGTTCGAACAGGAAAACGGGCGCCAGTTTATCCGCGTAGAAGAATTGCTTTCCACATCGCGCGGTTCCAAAAAAACGGTGGTCCAGCAAAACCCTTCCGGCTCCATCACGCGCTATGAAGAAATTCTCGACCGCGATGATTCCGGCACCTTCCGCAGAACCCAGCGGTTTCAGGATGAAACGGGCGAGCAGGTAACACAGATCACGCACGGCTTCACCACCAAAGACCCGTTTACCTTGACGGGCGGAAGCGCTCCGCTCTCCTTCAACACCCCTTCCCCCTTTGAATCCGCCCGCGGAACACAGCTTGATTTGAGCGTATAACCCACTATTGTCATCCTGAGGGCATAGCCCGAAGGATCTCTGATTCTTCGCTGCGCTCAGAATGACAACGGGAGAATGAATATGCTCAAAGGCAAAACAGCCATCGTTACAGGTTCCACCAGCGGCATCGGCCAAGGCATGGCCCGTGCGCTCGCCAAACAGGGCGCGAATATCATGTTGAACGGTTTGGGCGACGCGGCGCAAATCGAAAAAGACCGCGCGGCGATGGAAAAGGAAACAGGCTCCAAAATACTGTTCAACGGCGCGGACATGACCAAGCCCGACCAGATCGAGGCATTGATAAAAGAGACCAAATCCAAATTCGGCTCCGTCGATATCATCGTGAACAATGCAGGCATTCAACATGTCGCACCGGTCGAAGAATTCCCGCCCGAAAAATGGGATTTGATCATCGCGATCAATTTGACATCCGCTTTCCACATGACGCGCCATGCCGTTCCGCTCATGAAAGAAGCGGGCTGGGGACGCATCATCAATCTGGCGTCCGCGCACGCGCTCGTGGCCTCGCCGTTCAAGTCCGCTTATGTCGCCGCCAAACACGGCCTTGCGGGTTTCACCAAAACCATCGCGCTCGAAGTGGCCGAAAACAACATCACCGTGAACGCCATCTGCCCCGGCTACGTAAAAACGCCGCTGGTCGAAGGGCAAATCGCCGACACGGCCAAGGCGCGTAACATGACGCCCGAACAGGTCGTGAAGGATGTTATATTGGGCGCGCAACCGACCAAAAAATTCACCACCGTCGAACAAATCGGCGATATGGCCGTGTTCTTGTGCTCGCCCGCCGGTGAAAACATCACGGGCACGATGCTGCAAATCGACGGCGGTTGGGTTGCAAAGTAAATGACGAAAAAATCCGAACGTAAAACCGTCAACATCGCGCTTCAGGGCGGCGGTGCGCACGGGGCGCTGGCGTGGGGCATTCTCGATTATCTTCTGGAAGACGACCGCATCGATGTCGAAGGATTCACGGCGAGCAGCGCTGGCACCATGAACGCGCTCGCCTTCGCACAAGGCATGATGGAAGGCGGACGCGACGGTGCGCGCACGAAACTCGAAGAATTCTGGTCGGAAATTTCACACGCAGGCGTATTTTTCTCCCCCGTGCACGGAAATCCCTTTGAACGGATATTGGGCATGGGTTCCGGTGAAAACCCGTTTTCGTATTTTATGTTCGATACGATGACGCGCATGTTTTCGCCGTATCAATTCAACCCGCTCGATATAAACCCACTGCGCGATGTGCTTTTGCGTACGATCGATTTCGATAAAATACGCGCCTGCGATAAAATCAAACTCTTCACCTCCGCCACCAACGTTCGCACAGGCAAAGTGCATATCTTTCACGGCGAGGAAATGAGCATCGATGTGGCCCTCGCTTCTTCCTGCCTGCCGTTCCTGTTCAAGGCCGTGGAAATCAACGGCGAACATTACTGGGACGGCGGTTACACGGGCAATCCCGCGCTCTACCCGCTTTTTTATGAAACGAAATCGGATGACATCATATTAATTCACCTGAACCCGATGTACCGCGAGGAAATCCCCACCACCGCGCCCGCGATCATGAACCGCATCAATGAAATTTCGTTCAATGATTCATTGTTGAAGGAACTGCGCGCCATCGAATTCGTCAAACGTCTGATCGAACAGGGCATGATCAAGGATGAATTCAAAGGTCAGTATAAAAACCTGCTGGTCCACTCCATACGCGCCGACGACATGATGAAAGAATTTTCCATCACATCGAAATTCGACACAGATTGGGATTTCCTTATCAAACTGCGCGATGCGGGCCGCGAGGGGATGAAGAACTGGCTGGACCGGAACTTTGATAATCTCGGCGTGCGCCCCTCCGTGGATCTGAAACAGGAACTGCTCAAAAACCCTGAAGGCGGACGCGCGCCGGAATTAAAGAAAAAGGCTTAGATTCTGCCCGTCAAAAGCAGGATCAGAATAATCACCGCAACAAGCGTCAAACCGCCCGAAGGATAATAACCCCAGTTCTTGCTGTGCGGCCAGTTCGGCAACGAACCGACCAACAAAACGATCAAAACAATAAGAAGAATTGTGCCTAAACTCATAACCTGCTCCTCAATAAATTAAGTATTGAGGAACAAACGGGTTACTTCTAATAAAGTTCCAGCAACATGCAGCGCGCCGAACCGCCGCCGTAATATTCTATGGTGGGGATGGAGGGCTTGATGATGGTGCGGTAATGACTGCCCAGCAGTATTTTCTGCGCGTCGTCGAGCGAGTCATACCCCGCCTTGGACATCACCAGCATCTTTTCGCCATGGCGTCCGATAACTTCCAGCGAATTGCCGCAGAAACATTCCATCTGCTTGTTGGTGAACTCGATGACCTCACGGTTTTTCTTCAGGCTCTCGATAATCCCGCGGTCTTTCAAGGACTCCGAACACACACCCGCCAGCGTCGTGCCGATCCACATCATCACATCGGTATGGTATACGGGCTTGCCGTGATAATCGGTGTCGAACGGAATATGCCTATAGCCGAAATGATCGCACCATTTTTTGGCCAGTTCTTCGTAAGAACGTTTGGACCTGCCCTGATAGGCAATCTTGTGCACGCGGTCGAGCCACATCGCGCCCGTGCTCTCCAAAAATTTTCCCTCTTTTTCATGCATGGAAAGATCGAACACATGGTCGTACATCTTGTTGAGGATCGCGATCACATCGTCGCGGTTGCGTTCGATGCGGCGATTTTCCGCGAGCATGGGATAAAACACCATGCGCCGCCCGTCCATCGTGGACACCCAGTTGTTGCAGAAAATATCGTCGGGTGAGCCCGCCCGCCCGTACACGGTCGTTACCGTGACGCCGTTTTCGACCAGCAGATCGCGAAACCCGCGAAACTCTTTAAGCGCGCGGTTGAGAATAACCTCGTCGCTCTCATTGTCCCGCTTCTGATAGGAATTCGTCTCCCGCGTCTGGGGGTTTTCGTGGAACTCTTCGGGCTCCATCATCATGATGTGGTTGGTGGATTGATTCATGGCCTTATTTATAAATGATTCTAAGGCCTTAGCGCAAACGCCAAATCATAGTTGACTAATCGGTACATTACTCTAAATCTGTCTGCGGATAGTCAAGGAATTCAAAGACATGCCCCGCCCCGACAAAGGCACGCGCCAAAAACTGGTCGACACCGCCGCAGACCTTATCTGGATCTCCAGCTACGGCTCGGTGAGCGTGGACGATATCTGCCGCGCCGCCAATGTGAAAAAGGGCAGCTTCTATCATTACTTCCCCTCCAAGGCCGACCTCGCCATCGCCGCGATGGAAGAACATTTCGCCGAAGACCTCGAACCATATTTTCAACAGGTCTTCGCGGCAAATGTGCCTTTCGCGCAACAGATCGAAAATTTCGCCGACAGCATTCTCGAAGAACAACGCACCGCGCAGGAAAAATACGGCCGCGTGTGCGGTTGCCCCCTCGCGGCTTTAGGTTCGGAAATGATCGGCGAAGAAGGCCAGATCATTTCGGCGAAGGTGCAGGAAATGTTCGGCAAATGTCAGGATTATTTGAAGGCCGCCATATCTTCGGCGATTGCCGCGAACGCCATCGAAGCCAAAGACGCCGATGAAAAAGTGCGTGAACTGCATGACTTTATCACAGGCCTGATGATGATGGGCCGCATCAACAACACGCTTGATGGCCTCGAACATGATTTGAAACCCGGTATGCAACGTATTCTTGGCCTCGCGGTCAAACAACAAATTTTGAAGAAATCCCTTTAGGAGAGAACGATGTCCAAATCTTCCCGCAACAAATTCCTTCTCGGTGCCGCCACGCTTTTGGTGATGGCCGGCGGTTTCGTGATATTCCAGACGGCAGGCCCCGATAGCGCCATAGCACAGATGGGCGGTGAAATGCCGCCGATGCCCGTGCCCGTAGTAACGGTTGAAGAAAAACCCGTCGAAATCTGGAAAGAATTTTCGGGCCGCATCATGGCGGTGGAATATGTGGAAATCCGCCCGCAGGTCACGGGCATCATCCAAAAAATCCATTTCGCCGACGGCCAGATGGTGAAAAAAGGCGATCTGCTTTACACCATCGATCCGCGCCCCTATGAAGCCGCCGTTGCACAAGCAAGATCCGAAGTCGCCGCCGCATCCGATGACGCCTCGTACGCGGCATCCGAACTCAAGCGCGCCGAAGAATTGTTGAAGACAGGCGCTATTTCCAAAGCCGGATATGACGAGCGCGTCAATTCACAAAAGGTGAACAAGAGCGCGAGTGCAGGCGCCAACGCCCGTTTAAAGGCGGCGCAGGTCGATCTCGACCACACGACCATCGAAGCGCCGATTGACGGCCGCATATCACGCCCCGAAATCACCGAAGGTAACCTTGTGACGGCCGCCGCCGCGCCCGTGCTGACAACCATCGTGTCCGAAGCGGAAGTCTATGCGGACTTTGAAGTCGATGAACAAACATATCTGGCGTTCGTGCGCAAAGACGCCGGCGATTCCGTCGAAGGCGAAAAGGCTATTCCGGTGCGCCTCCTGCTCAGCAACGATGAAACGCAAAAACCATATGAAGGCACGATCAAAAGCTTCGATAATAAGATCAACCCGTCTTCGGGTACCATCCGCGCCCGTTCGATCTTTACCAACACCGACGGCGCTTTGCTTCCCGGCATGTTCGCCCGTGTTCAAATCAGCTCTGCCGTAAAAGAAAACCGCATCACGGTTCCCGTCGGCGCGATCCTGACGGACCAAAGCCGCAAATTCGTCTATGTCGATGACGGCGGAAAGGCTACCTACCGCGAAGTCAAAATCGGCGACATGATCGACAATAAAAACCGCGTCATCACATCGGGGCTGGCCGCAGGCGATAAAGTCATCGTCGATGGTTTGATGAAAATCCGCCCCGGCGCGCCCGTGAAAGGTATGACGCCCGAGGAAATGGAAGCGATGAAAGCGCAAATGGCCGCGCAGGCGCAAGCCCAAGCAGGCGGCCCGCCGCCTGAAGCTGCCGCTCCCGCCGCTGAAGAAAAACCTGCCGAAGCACCTGCTGCCGAAGCCGCACCTGTCGCCACGGAAGAACCGAAACCCATACCGTTCGAAGAGCCCGCCGCTGCGGTGGAAACACCTGCTGATGAAAGTGCGGCTCCGGACATGGCCAAAGAAGAAACAGAACCCTTCGTTCAACCCGTACAGGAATAACGCGCCATGAACCTCTCGCGCTTTTTTATTGACCGTCCGATTTTCGCGGCCGTTCTGTCCATTCTTATATTTATGGCGGT
>DLGR01000006.1:0-144 GCA_002482805.1 Micavibrio sp. UBA7689 | reverse complement strand
CCTGCCGGTATCGGAATATCCCGAAGTTTCCCCGCCGCAGGTGGTGGTGTCCGCCATGTTCCCAGGCGCATCCCCCGCCGTGATCGCGGAAACCGTGTCCACACCGCTCGAAGAACAAATCAACGGCGTCGAAGGCATGCTCTA
>DLGR01000045.1:432-313355 GCA_002482805.1 Micavibrio sp. UBA7689 | reverse complement strand
GGACGCCACATTTAGCGGGAATAGCTCAGTTTGTAGAGCATAACCTTGCCAAGGTTAGGGCCGAGGGTTCGAATCCCTTCACCCGCTCCAAATGACCAAGAAAAAGGCCGCCTTTTCTAAGGCGGCCTTTCTTGCTTATGAAACTTGTGTCAGGCGATAATGCCCGTGGCTTTCTGCTTGTCGCGTTCGATCTTTTGCAACAGCTGGCGCGTGTAATAGACGGGAATGGCTTTGCTTTCCAAAGCGCCGTTCAAATACGCAATGACCTTCTCAGGTTCAGTTTTGCTGAGTTTTAAAATCATTGCGAAAGCCGTGCAGGCTTCGTGCTTGCCCGTGTCGAATGTGTAAAGCATCTCGCCCAGCGCGGGTAGAATTCTTTCGGTTTGCAGCTGACAAACTTCATCGACCAGACTTTCCGCTCTTTTGAAAACCTCGTCGCCATATTCGACAACGGCTTCATACAGCCTGCCCAAGACGTCGGCTTCCTTTTCAGAAAGATCTGCGAAATGCGGTACGAGATCGACCGATTTTTGAGGGCGCATTTTCTTGTTCAAGACGAGTACCAGCCATTCATCCGTGGAATTCACGAGATTGTGGTAAAAACCGAAACCATCACTTTTAACAACAGCAAAGGGGGGTTCGCCGGCAGAATAAAATTCCTTGGAAATCCCGAACGTGGTTTCCAGATCATATTCCATGTAAGGCTTGTTCAAAGAACTGGTTTTGCCCTTCTCGTAAGAAGAAGCTACGAACAGGCAGTTTTTCAAAATGCTGAAAGATTTTCCTTCGGCCCGGATAGCACCTTTCACTTCGATGGTCGCGTATTCCGCTTCATCGTGGGAATTCATCTGGTTGGGCGTGTTGGCCGTGTAGCCCTTGGGCGCCAGAATGATTATGCGTTGCACCTGTCTTTCATCTTCGTGTTTCTTACGCACGACAAAGCACGTCTGGCGTTTGATGATATCAATATCATTCCCGCAAATACGCTGGACCAGCGCGCGAACAACATTTTTCGACAATATTTCATTGATATCTTTAATCATGTAATTTCTCCTGCCTTGGGAGGTGTGGCCACATATTCCCATGCGGTATCGAAAAGCACGCGGAAACTGTCTGCGAAATCCTTCTGGTTCAAAACCATGATGTTTACATCGTTGTTGCCGAAATCAAGGAAACCAAGCTTCGGGCCATAGGCATAGAATATTTTGCCTTTCCACATGTCTTTGGAAAACCAGCGATGCTCCGCGGAACCCAGAACAAAATAATCGTCGCCTTCCTGCACGGTTATACGCACACGGATTTTATCGCCGAGTCCGGCCATGCGTTTGGCGTGCATGTCGTACCATTCGGGTCCGAGCCATCTATGCCACATGCTGGGTTTGGAATTGAACAGGCATATATCGCCGCCATATTGTTTGGCCGTTTCATAGACATCGTCCATGAAAACGCGGAAACCTTCAGCACCTTGGTAGCGTTGGAGGCGCGTCTGCATTTCCCGGATGCCGTTGGCGTCCGTAAATTCCACGCCCTGCATCTCATAAAAATCCTGAATCTCTTTCAAACGCGACGACGGTGCGTCCGAAGACCCGCTCTCTATGTTAGAGAGGGTGTTCGCGGCGATGCCGATGGATTTGGCCACCTCGCCTTGGGACAAATTGAGCATGGCGCGGGCGGCGCGCATTTGGGTCGGGCTGATCATAGGTCTTCTCTGGTTACCGTCGTTTCTTATCTTGATCGGCTTATAGCAATGAAAAAATGTCATTGCAACCGATTTTTTTAATAAAATTAACTCTCTGTTAACCTTTAAAGCGTATATATTCATCCGCACCGACAAAAAATCAGCAATAAAGGGAATGAAGACGATGACCGCGCCGATGTTTAAAGAACAAGAAAACCTTAATGTTTCAAAGACTTCCAACTATGGCCGTAGCGAATTCAGCTATATGGACGTAAAAGAAGCCAGCGAATACACCGAGCGTTTCCGCGCGGAGTCCATGATGCTGATCTGGAAGCTCAAAGAAGCCCGTAAAGCTATCAATGCTCCCGTTTTGTCCCTGATCCGCAAAAAAGAGTTGATGTTCCTAGAGCGTCAAACTAGCGAGGCGATCGCCCTCTATAAAGACGCCAAACGCCTGTATCACGGTCTGTACGAAACATATCTGGAGCGTTTGTGCCCGACGCAATCCTACACGGCTTCGCTGTACCAAAAGGCGGCATAACAAGTTTCATAAAAACCATTCTCTCCCACACACAAGAGAACGGATTGATCAGGCGGCCTTGCTAAGGGCCGCCTCTTCTTTTTGCGGGAAGAGTTTTTGATAGAGCGCGACGGTTTTCGCATTCACAATATCGACGGTAAATCCGTTTTCGATTTTTGTGCGGCCCGCTTTGCCCATGCGTTCGCACATCAGTGGATCGATGAGAAGTTTTTCGAGTGCGTCGGCCAACGCCCACGCGTTGCGCGCTTCGACCAGATAACCGTTGCCGCCCTCATCCACACATTCGCGGCAACCCGGCATATCGGTTGTTACGATCGGACGGCCCGTCGCTGCGGCTTCGAGCAAAACTTTGGGAACGCCTTCGCCGTAATAGGACGGCAGTGTGACAATGGTCGATGCCGCCATCAATGCGGGCATATCTTTGCGTTGCCCTAACCATTCGATAGAGCCTTCTTCAGCCCAATGCTTGACGTCTTCGCGCGTGGCGGAGCCGGGATTACCTTCGTATATATCGCCCGCCACCTGAAAGCGCGCCTTGATGTTTTTCGAACGCAGAATTCGCGCGGCATGGACAAATTCACCGATACCTTTGGCTTTCAAAAGGCGTGAGCAGAACAGGACGATGGGTTTTTCGTCTTTGGGCAATGACACAAACGGGAATTGTACGGGGTCAACACCTGAGCCTTTGATAACGGTGGCGCGTTCTTTTTCAATCGCGCCGCATTTGATAAGCGCTCTTGCATCATCGGGGTTTTGAAATATCGCGGCACGGCCCTTGCCGCCGAACGCGAATTTGAACAGAGGAACGATTGCTGCACGTATCGTCTGCATCTTCGGATCGTCCTTAGAAAACAACATGCCCACACCCGCAATCGTGAAAACCGCGCGCGGCGTCTTCAAAATACGTGCGCAGATACCGGTATAAAACGCATGACGCAACGTGATGGCATGGACGATATCGGGACGAACAAGATGCAGCGTTTGATAAATCGCGTAGGCGATTTTTGCTTGGGCGACGGGGTTAAACCCGCCCGTGTGTTCGGGAAGATCATGCCCCTTGATTCCGAGTGCGGATATCTCGCGATTTCCTTCCGCGCCGTTGGTGGCGAGATGCAGATCGTATCCTTCGGCCAGAATGGCTTTGGCGAGCGGCAATCTGTGCGACCAGAACCACGCCATATCGTTTACAACCAACAAGAATTTGGGCTTGTGGCTCATGCTGCTTTTTTCATCGGCGCAAAATCATGGTTTATCATGCGCTCGATACCTTCTTCCAATGTGAATGGCGGATTGAAACCGCTGCGGCGCGCCTTGTCTGCGCTGCTGGTCGTGTCCGCGCAAAACTTTCTGATACGCACCGCGCTGATGGGGAAGTTTCTTCCCGTAATACGCGCCAATCCATCAAACACATAACCTGCCCCCAATCCCGCCACGAAAGGCAAGGCGAAGACCGGTTTAGGTTTGCCCAGTTTGTCGCAGATGACATTCATCAATTGCTTCATCGTGAAATCGGGGCCGTCGGCGTAGTTGTAAATTTCGAGCGCGCTCTGGTCGTTCAGGCAATGACGCAGGAACGCTGTAACATTGCCGACATACGCGATGGATTTTTTGTTCGACCCGTCTCCGATCATCAAAAACTTGTTTTGCGCGACCTGGTTGATGAGCGTATGCACATTGCCGCGGTTATTTTCGCCGAACACGACGACGGGGCGCACGATGATGGCGTTGGCCTTTTGATTTTTCACAGCCCATGCCTTCAGGACTTCCTCGCCTTCGAGCTTGCTCTGGCCGTAATCATTGAACGGTGCGGGTGCGGCGGTTTCATCGGGGGTTTGTGCATCCAACCCATATACTGCAAAACTGCTGGTAAAGATGATATGCCCTATATTGTTGGCATCCATAGCGGCGAGAACATTGCGCATACCCTGCACGTTGACGTCGTAGTAACGTGAGCGCGGAAACACGTCGTCTCTGTGTTCGGCGGCAAGATGATATACGCAATCGCAACCTTGCAGCAGCGCCGTCAGCTTTGGGAGATCAAGAATATCGTTTGCTTCTTTCAGGTCTATGTTGACGCAAATATTGCCCTGCGCTTCGAGTTCCTTGCGCAGTTTCGTTCCGATAAACCCCGATCCACCGGTTACCGCAATTTTCATCTCAACCCATCCATTTGTTATGCCACGACTGGAACATCAAGGCCGTCCACAAATCCGTGGCATTCGCATTTCCGCCACGGCCCGTCTGGAAGTCCTGCCAGCGTCCCGCCACCAATTCGGCGTTCAGAATATTCTGTTTCTTGAGCGCGTCAATATTGAGCAAGTCATCGCCCCACGCTTTCAAAGGCCCGCGCAGCCATTGGTGGAGCGGCACGCCAAACCCCGTCTTGGGGCGATCGAACAACGCTTTGGGCACATGCTTTTCGAGTATGCGGCGGAGCAGCCATTTGCCTTCAAGCCCGCGTATCTTCATGTCCATGGGCAAACGCCAGCTATATTCGCATAGTTCGTAATCCATCAACGGGGCGCGCGCCTCGAGCGCCACGGCCATCGCCGCGCGGTCTGTTTTGACCATCAGATCATTGGGGCGATAGGACAGTGTATCGGCATAAATCATTTTTTCGGGCAGCGATAAACCTTCGGGCCACATCGCAGGATCGTCAAGCGGGATCAGCGGCGCGGTGGCACCGAGCACAACTCCTTCTTGTTCCGGCCAGACCTGCAGCATCGCGGCGTAGAGATTTTTTTCATCGCTTTGCGAGACCGCCTGCGCCATACGGTGCACGCGGCGTCCGAATTGTGGATATGAAGTGAGGCGGTCATAGGCCTGCTGGGGCACGCGTAGCGCAAAATTCCCCATGGAGCGGCGCACGGCGGTTGGCATCCACGAGATTTTGTTCCACAGCGCGGGAATGTGCGTGTGGCGCTGATAACCGCCGAGTATTTCATCGCCACCATCGCCGGTTAAAGCAACCGTGACATGTTTTTTTGTCAGCTTGCTCAAAAGATATGTCGGGATTTGCGACGCGTCGGCAAACGGCTCATCAAACATATCAGGTAATTGCGGAATAACATCCAGCGCGGCCTGCGATGTTACCACGAATGATTCATGATCGGTGCCCAAATGTGCCGCGACTTTCGCGGCTGCGGATGATTCATCCCATCCTTCTTCTTCGAAACCTATCGAGAAGGTCTTTACGGGCCGTGCCGAATGTTTTTGCATGAGCGCGGTGATGGTGGATGAATCAATCCCGCCCGACAGGAATGCGCCCAGCGGCACATCGGAAATCATCCTTTGTGCTGTGGCCTTGGAAAGCATTTCCTCAAAATCACGGATGATATCTTCTTCGCTGCCCATCACGGGATTGGCACGCGCCTTGTTTACGGCATCGGGCAGAGACCAATAAAGCTGCATGCGTTTGGCAAGGTCTTCGCCCGCGTTCATCGTTTCCAGATGCAAACTCAAACGTCCGCCGGGAAGCAACTGCCAGACATTCTTGAAGATTGCGTAAGGCGCGCAAACATAACCGAAACGCATGTAGAGCGAGAGAACGTTTCTATCCAATTCCGATTTGAAATCGGGATTGGCGTGCAGTGCTTTCAGTTCCGATCCGAAGACAAGGCTCTTTCCGGCCCATCCGATATAAAGCGGTTTTTTGCCGAAACGGTCGCGGGCGAAGTGCAGGATTTTTTCTTTGCGGTCCCACAAGGCAAAAGCGAACATGCCGTTGATTTTTTGAAGTGCGCCTTCGAAACCATAATCTTCGATGGCCGTGAGCAAAACTTCGGTGTCGCTTGCGCCTTCGAACTTGTGGCCGCGGGTTTTCAAATCCGCCATCAATTCGCGGTAATTGTAAATCTCGCCGTTATAGACGATGACGTATCTGCCGCTGTGGGAAGGCATAGGCTGGAGACCTTTTTCGGAGAGGTCGATAATCGCCAAACGGCCCTGTGCCAGCACCACAGGGATTTCGGGATCCTGCCAGACATCGTTGGCATCTGGGCCGCGATGGGCCAGCGCGCGGTTCATGGCGGCGCCCCTTGCGTGCAATTCCCGCTTGTCTAGCCCTTTGGCGGGATTGAAAAATCCGGCTATGCCGCACATATACCTAATACCCGTTTGTCTTTGCTTACAGGCATTTGATAGACTATTTATAGCATGCTGAAAAGGACCGTTTATTCCCGTGAATATTGACCTCTTCCTAACCGGCCATAACGAAGCAGGACTGGTCTGTAACGCGGCGTTCAAAGCGCAGCCGATCGGAGTCATTCTCGATGCCCAGACGCAGGAATTGACGGTCGAATTCGACAGCGGCGATACGATGCATCTGAACGTGCCGATGGAAATTTCCTATCGTGAAAAACTGCTTTTCGCCCATCGCATGTATATGGGCTATCTCGAAGAAGGATTGCTTACGGATTCCTTCGAACTGCCGCTGATGTATCTGAACGATCCTTACGGGAGCGATTTCGGACAAACCGTGGGCATCACGAAACCCAAACGCGCGGTCGTCGCGTTCGAACAATTCATGAAGCGTTGCAATTTCGCGCAGGCGCTCCACCGTGAAAATCTGGGCGATGAAGATTCCGCCCGCTCCGTCTTGCGCGGCATAGATCCGCATGCCTTAAAATTTTCGCCCCAACTGCAAAGGCAGATTCAACTCACCGCCGTGCCGCAAGTTCAGGGCGCGCCGCAAATGGCGGGACTGGGAAGCGCTGGCGCGACGACACAGGTCAGCGGCAAGAAAACCACCAAAAAATCCGACGAAGATCAGAAGTAATTACTGGCTTTTGCGTATCTTGCGCCAGCGGGCCACGTTGTTGTTGTGCTCAGACAACGTTCTAGCAAACACATGCCCGCCCGTACCGTCCGCCACGAAATAAATGAAATCATGTTTTTCGGGATGGAGTACAGCCTCTATCGAAGCGCGCCCCGGGTTGGCGATCGGCGTCGGCGGCAAGCCCGCATTCATGTAAGTGTTGTAAGGCGTATCGACCTCAAGATCTTTGGTAAGAAGACGGCGGCCCAGCGGTCCCTGCCCGGCATCCTGAATTTCACCTTTGGTAATGCCATAGATTACGGTGGGGTCGGATTGCAGCGGCATGCCTTTGTTCAAACGGTTGATAAACACGCCCGCCACTTTCGCGCGCTCCGATGCCACGCCCGTTTCTTTTTCGACGATGGAAGCAAGAACAAGAAGTTCCTGCTCGTTTTTCACGGGCGAATCCGCTTCGCGCGTGGGCCAGAGTTCTGCGACGGTTTTGTCCATCGCGTCCTTCATCTTGCTGAGCAAAGCGGCGCGGTCATCGTTCTTGATATAATGATAAGTTTCGGGGAGCAAGGAACCTTCCGCCGGAATCTCTGTCGTCTCGCCGCTCATATCGGTAAGGGCCTTGAGCGTTTCCACCACTTGCCATGATGTCACGCCTTCTGGCAGCGTCACTTTACGGTCATAAACCTTGCCTTCGCGCATCATTTCCAACGCATCGTGCTGAGTGACCTGCGCGGGGAATTCATATTCTCCGGCCTTCAAGGGGCGTGCGTCGGCCTCGAGCTTTACCATGATCTTGAAAATGAGTGCGGAACGGATCACACCTTCTTGTTCGAGAATATCGCCAATGGCGGATACGCCCTTGCCACGCTCGATCAGAACTATTTTATTCTGCGGAAGCGGCCCTGCGCCGTTCAGGGAATTGATCGTCGTTAAAAACCATCCGCCTGCGACCAGCAGACCGATAAGCAACACCATAAACAGCAAGATGAATAATTTTTTCACGCGCATAGTTTGACCTTCAAACAAGGCCAAGGCAAATGGTTTATATGGGGAAGCTTCTTTAGACGGCCTTCATTATCACAGAAGCATTGGTGCCGCCGAAACCGAACGAATTTGAAAGCGCGATATTCACCTTCTTGTTCTTCGCGGTTTTGGGCACGAGGTCGAGCCCTTGGCAGGGCTCGGACACATTTTCCAAATTCAATGTCGGGGGCAACACGCCCGTTTCGATCGCCTTGATCGAATAGATCGCTTCCACTGCACCTGCCGCGCCCAGCAAGTGGCCGATGGCGGATTTGGTCGAAGACATGGACATTTTGTTCAAGGAATTCGCAAACAAGCGTTTGACGGCCGTGCACTCGATACCGTCACCCACAGGCGTGGATGTGCCGTGCGCGTTGATATAATCGACATCTTCGGGATTGATGCCTGCGTTTTTCAAGGCCGCGGACATGGCGCGGAAACCGCCGTCACCGCCTTCGGATGGGGACGTGATGTGGTACGCATCGCCCGACATGCCGTAACCGATGATTTCGGCATAGATTTTTGCGCCGCGCTTTTTCGCGTGCTCGTATTCTTCCAGAACCACCACGCCAGAACCTTCGGCGATAACGAAACCATCACGTCCTTCGTCGAACGGGCGGGATGCCGCCGTAGGGTTGTCGTTGTAGCCCGTGGAGAGCGCGCGTGCCGCGGCAAAGCCCGCAACACCCAGCGGCGTTACGGCGGCTTCGGCACCGCCTGCAATCATCACATCGGCATCGCCCAGCGCGATGATGCGTGCGGAATCGCCTATAGCGTGCGTGCCTGTGGCGCAGGCAGTAACGACAGAATGGTTGGGGCCCTTGAATCCATATTTAATGGAAACGTGACCGGATGCGAGGTTGATGAGCATCGCGGGAATGCAGAACGGCGACAAGCGGCGCGGTCCGCGTTCTTTCAGCGTGATGGCAGTTTCATACATGGTGCCAATTCCACCGATGCCGGAGCCGATAAGCACGCCTGTGCGGCATTTATCTTCTTCGGTTGCGGGAACCCAGCCTGAATCTTCTACGGCTTCTTGCGAAGCAGCCATGGCGTATTCGATAAAACGATCGATTTTCTTTTGTTCTTTGACGGGTACGAAAAGATCGACGTTAAACGCGCCGTCTTTGGGTTCGGTGTCGGTTGTTTTGGGAACAATGCCCGCAACGTGGCTGGACATATCGGTCAAATCGAATTCATCGATTTTGCGGATACCGCTTTTACCTGCGGTGATGGAATCCCAGTTACGCTTGACGCCCACGCCGAGCGGCGAGACCATACCCATACCTGTAACGACAACTCTTCTCATCACGACCTCTTATCAAAAAGAAACGGCGGCCAACTATACCAAATAGTTATTGCCGCCGTCATATCTTCTCACCGCTGATTAAGCAGCAGAATTTGCTTTGATGAAGTTAACGGCATCGCCGACCGTCTGGATTTTTTCAGCGGCATCATCAGGAATTTCAACTTTGAATTCTTCTTCGAACGCCATTACCAGTTCGACCGTGTCGAGGGAGTCTGCGCCCAGATCATCAATGAAGCTTGCGCCTTCGCTGACTTTGGCTGCATCTACGCCGAGGTGCTCGACAACAATTTTCTTTACGCGTTCTGCAATATCGCTCATGTGCGATCCTTTACCTTCTTTTTAGTGTTGAATTTCAAAAACGTGGGCGACTTTACCAATCCATTGCTGCTTTGCAAGCCCTTCTTTGTAGCTTGGGCGGGGGGTATATTATTTTTTCAATATATTCAAAGGCCTAGCTTTTCCCGTATGTGGATAAGCCGATCAAAAATTAGGTGCGCACCCGCGGATTTCAAGGTCTGTACCTGCGCCGCAGGATCGTGCGAAGAACCCGTAAATCCCCATGCCGTCATTCCCGCCGCCACACCCGCGCGAACCCCGGCCGCGCTATCCTCGATCACGAGGCAATGTGACGGTTCCGCGCCCATGCTTTTGGCGGCGAACAAAAACAAATCCGGCCACGGCTTCGGATTTTTGACTTGAATTTTGGTGAAAACGCTGTCGGTTGTGAAATTTACCATCAATCCTGTTTGCTCCAGCGAGTTCAATACATTGTTACGCTCGCCGTTTGATGCAACACAAATTTTGAATTTCGCTTTGGCGGCGGCGACGAGTTCGGGCGCGTATTCGACGGTGCGCAAATTCGTGTTCTGCAATTGCGCCACACGGCTTATGTATCTTTTCAAAAAATTTTCGGGGATTTGCTTTCCCGTTTCCATCTGTATCTGCAAAAGAATGCCGCTGACAGTCGTGCCCACCCAATGTTTGTAGGCGTGGGACAAATCATATTGCGTGATGCCTTCTTCTTCGAGGATTTCAATCATCGCGCGGTTGTTGACGTATTCTGAATCGGTGAGCGTGCCGTCGCAATCAAAGATAATAAGGTCGAAATCGGCCACTAGATCATCGCCATCCCGCCATTCACGTGAATGGTCGAGCCCGTCACATAGCCCGCTTCTTCGGATGCGAGATAGGCAACGGCGGCGGCGATGTCTTCGCTCGATCCCATCTTGCCTGCGGGGATGGTGGAGTTGATCTTGGCTTTTTGATCGTCGGTCAGAACTTCGGTCATTGCCGTTGCGATAAAGCCCGGCGCGACGCAGTTGACCGTGATGTTGCGTGAAGCGATTTCCGCGGCCATCGCTTTGGACCATCCGATCATGCCGGCTTTGGAGGCCACGTAATTTGCCTGACCCGGATTGCCCGTGACGCCGACGACGGAGGCTATGTTGATGATGCGGCCCCAGCGACGTTTCATCATGCCGCGCTGAACGGAACGCGCGAGTTTGAACGTGGCGGAAAGATTGACGTCGATCACCTGTTGCCAGTCTTCATCCTTCATACGCATGGAAAGACCGTCTTTGGTCAGGCCAGCATTGTTCACAAGGATGTCTATCTTTTCCATTTTCTCTTCGGCGTTTTTCACCAGCGCATCGACAGCTTCGGAAGAAGACAAATCTGCTGCAAATATAAAAACGCGGTCTTTCAACTCCGCTGCGAGTTCATTGAGCTTGCCTTCATTGCGGCCCGAAATGCCCACGGTCGCACCCTGCGCGTGCAGTGCTTTGGCGATGGCGCCGCCTATGCCGCCCGTCGCGCCCGTAACCAGTGCCGTTTTGCCTTGAAGTGAGAACATTTATCTTTTCCTTTTTACTACAAACAACCACGTTCATTAACAGCGGCGGAAGCTTTTGATAATTTTGCGGTGCTATCGAATTCTATAAACACATATCGTTCTATATTACAAACCATCGTACTCGCGCTAAGTATATAAGCCTCGCGCCCCGATCCAATTTTATCTTTATACCGTCCCCATATCATATTTTCAGAGAGATTTTTATAATCGGCTTCTATCAATGTGGCTCTTACATTTGCGACATCTTCACCTGCCGAAAATATTTCAGGGATTACGTCTATTTTTGTACCCCATGGCTTACCTGAAGATTGCGCCATAATGTAGTGGTTCACAGGATCGAGGTAAGCATCAATAACTTTTTCTTTTACCATCAGCCCTACTCCGACGATGGCTATAAATCCGAAAAAGTAATTGAGAAATTTTCGCATAAAATTTATTTCAACTTTTCTATCAACGCTTCGATCTGCTCGGGTGTTCCGACGGATTCGCACGCCACATCTTTTTCGATGCGTTTGACGAGCCCGCTCAAAACTTTGCCTGCGCCGAGTTCAACCATTTCGGTCACGCCTTGCTCTTTCATCCACTGCACGGATTCTCTCCAGCGCACCATACCCGTGATTTGGTCAACCAGAAGGCGGCGGATATCGGAAGGTTCGCTCACCGCGCGCGCGGTGACGTTCGCAACGATCGGCACGTAAGGCGGGCGGATGACGGTGTCGGCCAATGCATACGCCATTTCCTGCGCGGCGGGTGCCATCAACGAACAATGGAACGGTGCTGATACGGGGAGCAAAATGGCTTTCTTCGCGCCTGCGTCTGTTGCGTACCCTATTGCAAGCTGCACCGCGCCTGCGTGGCCCGAAACAACAACTTGTCCGTCGCTGTTGTCATTGGCGGCCTGACAGACGATTTCTTTTCCGCCTTCGGTCGCGGCGCGTTTCACCACACCCTGTACGTCTTTCAAATCCAAACCCAGAATAGCGGCCATTGCGCCGACGCCGACCGGCACGGCTTTTTGCATCGCCTTGCCGCGCGTACGCAAAAGCTTTGCGGTGGTTGTGAGTTCAAGCGCGCCTGCGCAAGTCAGTGCGGAATATTCGCCAAGGGAGTGTCCCGCCATAAAGCTGCAGACATTTTCAAAATTGATGCCGCCTTGTTTGCGGATAATCTTGGCGACTGCCAAGGACATGGCCATCAAAGCCGGCTGGGTATTTTCGGTAAGATTGAGCTCTGATTCGTCGCCTTCGAACATAATTTTGGAAAGCTTTTGCGATAAAGCGTCATCCACCTGTTCGAAAACCTCGCGGGCTTCGACAAAAGTTTCGGCGAGGTCCTTGCCCATACCGACGAACTGGGATCCCTGACCCGGGAAAATAAATGCACGGCTCATAACTAACCCTCTGATTTTTTTTGTCTTAAAACTCGGGGCAGAATGCGGTAGTGCAGGAACTTTTTCAAGTGCGCCTTTTATATTTCATAAGTGAATATGCACATATCCTAATGACGCACTGCATGGCAGAATATTATAGGCAGCTATGCGTTTTTGTTATATAAGTACAAATATAACCAATCACCACTGCTGGACCAAGGCTCGGAGCTTCAAGAAAGAGCCCTAACCCAGCCACAGTAATGACTCAAAGAATGTCAAAACTGGAAAGACTACGATTCGAGGGGAATAAAATAAGCGGGGGCCTGATAACCCGCATCGCGGCAAAAGGTAGAGGAACTCAGACCATCACCAACCAACAGGAGGTATGACCATGAGCTCTGAAGCGACAAAAACCAAGAACGTAATCCACCGTGTACTCGAAGAAACCAGATACGCCTATAAAGTATCCTGCGAAACGGATCATCCGAACGCGGACTATGCGGAATATGCCAGCCACCAATCGCTGACCGATTTCCGCCGCGCCTTCGGCGATCCCGAACTTACCTATGAACAACTCTCGCGCATTCTGCGCTGCGCTTCCAACAAGGAACGTTCGCGCCAATGCAAAACCCCGTGGGCGATGTTCATGGCGAATTATCTGGAACGCAACGGTAATATGAACTCACCCATCCGTCATATGACCGACTGACAATAGCGGAAACTTTTTCATTTTCGTTTTTTAATTCCCGCCCGTTTGGCCTCCACCAAGCGGGCGGATTATATATGCGCGGTCCAACAATCACATATCGTAGCGTTGGCCGGATGGGGACGATGGTGAAGCGCCGGTGCTCGGCTGGCTGTTTGGTTTTGCGTCATTCGCATCGGAAAATGTTGTGCCGAGATTATCTTCGGGCGCCGCACCACGCGGACGACTTGACGGAGGGGGCGGCGGTGCATAGGCATCGAATATGCCGCGGCGAACGGCGCGTGTGAAAAGCATGGAACAGGCGATGGATTCATCAAATGTCGTCCTGCCAGACGTTTCCCACTTCCATCTTTCGGTGTTGTCTTGCCATCCGCGCTCGCCGATTTTGTATCTTTCCGGATCGTACATACGTAGGTCAAAAAGATTTTTTCCGTCTTTGTTTTGTAATTTAAAACGATAAAAATCATTCTCATCGGGTGCATGGACCAAGGTGTGGCCGCCGGGAATTTTGAAAGATTTGGGCCTTCCGTTTTCGTGCGTTTCCGCAACCTCCAGTTTCCATTTATTGTCCATGACCGCAGATGTGGGCGTGTAATCTCTGTCTGCATTTTCCTTGCGGTATATCTTAGCAGGGTCACCATTCGGGAAGGCGCGTGTCAAAACGCTGGGGGAATTTTCATGGCGCGTAAGTTCTATATCGGGCGCGTTCTTCATTCCAAGGCCCATGGATTGTTTTGCTTCATCGAGCACTAGATCCGCATCGTATCTAACAACAGGCGGTGGACTGTCCTCACCTGACTCCAGCCAACGAACACGCTCTTCTTCGTAACCTTTTGTGCGGCTGTGGCTGATGTCAGCGATGTTCTCGTTGATGATGAATGTCTCGTCTATCTTTTGTTGGTCGTAAAGGCCGCTTGCCTTCATCGCACTTGCAAGAACTTGTGCCGTCTCTTTGTTGGCCACAATGCGGAACGGAATATCGCGCAGCGATATGTTTGTACCGTCTTCATCTCTGTGGCCTTTGTATCCGGGGGGCAGAACGTGGAAACCGTCCTGGTCCATAAATTGATATCCGCGGTCGGCCAGCGCGTGCGCCGGCATCATGATATAGGCCTTGTCTTTTCCCGACAGCCCATAGAACTTGTTTAATTCCAAACACACATTGTGCGCTTCCACTGTGCTCTTTTTCTGGCCGTATGTGACATCGCGCTCGAAGTTGAACGTGCGCGCGTTCTCGTATCCCGCTTTTTCCATTTCGATGTTGGAAAGAAGGCTGCCGCTCATAAGGATGTCGATGATCCTGTTGGGGTAAGCGCCATGTGTGACGACATCATTTTTTTTAATGGTCAGGCCCGACATATAATTCCCCTAGAGTATCCTTGCGTATAAAATACCAGCTATGGATTAATTATGTCAAAAAGAGGCAGGCAGGTAATTTATAGACAAAATATGATTTTATTCCTATAATATATCATGTTCTCCACTCCCAAACAGCATCGCTCCGCCCCCGAACCTTCCCCATTGATTTTATTGGGAAATTTTGGGTGCATAGAAAAAAATCGTGCAAACGAACTATTAGTCGGACAGATACTAAGGCGGGTTTTTCGCAAAATAGCGGAATCCTGCCGAATCCCCTTGCAATCCTTAACGGGGAGTCGCTATAACCCCCCCAACTGAAACCTCGCTGGCCTAACGGCATTATTGGCCAGCTTTATATCCGAGAGGAGAAAATCATGCCCTTTTATGAAACCGTGTTTATTGCACGGCAAGACCTCAGCGATGCGCAGGTAAAAGCCATCTCTGATGCCGCCGAAAAAGTCATCAAGGACGCCAAAGGCAAGGTCACGAAGACCGAGAACTGGGGCCTCCGCACGCTGGCTTACAAAATCGAAAAAAACCGCAAAGGCCACTATGTGCTGATCGAATGCGACGCGCCCGCAACGGCCGTTCATGAAGTCGAGCGCACACTGCGCCTGAACGAAGACGTCCTTCGCCACATGACGATCCGTCTGGACGAACTGTCCAAAGGTCCGTCGAAGCCGATCGACAAATCCCCATCCGAAAACGAATTTGAGAAGGAAGCAGCATAATGGCCGAACGTCCTGAAAGATCCGAACGCGGAGACCGCGATGGTGCAGCCGGCGGAGCAAAGAAAAGCTTCTTCCGTCGCCGCAAAACCTGCCCGTTCTCCGGTCCGAAAGCTCCTGCAATCGACTGGAAAGATGTGCGCCTTCTGGGCCGCTTCGTTTCCGAGCGCGGGAAAATGGTTCCGAGCCGCATCACCGCGGTCTCGCAAAAGAAACAGCGTGAACTGGCGCAAGCCATCAAACGCGCGCGCTTTATGGCTCTGATGCCGTATGTGCGCAATGAGAGCGAAAGCCGCTAAGGAAGGAATGCAATCATGCCTACACAAGTAATTTTGCTGGAGCGTGTCGAGAAACTGGGTGCCATGGGTGACGTTGTTGCCGTGAAACCGGGTTACGCACGCAACTATTTGTTGCCGCAATCCAAAGCTTTGCGCGCAACGAAAGAAAACATCGCCTACTTCGAAGCACAAAAATCGCATCTGCAAAAAGCGAACGCCGAGAAAAAAGCCGATGCAGAGAAAATCGCCAAGAAGGTTGAAGCCGCGAAAGTGGTCATCATCCGTCAGGCTTCCGAAGGCGGCCAATTGTACGGTTCCGTTACTTCGCGCGACATCGCCGAAGTTCTGGCCGCCGAAAGCAAGCAGCCTGTCACGCGCGGTCAGGTTTACCTGAACACGAACGTGAAAACGATCGGCGTGTTCACGGTTGACGTTATCCTCCACCCTGAAGTGAAGGTTAAAGTTTCCGTCAACGTCGCACGTACGCCGGATGAAGCCGAGATCCAAGCGAAAACCGGCAAAGCCGTTATCGCGGATCCCAAAGGTGAAAAATCCCGTAGCAAAGCCGCCAACGCCGAACTCGATGATGTTAAATCATCGATGCTGGAAGAAGGCGCACTCGCCAACGAGAAAGCCGAAGCCGCAGAAGAAGCAAAAGCCTCTGCCGCTGCTGACGAGAAAGCCGCCAAGAAAGCCGCCAAGAAGCCCAAAAAGGCCGAAGCTGCTCCTGCGGATGAAGCAGAAGCCGAAACCACCATCGGTTAATCTTCTGAAACCATTTATAAAAACCCCTGCTGTCATGGCGGGGGTTTTTTGTTTCTTCTCCCCGCTATCCACAGGGCGAAACTCTGGCATAAGATTTGGAATCCCTATAGGCTGGAACCATCATGAACGAACCCGCGCATCTGAAAGTCGTCGACGGCAACGACTCGCTCGCCCATCGCACCCTGCCCCATAACCTTGAGGCGGAACAGGGTCTACTCGGCATGATTTTGATCGACAACAAGAACCTCGAAAAAATCAACGACATCGTAAAGCCGGATTATTTCTCACACCCCACGCACGGCAAAATCTACGAAACCATTGTGCGGATGATCGACAAGGGGTTGGAGGCGAAAGCCACTACGCTCAAAGATTATTTCGAAAAAGACGAAGGCCTGCAGGCTGTCGGCGGCACGCAATATCTGGTGGAGCTTGCCACCGAAGTGCCTTTGTTGAACGATGTGAAAGATTACGCGAAGACGATTTTTGATCGCCATTTGCGCCGCGAAATCATCCGCTTCAATCAGGAAATTTCCAGTCTAGCCTTCAATTTCGCCATCGAACAGGATGCGGAAAATATTATTTCCGAAGCCGAAGGCCGTTTGTTCAAGCTTGCAGAATCAGGTTCGTCAGGCCAAACGGGATTTGTGACTTTACGCGATTCCGTCAAAATAGCTTTGGAAATGGCGGAAAAAGCCTATCAGTCTGATTCCCATGTTACGGGCGTCACCACCGGTTTGCAGGATCTCGACCAAAAACTAGGCGGTCTGCACAACTCCGACCTTCTTATTCTCGCGGCGCGTCCTTCGATGGGTAAAACATCACTTGCGGTCAATATTGCCTTCAACGCCGCCAAAGCCTACTCCGAGAGCAAAGTCGGGGGCGCGCGCGTCGGGTTCTTCTCTCTCGAGATGAGCGCGGACCAACTCGCGACACGTATTCTTTCCGATCAATCGGGCATTTCCGGCGATGCCATTCGTAAGGGGAATATCAAAGAGGCGGAATTTATCCGCTTCGTCGAAGCTTCACAGACGCTTACACAGATTCCTCTGTTCATTGATGATACGCCCGCACTCACGATCAGCCAGCTTCGCACCCGCGCACGCAGATTGAAACGCCAGCACGGGCTTGAATTGCTGGTTATCGACTATTTGCAACTTCTGCAGGGTTCCGGCACACGCCAATCCGAAGGAAACCGCGTTCTGGAGATTTCCGAGATCACACGCGGTCTTAAAGCCATCGCAAAAGAATTACAGATTCCCGTAATCGCGCTTTCGCAGCTTTCGCGTGCGGTAGAACAGCGCGATGATAAACGCCCGATGCTTTCAGACCTTAGAGAATCAGGCTCTATCGAGCAGGACTCCGACGTCGTCATGTTCATCTACCGGCGTGAATATTATCTTTCTCGTGAAGAGCCGCAGAGGAAATCCGGCGAAGACGATTCCAAATTCAACGATCGTTACCAGCAATGGCAGCAAGACCTCGGCGAGTGTTCAAACACAGCAGAAGTGATTGTAGCGAAACAACGTCATGGTCCTATCGGCACCGTGCGACTGTTCTTTGACTCCAATATCACACGCTTCGGCGATCTCGAAACGCGGTTCAACGGTTAATGCCTTCGGACTTCGCACCAGCCACGCTGACCATCTCGCTGGACGCTATCGCCGCGAACTACAAAATCTTTCAAAGCAATACATCCGGCGATGTCGCAGGCGTTCTGAAAGCCAATGCATACGGCACAGGCGCGGAGGAGGTTTTCAAAACCTTGCGTGGTTTGGGATGCAAAAATTTCTTCATAGCGACGCCCGATGAAGGCGAACAACTCCGTAAGCTCGATAAAGATGTTTCCATTTACCTGCTGGGCGGCGTGCAAAAAGACACGTTCGATTTTTTGATATCGCAAAACATTACGCCTATCCTGCATTCGTTCGAAGAAATGGCAGTGTATGGCGCAGCGGTCAAAAATACCAAGCTTCCCGCCATCCTGCATTTCGATACAGGCATGAACCGATTAGGTTTCGGGCATGAAGAAATGCAGAAACTGCTTTCCGATCTTTCAGTTCTTACGCCCTTTAATCTG
This sequence comes from Micavibrio sp. UBA7689, assembly GCA_002482805.1. Classification (GTDB taxonomy): domain Bacteria; phylum Pseudomonadota; class Alphaproteobacteria; order Micavibrionales; family Micavibrionaceae; genus Micavibrio_A. The sequence continues at coordinate 294,899 of DLGR01000045.1, read as the reverse complement.
CAATACGTTATGAGCCATTTTGTTGCGAGCGAGGTAAAAGACAGCCCGCTCAACGCACGTCAGGCGCAAGATTTTTCCGCCATAGCCGCGCATTTCCCGCAGGTAAAAAAATCGCTCTGCAATTCTTCGGGAATTTTTCGCAACAAAGGCTGGCATTATGATCTGGTCCGCCCCGGCTTTTCGATGTATGGCGGAAACCCGACGCCAGAAACGACCAATCCGGTACGCAGCGTTGTCACGCTCGAAGCGAAAATCCTGCAAACGCTTGCTGTCAAAAAAGGCGAAACGGCCGGATATAATCACACCTACACTTTCGAAAAGGACACGACCACCGCCACGCTTGGCATCGGTTATGCGGACGGGTTTTTGCGCAGCGGCAGCAACCGCGCGAAGTTTTATTGGAATGGCCAGCCTTGCCCGATACGTGGACGCGTTTCCATGGACCTGATCATCGTCGAGATCGGCCATCTGACGGGCAAACCGCCGCAGATCGGCGATACGATGGAAATTCTGGGCCCTCACCAAAACGTCGATCAGCTGGCGAATGATTGCCAAACCAACGGTTATGAAATTCTAACCTCACTAGGCCCCCGCTATAAACGCGTTTACGTCTAAAACCCCGCTTTTATGCCAAAAAGAGCCTTTTCAGCGGCGGGTAAAACAGTTAAGAATTTGATTGTCTTGGTTTTTTGCCAAAGTTTTTGAAGGCTTTTGATCTTATGAACAATAAAACCCCGCTTTTCACCGGCAGTTTCCTTCTCGATATGTGTGAAAGCGTAGGCCACAGCATTCACAAAACCCTGCAGAATATCGGGGTGCTCTCTATTTTTATCGCGAAATCCATTACGCATGTATTTACGCCCCCCTGGTATCCGCGGCTGATCCTCAAACAATTTATCGATATCGGTTACTACTCCCTGCCAGTCGTCGGCATGACCGCGATTTTCACAGGCATGGTTTTAGCCCTTCAGTCCTATACCGGCTTTACGCGCTTTAACGCCGAGAGCGCGATTGCGGGTGTGGTGGCATTGTCCGTAACGCGCGAACTCGCGCCTGTTCTCGCAGGCCTCATGGTAGCGGGACGTATCGGGGCCTCCATCGCCGCAGAGATCGGCACCATGCGTGTGACAGAACAGATCGATGCTCTGACGACGCTCTCCGTAAACCCGTATAAATATCTGATCGTACCGCGCATTATCGCGGGTACAGTCATGTTACCCGTACTGGTTTTAATCGCCGACGTTATCGGCATCTATGGCGGCTATATCGTATCCATTTTCAGCCTTGGTTTTTCCGAAGGCAGTTACCTAAAACAAACATGGGATATTCTCGAAGTGAATGACGTTGTTTCCGGCCTTGTGAAAGCCTCCATGTTCGGTTTCATCGTTACCATTATGGGATGCTATCACGGGTTTAATTCGGGGCGCGGCGCGCAGGGCGTTGGTGCAGCCACGACATACGCCGTCGTTTCCGCCTCCATCCTGATTTTGATTTCCAATTTTATCCTGACGAAAGTTTTCTTTTCATGAACGCACCAGATCACCAGATGGCGGCAACGCCCAAGATCGCCATGCGCGATGTTAAAAAGGCCTTTGCAGGAAAGGTCGTTTTGGACGGCATTAACCTCACCGTCGCACCCGGGGAATCCCTTGTCATCATCGGCGGTTCGGGTACGGGTAAATCCGTCACGCTCAAATGCGTTCTGGGCCTGATAAAACCCGATTCCGGTTCCGTACAGGTGGACGGCAAGGAAGTCACGAAACTTTCGGGCAGTGACCGCGACGAAATGATGGCCAAGTTCGGCATGTTGTTTCAAGGTGCAGCATTGTTCGATTCTTTGCGCGTGTGGCAGAACGTAGCCTTCGGCCTTATCCAAGGCCGCAAGATGGATGCCGATCAGGCGCACGAAATTGCTATCAAGAAGCTGGCGCAGGTTGGCCTTGATGCAAAAGTGGGCGATCTGTTCCCTGCAGAACTTTCCGGCGGTATGCAAAAGCGCGTGGCGCTCGCACGTGCTATCGCGGCCAATCCGGAAATAATTTTCTTTGACGAGCCCACGACCGGTCTCGATCCCATCATGGCGGACGTTATTAATGACCTCATTGTGGACTGTGTGAAAGATCTTGGCGCCACGGCGCTTTCGATCACACATGACATGGCTTCGGCACGCAAGATTGCAGACCATGTCGCCATGATCCATGAAGGACGTATTATTTGGTATGGTAAGGTTTCCGAACTTGACCATTCCGGCAACGAATACGTGGATCAATTTATCCACGGGCGTGCAGATGGGCCTATTACGAAGGCCGCGAGTTTTAAACACTTGTAAAAATTTAAGGAGCCGCAATGTCGGTCCTCGATATTCTTATCAATTACTATCCGGCCTTTTTTAAGGGGCTGGGCGTAACGCTCCAACTCTGTCTGATTATCTGGGGTAGCGGCATAGTTGTTGGCTCCGCTCTGGGTCTCGCCGGGACGCGCTCTCCCATTTGGGTAGGCCTACCTTCGCGTTACTTCTCGTTCTTCCTGTCGGGCATTCCCCTGCTCGTCTTCTTGTTCTGGCTGCATTATCCCGCGCAGGCGATGTTCAACCTTGTCATCGATCCATTCTATACGGCGGCGTTCACACTCGCGATCGTCAATATTTTCGGTGTGGCCGATGTGGTGCGCGCCGCACTCAATGATTTCCCAAAACAATATCTGATCGCCGCAAAGGTTACGGGCCTGACGCGGGAGCAAACGGTCTTTAAAATCCAGTTACCGCTAATTTTGCGTCAGGTTCTGCCGCCGATCATGCTTTTGCAAGTTGCAATGCTGCATACAACTTTGTTCGCGAGCCTGATTTCGGTGGAGGAAATCTTCCGCGTCGCGCAACGCATCAATGCACAGATCTATCGCCCCGTCGAAATCTACACAGCGCTCGGCGTTTTCTTTTTGGCTGTGTGTCTTCCCATCAACGGATTGGCCTACTGGCTGAAAGAACGCTTCACCCGCAATTTATCGGAGCAATAGCATGAAAAAAATTCTTTTGGCAATTATAGCTACCACAATACTAGTATCCCCTGCTTTCGCGAATCCCGCCTATGATCGCGTTATAAAATCCAACACCCTGCGCTGCGGTTACGGTTCATGGGAACCGGGTGTTTACAAGAATGCCGCCACGGGCGAAATGAAAGGCCTGTTCGTCGAGATTATCGAAGAAGCCGCACGCATGGCGAAAATCAAAGTCGAATGGGTCGCGGAGATCGATTGGGGACAAATCTCTCAATCACTGCAATCGGGTAAGATAGATGCCTTTTGCGCCGGGATGGCGGCGGATGCAGCACGCGCCAAGCAACTCGCTTATACCACGCCGATGTCTTATTGGAGCTTTGACATCATCGTGCGCGCCGACGATACGCGCTTTCCTTCCGATAGTTCGTTAACCATAGCGGATATTAACAAGGCTGAATTTTCCACCGCTTATACCGAAGGTGATGTGCTGGAAACCATCAAGCAAACGGAATTGCCGCTGGTGAAGGGTGTAGCTTTGCCGCCGTTGGGAACGCCTGCAGATAACATCATGAATGTGTTGAGTAAGAAGACCGACTTTGTGGTGTTTCCGCGCGTGATGATTCAAGGATACGAGAAGGCGAATGGCGCAGGAAAATTACGTCTTCTGGAGATGAAAACGCCGCTTCGTGTCTACGGCAATGTTCTGGCCGTGGATATCCATGAGCAAGAACTTATCAGCTTTTTGAATGCATCCCTGAGCGAGCTTATAAATTCGAGCTCATACGACCGCATCCTGTCGAAATACGAAAAAGATTATCCAGGGGCGTTTTTGCGACCCGTACCCACATATCAACAGGGGAAATAAGATGAAGATATTTCTGACGCTTCTATTGATCGTCCTATCCCCGACGTCCTCATTCGCGGCCGAGAAAGAAAGTGCATTTGACCGCATTACGCGCACGGGCACAATCCGTTGTGCTTACTGGCTTGCGCCTCCCATGCTGATGAAAGACCCCAACACCGGCGCTATGTCGGGTGCATTTGTAGATTTCGTCGAAGCGCTTGGCAAAGCTCTCGATCTCAAAATCGAATGGGCGGGCGAGATAAATCTTTCCACTTATCTGCAGGATTTGAACCAAGGTAAGTTCGACGCCGAATGCGGTACGGGCTGGCCCAGCGCATTGCGCGGCAAACAGGCGGAATACACCAAGCCTATTGGCTATATGCCCACCTATGTGTACGTGAAGGCAGGAAACGCCAAGCTGAAAAATATCTCCTCTCTCAACAATGCCGAAGTCAGGTTCTCCGGCCATGACGGTGGAACCAACACGTTGATGAAGGAAAAAATATTTCCCAAAGCAACGCTTGTCGGCATTACCGGTGATGCGCCTGCATCCGAAGCACTTAACATGATCAAATTCGCCAAGGCGGATGCAACCATTTCGGGAGTATTCGAAGGCGACAATTATTCCAAGGCAAACCCCGATACGATTTCCCGTATAGTATCGGAGCCTTTGCGCGTTATCCCCATATCGCTTACCGTTGCGAGCGGGGAATTCCGTCTTTTGAATATGCTTAATACCGCAACCGATGAATTGCTGTATGACGGCACTGTCGACCGCATTTATGATAAGTACAGTATTGCCAAGGATGTAATTTTAAGACCCGCCAAACCTTATTAGGTGAAAAAATGAAAATAATTTTATCCCTTTTATTGTTAGCTTTGAGCGCAACGCCTGTGACGGCGGAATCCAGAACAACGGCGTTTGACCGCGTTATAACCAAACGCGAATTGCGCTGTGCCTATACGATTTATCCAACCTTCGTGGAAAAGGACCCCAATACGGGGAAATTTTCCGGCCTGTTTTATGACCTTATGGAAGAAATGGGGAAACAGCTGGAGATCAAAATCATCTGGTCCGAAGAGGTCGGCAGCGACAATATTTTCGAGGGACTGAAAACAGGGCGTTACGACGCCGTCTGCGCGGGTTACTTCGGCACACCCGCCCGCACTTTCGGCGGAGATTTTACCAAGCCGGTTTTCTATATGCCTTACAACGCTTATGTGCGCGCCGACGATACGCGTTTCAAAAAATTCGAGGATTTAAATTCGGATAAGGTTACTTTTTCGACTCTGGATGGAGAACTCTCTTCCGTAATCCAAGCGAAGCGTTTTCCTCTTTCTAAAGCTATATCCCTTCCCGGTCTGACACCCGCAACCGACAGACTGGAGGCTGTGGTCTCCAAGAAAGCGGATGTGACGATGATGGAACCTTCGATTGCGGAGGAATATATGGCGGCAAATCCCGGTATACTAAAGCAGCTTACCGAACAACCGCTAGAAGTGGGCGGTAGCGTTATTATCATCCCGCATCATGAACATGCGCTCAAAAATATGCTGGATGCGACCATAGATTCCATGACGATCACGAATACATTGCAGCCCATCATCAAGAAGCATCAGAAATTCAAAGGTTCATTCTTTGCGCCGTCCAAACCTTATGAGGCGGTGGAATAATGCTCAAAGCGTCCGGTCTTTATAAATCCTTCGGCGACAAGCACATCCTGAAAAATGTGGATATCGCCATTGCACCGGGTAGCATCACCTGCATCATCGGGCCCAGCGGCACCGGGAAAACCACGCTTTTGCGCTCTCTGGCCATGCTGGACTTGCCCGACAAAGGCACGATCAGCGTGGATGAACAGACTTTCCGTTTTCCAACCACAGCAGAAGAGATCGACCCGCCCTGGCCGAAACTGACCGCCGTGTTCCAATCGTTGTTCTTGTGGCCGCATCTAACGCTGCGTGAAAACATCATGTTGCCTGCCCGTGGCCGCAACGCCACGGCCGAAAAAGATATTCAGGGTTTGATCAATCTTTTCGAAATGCAGCAATTCATCGACAACTTCCCGAACGAAGCCTCGATCGGGCAACGTCAACGGGTTGCTTTGGCCCGTGCACTCATGCTCAACCCGCGCTATATCCTGCTGGATGAAATCACTTCCGCTCTCGATGTAGAGCAAACGGCAAAAATTCTGACCAAGCTCGCGCATTTGAAAGAGCGAGGTATCGGCGTGTTCCTGATTACACACCATCTGGGCTTTGCGCGCCGAGCCGCCGACCAGATCGTTTTCATGAACGAAGGTACGGTGGAAGAAAAAGGCGGGGTCGAGATACTTTCGAACCCCAAATCCGAACGTTTGCGCCAATTCCTGTCATTGACGGAAATGGCCAGCTAGTCAGCCTCCGTAGCCACAACTAGGCATATTTTGCGCCTTTATTGCGCCCCAAATATATGCGATAAAACCCCCATGCGCTGGCTGGGAAAGCTGTTTTTAGCTTTGTTTTCATTAGGTTTTTTGGGGGCAATCGCCGGTATCGGCGGTGCCGCATTGGTCATTTCGCATTTCGGGCGCGATCTTCCCGATTATTCCCAACTTAAAAAGTATGAACCTCCCATCGTCACGCGTATTTATGCGGGGGATGGAAGACTGCTGGCCGAGTACGCGCAGGAAAAGCGTGTGTTCGTTCCTGTGGAAAGCATGCCGGACCTCGTGAAGAACGCCTTCATATCCTCCGAAGACCAGAATTTTTACAAACATCCCGGCATAGACGTGAAAGCTATTGCCCGTGCCGCTGTCACAAATTTTTTGCACAAGGGCGGCCGCATGAAAGGCGCCTCAACCATCACGCAGCAGGTCGCCAAAAACTTCTTGCTGACCAACGAGCGTTCGTACGAACGCAAAATCAAGGAAGCCATCCTCGCCACGCGCATGGAAGAGGCGATGACCAAAAACCAAATTTTGGAATTGTACTTAAACGAAATTTATCTGGGCCAGAGATCGTATGGCGTGGCCGCGGCGGCGCAAACCTACTTTGATAAAAAGCTCGATGATTTGAATGTTGCCGAAGTCGCTTATCTCGCGGCCCTTCCCAAAGCACCCAACAATTATCACCCCATCCGAAAGCACAATGCCGCGCTTACCCGCCGCAACTGGGTTATCGACCGTATGCAAGAAGACGGTTACATCACGGCATCCCAAGCAGAACTGGCCAAGGCCTCACCGCTGGCCATGACCCTTAAAGATGAATCCGATGTGGTATCCGCACCGTTCTTCGCCGAAGAAGTGCGCCGCCAGTTGAAAGCACAATACGGTGAGGACAGTCTTTATAAGGGTGGTCTTACGGTTCGTACTTCCATCGATCCGCGCCTTCAGGCTATTGCCGTTAAATCCTTGCGTGACGGTTTGATGGATTACGATCGCCGCCACGGCTGGCGCGGACCCGTGGCGCATTTCGATTCCATGGAAAGCTGGCCCGATCAATTGATCGGCGTGGAAGAACCCGATGACATGCCCGATGACTGGGTTCTGGCGATCGTGCTCGAAAACGGCGCGCAAAATGCGAAGATCGGCTTTGCGGACAAATCCACGGCCTCGCTTCCTCTTCTCAATGTGCAATGGGCGCGCAAATGTCTTGAAGAATGCTATGCGCTCGGCCCTGAAATCACGGGTGTCAACCAGGTGCTTGAAGTCGGCGATGTCATTCTGGTGCAAAAGAAAGACAAGGCTTGGGCTCTACAGCAACTTCCCAAAGTGCAAGGCGCGCTCATTGCCATGGACCCGCACACGGGGCGTGTTCTGGCCATTCAAGGCGGCTGGAAATATGGCCCTTCACAATTCAACCGCGCTACGCAAGCCAAACGCCAGCCTGGCTCTGCCTTCAAGCCGTTTATTTATCTGGCAGCCTTGGATAAAGGTTTTACACCTGCAACCCGCGTTCTCGATGCGCCGTTTGTTATGGAGCAAGCACCCGGCGATTTCTGGCGTCCCACGAATTATTCCGGTGAATATTATGGACCAACTCCTATTCGTGCCGGCGTGGAAAAATCCAGAAACCTGATGACCGTGCGTTTGGCCGATCACTTGGGCATGCCTACGATCGTGGAATACGCGAAGCGCTTTGGTATCGCCGATGATATGAAACCGTATCTATCCTACGCGCTTGGTGCAGGTGAAACGACGCTGCTCAAACTCACCTCAGCTTACGGCATGCTGGTCAATGGCGGCAAGAAAATCACACCGACCATTATCGACCGTATCCAAAACCGCCATGGAGAAACGGTGTATTCGTATGACAAGCGCCCCTGCCCGAATTGCGGGAAACTCATCCGCTGGGACGGACAGACAACACCTATCGTTCCCGACGGGCGAGAGCAAATCGCCGATGAGCGTACGGCTTATCAGATGGTAAGCATTCTCGAGGGTGTTGTTCAACGCGGTACGGCGGCGAAACTTGCGGCACTTGGCCGTCCGCTTGCCGGAAAAACAGGCACGACCAACAAATCCAAAGACACTTGGTTTGTCGGATTTTCGCCCGACTTGGTAGTCGGTGTCTTCGTGGGTTTCGACGGCCCGAAATCTTTGGGCAAGCGCGAGACGGGCGGCTCCACCGCCGCACCTATCTTCGGCGAGTTCATGAAAGAAGCCTTGAAAGATACACCGCCGACGCCTTTCCGTGTTCCGCCGGGCATAAAGAACGTGCGCATCAATGCAGACACCGGGCGCGCCGCCATGCCGGGCGATCCCCATGTAATCTGGGAAGCGTTCGTGACGGGTACGGAACCCAATCTGGACGATTATGTTTTGAACAACACGGTTCTGGGAGCAGAACAAGCGCTTGAATATGGCGAAGGGACCGAAAATCCGAATACGCAGGATGCCGCCATGTACGGTACGGATCCTTATGCCAATCAAGCGCCCGAACTGGAGCCACAACCCTTCCCGCCCGCGGATGATGCCTTTACATCTTTTTCCCGTGAACGCGATTCCGCGCCCACACCAGCGCCTGTTTATCCCCCGCAACAGGAACAACAGCCCCCTGCCAGCGGCAATGGCGGTTTCGACGGCACCGGCGGCCTCTACTGATCCCATTGTAAGCATTGGTTTTTTCGGCTAAAACTGGGGCATGTCTCAAACACCCGAAAATCTGAATTTCCACGAGGATTTGCGAAGCCATCAGCAAACAAAAATCCCCTCGGATCGTGTATTCGGTTTTACGCTCGCAGGCGTTCTGGGAATAATTGGCGTTTTGCATCTCCTCATTTCATTCGGATGGTTTTCGTGCGCGTTGCTGACTCTCTCCTCTGTGACGCTAGGCATCACATTCAAAAAGACCGCGTGGATAGAGCCTGTCAAAAATATATTTTTAAAAATAGCCCCCAAAATCTCTGCAGTGATAACGCCCGTTCTCATGGGATTTATATTCGTTGTCTGTTTTATTCCGGGTGCATATGTGCTGCGTCTGATGCAAAAGGACCTTATCGAAAAAAGGCCTGACCCATATCGCATTACTTATTGGGAAAAACGCAGGGACCACGATCTGCCCAATCCTATGAAATATCAGTTTTAGGAAACATCATGGAATTTTTGCAAGAGCTGTGGCTATTTTTGAAGGTACGCAAAAAATTCTGGATGTTGCCCATCATGGCCGTTCTTCTTTTAGTCGGAAGCCTGCTTTTTGCCGTCAAAGGTTCGGCGATGGGCGTCTTTATATACACGCTGTTCTAAAAATATGATTATCCTTGGCATATCCGCATTTTACCACGACAGCGCCGCCGCCCTTATCAAAGACGGCGAGATTATCGCCGCCGCACAGGAAGAGCGTTTCACACGCGTAAAACATGACAGCGGATTCCCTACGGAAGCCATCCGTTTTTGCCTGAAACAAGCAAATGTCACATTGGCGGATCTTGATAATATTGTTTTCTTCGAAAAGCCGTTTTTGAAGTTTGAACGCATACTGGAAACCTATCTATCTACCGCTCCTAAAGGTTTCCAATCTTTTAAAACCGCTATGCCTGTATGGCTTCATGAAAAGCTTTTCCAAAAGCGTATTCTGACTGATCGTTTGTGCGCACTTGAAAATATTGAAAGCAAAAAATCCATTCGCTCAAAACTTCTTTTTTCAGACCATCACCTCAGTCACGCCGCCAGTGCATTTTATCCCTCGCCTTTTGAAGAAGCGGTTGTTTTATGCATGGACGGTGTGGGTGAATGGGCATCTTCGAGCCTATGGATAGGCAAGGGCGCCTCGCTCGAGATAGAAAAAGAGATACTCTTTCCGAATTCGCTGGGGCTTTTATATTCGGCATTTACTTCGTATTTGGGGTTTAAAGTTAATTCGGGCGAATACAAGATGATGGGTCTTGCCCCTTACGGTCGTCCCATGTACGAAGACCTAATTCTCAAACATTTGATCGATGTCAAAGATGACGGGTCCTTCAGGCTCGATATGTCTTATTTTAATTATATGTCCGGCCTAACCATGACGAACGAAAAGTTCCATGATCTTTTTAAAACCGAGCCCCGGACGCCCGAGGATGAAATTGCCGAATTTCATATGGATGTTGCGGCATCAATTCAATCCGTGATCGAAAAAATTCTGCTTAAGATCTTGCAGTCATTGGCACGCGAGCAACGCGGCATTAAAAATCTCTGCCTTGCTGGGGGCGTCGCCCTAAACTGTGTTGCCAACGGCAAAATCCTGAAAAGCGGCTTGTTCGAGAATATATGGATTCAACCCGCCGCAGGCGACTCGGGCGGCGCGGTAGGTGCAGCCCTTGCGGCATTCTATCTACATCATAAAAACCAACGCGATGTGTTTTTCGATCAGGATTCCATGAAGGGCGGCCATTTGGGCCCGTCTTTCGACCAAAACGATGTCAAAGTAAGGCTCTCTGCGCTCGGTGCTAAATTCCATGTTTCTAACGATGTTGCCGAAATAGCTGCAAAAGCCTTGGCTGACCAGAAAATCGTGGGTTGGTTTCAGGGCGCGATGGAATATGGTCCGCGTGCATTGGGTGCCCGTTCTATCCTTGCTGATCCGCGTTCGGCTTCCATGCAAAAAACGCTCAATCTGAAGGTGAAATTCCGCGAATCCTTCCGCCCTTTTGCACCGGCCGTTTTGTTTGAGCATATGAGCGAATGGTTTGATCTGGAAAAATCTTCGCCCTATATGCTTTTGACGGCAGCTGTAAAACCATCGAAACGCACAGGGGGTGAAGATACGGGCACCGGTTTTGAGCGGCTTAGAAACGCAAGATCACAAATTCCTGCCGCAACACATGTCGATTATTCCGCCCGTGTACAGAGCGTGCATATGCAGACGAACCCCAAATTCCATGCGCTTTTATCCGCATTCTATAAACTCACGGAATGCCCCGTGTTGCTCAACACATCTTTCAATGTGCGCGGCGAGCCTATTGTTTGCACCCCCGAAGACGCTTTTAAGTGTTTCATGGGGTGCGATATCGATATGCTGGTGGTCGAAAACTGCGTGCTGTATAAATCCGAACAGGACTTGACGCACGTAAACGACCACAGAGCACGCTTTGGGAACGATTGATGAGTATATTCGAAAGAAACCCCAAGAAAACTTTGCTCGGTGTTATCGCTGTCACATTTCTTTTAATCATCCTCGTGCTGGAAATCGCCCTGCGCTTTACGCTTCCCTATAATATCGGTTACTACACGGCCATTCAGAAGGAAGGTAAATATGTTTACCCCTATGGCACCATTGCGGTTAACAGCAAAGGATTTCCCGATACGGAATTCGATATGCAATCGCCTAAGTCCCGCATAGGATATTTTGGAGATTCCGTTATAATGGGTATCGGTGCGGGGGATGAATTCCGCATGGGCGATATTCTGGAACGGCAGTATCCTTCATTCGATCACTGGACATTTGCCATGATGGATAACGGATTGCATGAAACCATATTGCTCAACACAATCGAAAAATACGGTATCGATTATGTTGTGTACGGATTCAATCTCAATGACATTCTTCCGCCCCCCAATGACAGCAGCCAGCCTGTTGTCACCGAAAACCAGAAAGCGGATGAGCGTTTATTACAAAAAATGCATATATTCTTGCAAAAGAATTTAGATGGATTGCGCGGAAAATCCTATCTTTACACCGCACTGCGCACAGGGGCGAAAAATCTTCTGCAACAGCATGGATACGGGCATACAGGCTTTAAAGAGGTGGAACTTTTCCCGCAGGATAATAAAGATATCGTTCAAAAAACCGCGCAAAGACTGAATAAAGTGCAGGAAACATTGGCGCAAAAGAATATAGGTTTTTGTTTGATCATATTCCCGTATGAAATGCAGATTTCCAAGCAAGCGGCAAAAACCTATTATGATCTTGGCATTAAATGGGAAGACGGATTTCTTGAAGGTTCCGCGCAGAAATTATTTTTACGAACTTTAAATTTTCCTGCCGTCTATGACGGACGTAACGCTTTTTCAGAACAGGCTCAAGATACGCCTGCGGGGACTTATTTTGTGTATAATAAAGGGGATAAAATAGACTTCAACCATCCGAATCGTGCGGGGCACACTCTTCTGGCAAAAGGTTTTTCCGAAAGTGGGACCTGTCCATTTCTTCGGTAAAAAATTTATATCCTTGTTGCATCGAATCTTTTTTTCCCCGATGATTCATTCATGAACGATCAAAAATTCTTCTCCCTCAAAGGCCATCTCCTCATCGCCATGCCGCAAATGAATGACCCGCGCTTTCACCGCTCGGTCATCTTTATGTGTGTGCATGACCGCAAAGGCGCGATGGGCATGGCAATCAACAGCCCCCTGCCTTCCCCCGACTTTAAGGAAGTTTTGCATCAAATTGGTCTGGCCGGAAAGCCGATAGACCCAAAAATCCTGCAAACGCCTGTTTTGTCCGGAGGGCCCGTGCAAGGGGTGAATGGCTTTCTGATACATTCTTCGGATTTTTCACAAAAAGACACTATTGTGGTCGATGACAATTTTTCGATCAGCGGAACGATTGACACACTGCGCACGGTGATAAGCGGTTACCGCCCCGAAAAGATGCTTTTTACGCTTGGCTATGCGGGCTGGAGCGCGGGACAACTGGAAAAGGAACTGCAGGACAACGTCTGGCTCACCGCCCCCGCCAGCCACGAAATCGTGTTCGATACGTCCGCGTATGATATGTGGGAAAAGGCATTTACGATTATCGGCGTTACGCCCGGCACGATTTCCGGCATTTCAGGCCGTGCCTGAAAACCCTTCTTTAAAATCTTCGGCATTAAGTCCATAGAGAATATGGTCCTGTCGTTTTCCTGCAATCTGGATGTAGGATTTCGCAAAACCTTCTTCGGCAAAGCCAAGACGCTCCAGCATAGCGCGGCTCTTTTTATTGTGAACCAGGGTAGCCGCATTGACACGTTCCAACCGCAAATCGGTGAACGCATATCCCAGAACAGCACGGGCGCCTTGCGTCATAAAACCCTTGCCCTGCCATTCTTCTGAAAGCCAATATCCCAAAGATGCATATTGCGCCGCTCCCCGCACAACATTGTTAAGGTTAATGCCGCCGATCAGTTCCAGATCGGTATTTTCGAATATCAGAAAAGTATAAGCGCGATCACTACGGGCATCATCGACCAGACGTTCCACGCGGCGTTTGAAAAACGCCTCGGATAGACAATCCTTCGGCCATGTAGGTTCATATTCTTCCAGAAAAGTGCGGTTTCGAGAGCGGACCTGTGCCCAATCCTCGTAATCGGTGTACCATGCGCGGCGCAAAAAAAGGTTTTTGGTTTGCAGTTTTACATCCTGTGCGGCCGTCAATGTTTTGCGCGGCCACATAGGTCAAGCCGCCAGACGTTCGTGAATTTTTTCGTAGGCTTCGAGTTCCTTGACGGGACCGAACGCAGCAAGCGTCGGCTTTCCTGCAAAAATTTTCTGCGCCATGCGCTGCACGCTTTCGGGTGTCACATTATCGACGAGTCCGATAATCTGTTTGATGTCCGGTGCGCGATTGTAATTGATCAGGTATTTCGCCTGACGGTTGGAGCGGGATAGCATGGATTCACGGCTCATTAGAATGCCTGCTTTCAACTGTGCCTTGGCACGGTTTAGTTCGGCTTCGGAGATAGGCGTTTGCATGATTTTCACCAGTTCCATGCAAGTCACGGGAATCAGTTTGTTCAGCGATTCAGGGCCCGTCCCTGCATAAATTTCGAACTGCCCATCGTCATGATAGGCGGAATGCGAGGAATATATGGAATAAACAAGGCCGCGTTTTTCACGTACCTCTTGAAACAGACGGGATGACATACCACCGCCCAGCACGGTGCCCAGAACGCTTGCTGAAAAGAAATCGGGATCATCGCGGCGGATGCCTTTAAAACCCAGCACAACATGGGCCTGCTCCAGATCCTTTTCCACGCGCATCTCTCCGCCACCATATTTGGCAGGTTCATAGGTTTCATTCGTATTTTTGGGCAAATGCGCAAACATTTCCTGTGCCGTTTTTACAAAGGAATCGTGATCCACTTTGCCCGCAGCGGAAATAACCAGTTTGTTGGGTGTGTAGAAGCGGTGCACATATTCGTACAACGTATCTTTTTTCATGTTTTCGATGATTTCTTCGCGCCCGAGAATAGGAGCGCCTAACGCCTGGTTCGGATAGGCAGTTTCCTGATAATAATCGAACACCATGTCATCGGGCGTATCGTTGGTCATCCCGATTTCCTGCAAAATAACGCCGCGTTCCTTTTCCAACTCGTGGTCCGGAAAGGTCGGACGCTGCAGAATGTCGGACAAAATATCCATGGCCATCGGCATATCGTTTTTAAGAATATGGATGTAGTACGCCGTGATTTCGCGAGAGGTATAAGCGTTGATCTGCCCGCCCACATCCTCGACCGCTTCTGCGATTTGTAACGATGTGCGCGTGGGCGTGCCGTTGAACATCATATGTTCAACCATATGAGCAACGCCGTTGTGTTTTAAATCCTCATGCCGTGTTCCCACATCCGCCCACACCCCCACAGCCACCGTTTCCATTTCGGGCACAGTATCGGTGATGACCCGAAGGCCGGAATCGAGGGTGGTGACTTTTGTGGACATGGCGTTCCTTAAGGATCTGTAGGGTTAAACTCCTCTTTTATATTAGAGTTCGCGCCAATTCCATCAATAGCTAGTTCTTTTCTCATATTATTTACATATTTATTTACGGACGGTATGTCAACAGACGAAGCTGCTACAGACATGAATGCCCGCCCGTTGATCATAGTTCTCATGCAAGACCGCAATTCATCCGTCGTGATATTTTCTGCTACTTCCATTTCATAGATCAAGGATGAATATTGGCGGCCATGACTCAGCATGGAGGATAGTCTACTTCCCTGATATCGCGGATAAGTATGGTTGTCCGCCAAAAACTCTTCATGATTGGCTTTGAATGATTCGATATCTTGTGCCGTAATATTTTTCGCATAATCGGTAAGCGTTGCAAAAATTTCTCCGATTACTTCTTCTGCTTTCAATGGGTCCAAAGAGGTGCGTATAGTCAATATTTCTTCGGATCCGTTGGTATTCATGTAAGCACCAGCACCATAAACCAGTTTTTTTTCATCCCTCAGGACTTCATGCAATTTCTGATTGATCAAACTTGAGACTATGTTGTCACGGGCAGCATGAAGGGCGTCTGTCTGTGGCAGGACAAAACCTATCCTCAATTCCATTGCCTCAAGGTCCATCTGCCTTCTGTGCGTGCCTCCCTGGATGAAAAGCGGCTCCATAGTTATACTTGCCGGACGCTGAGGCAAGGTTGCGTACTGACGCTCGGTTTCCCTTACCCATTCGTCATGCTCCACGTCGCCTACAACAATTACATGCATGTTCGATGCAACATAGACAGAATCGTAATAACTGCGAAGGTCTTCGTAGCTAATCCGGGCAATATCTTCGGGCAATCCGATAACAACGTTTCCATGTCTGTGATTGCCATACATCAACGGCAGCAAATGCACATCCGCATCGTTTTTCAGCCGGTCTCTGGTTTGCAATTCTTCGGAGAGAATCGGACTCCGTTCTTTCTCCACGTGATCGGGAGTAAAAATTGGATCCGTCAAAACCGTTGCAATACGCTCACTATACTCTCGTACTTTATGCGGCAAGGCGTGCGCATGATAATTTGTGTAAATAAATGACGTGGTGAAATTATATTCTCCGCCTTTTTTACCAAAATAAGGCAGCATATCCTTTTCCCCGAATTGGGAAGAGCCATAGCCGAACATATGTTCGAGATAATGTGCAACGCCGGTTTTTCCGTATTCTGAAGCGGCACCGGATTTAACCAGAACTTCATAATAAATTTTTGGTACACTGGGAATATTTATGGTGTGAACAGTCAAGCCGCTGTCCAGAACAGTTGTCCTGTACTCGTGATCCTTCATCTCGTACCCCTTGTTAATATTTTTTAATTATTTATGAAGGGTACCAAAGTTGGTTTTAAGAAAGCAAATTGACGCAAAAGTTAACGTTAACTTCTATAGATAGGAGGGCGCGCGGATGAATGATTTCAGCTGTGCCAAATCATTCGGAAGAACCACAAATTTTTCTTTGCGTTCATAGAGATCGGCCATATGCGTGGGCAATTCCGGATGCACGCCCGTTGCTTCTTTAACGGCAGCAGGGAATTTCGCGGGATGCGCCGTTGCCATCACGACAAGCGGAATTGCAGGATCAAGTTTCGCAAGGCGCGCTGCGTGGAAACCCACGGCCGTATGCGGGTCCAGCGTGTAGCCAGCTTCGTTAAAGAAATCGTGGATGACGACGGTGGTTTGGGCATCGGAACAGCGTTGCGCGCTGAAGGTTTCGCGCGCCTTTGCCATCAATTTATCATCGATGGTGTAAGAGCCGCTTTGGGCTAGAGAATCCATGTGGCCGCGTACGATTTCGGGTTTGCGACCCACGAGTTCGAACAAGTAACGTTCGAAATTGCTCGACACCTGAATATCCATGCTTGGTGACAATGACGGTTCAACCGTGCTTGTGGTCATGCTGGCGGTTTCAAAGAAACGCGTCAGGATATCGTTGCGGTTGGAACCGATGATTAGTTTTTCAATGGGCAGGCCCATTTGTTTGGCAGAAAAGGCCGCGTAAACATTGCCGAAATTGCCTGTCGGAACGGCAAAAGAGATTTTGCGATCCCCTGCGCCCAGTGCGGAACCTGCCGCGAAGTAATAAGCTATCTGCGCCGCGATACGCACGAAGTTGATGGAGTTCACAGCGGACAAACGCATTTCATCGCGAAATGTTTCATCCTTGAACATGGCTTTCAGCGCGTTTTGGCAATCATCGAACGTCCCCCGAAGCGCTATATTGTGCACGTTCGGGGAAATGACACTCGTCATCTGGCGGCGCTGCACATCGGAGGTGCGGCCTTCGGGGTGCATGATAAAAATATCGATATTCTTGCAATGGCGCATCGCTTCGATGGCGGCGGAACCCGTATCACCCGATGTCGCACCGACAATCGTCAGACGTTGCCCACGTTTTTCGAGGACGTAATCGAACAGACGGCCAAGCAATTGCAGCGGGTAATCTTTGAACGCCAGCGTTGGCCCGTGGAACAATTCCATGATCCATGTGGACTGGTCGGCCTGCACCAATGGTGCAACGGCAGGGTGTTTGAAATTGTTGTTGTATACATCGACAATCATTTCATGCAGATCGTCGTCGGGGATTTCACCGCCCACGAAAGGCTTGATCACATTGTAGACAATCTCGGGGTAAGAGAGCCCGGCGAGTTTCTTCACGTTAATCTGTGGCCATTGATCGGGCACATAGAGGCCCTGATCGGGCGCGAGGCCCGCCAGCATCACATCAACAAAGCTTTTGGGCGTGGAATCACCGCGTGTGGAGATAAACTTAACCATAGCGGGCGACATTATCAGAAATAGGCCGATCGTTCAAGCTTATGCAGCTTCGAGATAGCGGTCTTGAAGATGGTTAATCAGCGGACCGGGGGTTAATTTCGAGCCCGTAACCTCCATCAGCAGATCATCGGTGCGGAATAAACGACCTTGTGAGTAAACCTTCGCCGCCAGCCATTGCTGGATCGGCATGAAATCACCAGACGCCATCAATTCGGGAATATTCTGAATTTCGCGTTTCATCTTATCGTGTATCTGCGCAGCTATCATGTGACCCAGCGTGTATGCGGGGAAATAACCGAACTTGCCGACAAACCAATGCACATCCTGCAGACAGCCTTGGGCGTGCGTGGTGGGTTCAATACCGAGCAGTTCCTTCATGCCCGCGTTCCATGCCTCGGGAAGGTCTTTAACCTTCAGGCGGCCCGCGATCATATCGCGCTCCAGCCGCATGCGGTGGCGGATATGGAAGAAGTACGTTACCTCGTCCGCGCTCTTGCGATCCAAGGTAGGCTTTACGCGCGTTTTTAGACGGTAGATATTGTCCGCCGTCATGGCGGGGTCACCGAACTTCTGGAACAGGCCTTCGACGCGCGGAGCCAGATAGCGGTAGAATTCTTTTGTGCGCCCCAGAATCATTTCTATGAGCAAAGCTTGGGATTCTTGCATGGCCGCGCCCAGATCCTGTCCGACGGGCTGGTAGCGCCATGTTTCACGCGGCAGGCCTTGGATATAAATACCATGGCCACCTTCATGAAGCGCGGATTTCATGGAATCGAGAAAGTTGCCTGCATCAGATGTTTTGATGACAAGACGTGTGTCGTCCGGCGTACCGCCCTCGACAGGGTTATGTCCCGTTTCATATAGACCCCCGCGGGTGAAATCAAAACCCATGACTTTGAGCAGCGACTTATTGAGCCACATTTGTTGCGCCGCGGGGAAAGGACCGATCAAAGGTTGCGGTTCAGGACGCTTCGCCTGCTCGTCCAGCACCCATGGCAGAATTTCTTTGAGTTTGGTCTCCAGACGATCAAACAGTGCGTCTACTTCGGTTAAGCGTGCGCCCGGGACATACTCACGCAAGAGCGCCTGATACGGCGCGTCGGTGGCGTGGTCGTTGTCTTTGAGGATTTTTGCATCCGCGATCCGGCGCTGTAGGTCGACCATATCTTCGAGGAAGGGGCGCGCTTCATCCCAGTCATCGCATTTCAAAACGTCACGGTGCTTACGCCGCCCTTCATAAGCAAGCCGCGCTTTTCGTTCCATTAGGTCAGGTGGCACGTGCGATACGTGGCGATACATGGTTTCCATCTCGCGCAAATTCGCCTTGTCCCATACCTCCCAGTTACCGGGGTCCTTCTTTTGATGATCCTGCGCTTCATTAATGAGGTTCGCTATATTTTCGTTGGCGAGTTCCTCATGCATGCGACGGAACAAGAACGCAATCTGGCCGAGGCGCGAAACATACGCACCTTCGGGCATGGCGGTGAGAAAATCCCTGCCCAGTGTTTCAACGATAGCATTCATGCGCCCGATATCGCGGAACGCCATTTTTAAATCCATATAGGATTTGGATTTATGCTCTTCATACTGTTTGGTATTGGCAACGTCGTCGGGTGCGCGCGGCGGCGGCAGGCGGAGCAATTCCGCGCCGGCGGTTTTGATGGCGCCGAACGCTTTGCCGAGATAAGGCAATGTGGACGCCCAATTCTTAACGCGGCTCCAGTAGCTCTGCTTGGGAGACATAACAATTTAACCTTTAAACTTTGAAACGAGAGGCGGAATACGCCGAAGAGGAAGGTGTAGCCGCCTGCGAAATACTAATGGCGGTCAACTATGGTCATAATATGACAGACAAGCCGCAAAAACCAGCCCCAAAAGCAACATCCGCGCCGGGAAGACCCTGACGCGGATGTTAAAAAGCAAAAATAGCTCGCTAATTAGCGAAGCTTATCTTTTTTTCTTAGCTGTTTTTTTCTTAGCGGCCGGTTTTTTCTTGGCGGCTTTTTTAACAACTTTTTTAACGGCTTTTTTTACCGTTTTTTTCTTTTTGGCAGCTGGCTTTTTCTTAGCAGCTGTTTTTTTCTTAGCAGTTTTCTTCACAACGGAAGTTGCCATTTTCTTGGCAGGTTTCTTTTTCGTAGCCATAGTCTCCATCTCCTTCAATATTGAATGGTTTCCTGAACTTCTCAGGAAAAGGTTAAGAAGTAGTTACACGCGAATCAGTGTACTCCATTTTCAATATAAAAAAAACGATTTCTATGGTAGCGCCCGAAAAACCCACAGGTGTGACTCAGAAGCCACATCCATGATGACTCTATTATGTAGATTTTTTGCGCACAGGCCTGCGCAAGAGTTCGCCCTGACAATTCGGGCAGATGTAATTCATTTCGCGCGCGCAAGATTCACAAAATGTGCACTCGTAAGAACAGATGAAAGCCGCAGTATCCGTGGGTTTCGTAGGAATTTCGCACTTCTCGCAATGCGCTTTCATTGCCAACGTCACTTACATCATTCCCACTCGATTGTGCCGGGCGGCTTGGATGTAATGTCATAGACAACGCGGTTGATACCGCGGACTTCGTTGATGATGCGTGTTGCAACGCGGCCAAGGAAATCATGCGGGAACGGATAGTAGTCCGCGGTCATGCCGTCGGTCGAGGTGACGGCGCGGATGGCGCATACATGATCATAAGTGCGCTCATCCCCCATAACGCCCACAGTTTTGACGGGGAGCAATACGGCAAAGGCCTGCCAGATGGCATCATACAGTCCTGCATTGCGGATTTCTTCCAAGTAGACCGTATCAGCCTTGCGAAGTATCTCGAGTTTCTCGCGCGTGATTTCACCGGGAATGCGGATGGCAAGGCCCGGACCCGGGAACGGGTGGCGTTTGATGAAGTCTTCCGGCATGCCCAGCTCACGGCCCAGCGCACGCACTTCATCTTTGAAAAGCTCGCGCATCGGTTCGACGAGCTTCAATTTCATATAATCAGGCAAGCCGCCGACATTGTGGTGGGATTTGATAGTCTGCGAAGGACCGCCTGTGACGGAAACAGATTCGATGACATCGGGGTATAATGTGCCTTGCGCGAGGAATTCCGCGCCACCCACTTCCTTGGACGTAGCATCAAACACATCGATAAAGAGTTTGCCTATGGTCTTGCGTTTGGTTTCAGGGTCGCTCACACCCGCCAGCGCGTTCAAGAACAATTCCGAAGAGTCCTTGTGTATGAGCGGAATGTTGTAATGGTCCCTGAACATTTTTACGACCTGTTCGGATTCACCCGCACGCATCATGCCCGTATCGACATAGATACAGGTCAGTTGATCACCGATGGCTTCGTGCAGAAGTACGGCCGTAACTGATGAATCAACCCCGCCCGAAAGGCCGCAGATAACTCTGGCTTTACCGACCTGCGCTCGGATTTTGGCAATCTGCTCTTCGCGAAAAGCCGCCATGGTCCAATCACCTTTACAGCCACAGATATTATGCGTGAAGTTTTTGAGCAGCTGGGCGCCATGGGGCGTGTGCATGACTTCGGGGTGGAACTGCGTGGCCCAGAAACGGCGATCTTCGTTGGATACGATCGCATAGGGGGCGCCTTCGGATTTTGCGATGACTTTGAAACCGGGAGCGAGTTTGGTCACGCGGTCGCCGTGGCTCATCCACACCTGTTCATGTGCGCCTTGCGACCACACACCTTCTGTGATCGCGCTTTTCTCCGTCACATCGATATAGGCGCGCCCGAACTCGCGATCTCCGCCGCCTTCGACCTTGCCGCCCAGTTGATGCATCATCACTTGCTGCCCGTAACAGATGCCGAAGATGGGCAAAGCCAGATCATATATATAGGTGGGCGGAAGCGGTGCGTCAGTGGAATAAGCACTGCACGGAGAGCCTGAAAAAATAATCCCTTTGGGATTGAACGCTTTTACCCGCGCTTCTTCGGCCTGATTGAACGGCCAGATTTCGCAATAAACCCCGCTTTCACGAAGACGCCTTGCAATGAGCTGCGTGACCTGTGATCCGAAATCAAGGATCAGAATACGATCATGTTGAGGGAGAGAATGTACGGAGGATTTTGTGGCTGTGCTTGTCATGACTATTTTTAGCCAAAAAGTATTGTCAGATCAAGCTTTAAGACGCAGATGGAGGTCGTGTTTTTATAGATTTTGTTGAATTTTTCGTGATTCGGGGGTATGGTCGTCTCAAGACTTACAAAAAAATAAAAAGTCGACCACAGGGAGAGTAAATGAAGCGTCTTAGGGCTAATACCCTTAAGGACCATTGGGATTTTCTTCTTCATATCGGTGTAACGGGCGGCATAGCAGCCGGCGCATTTTTTGCGCTGGGTTTTCCACCTATTCTCACCGGTTTGGCGATTGCGGGAACATTGGGCATCAAGTTTGGCCTGGGTCCTATGATCAGCCGCGCCATGCACAAGGCGATTTCCGAAGAAAGATCCGAAACGGACCTCAACGGAAATCCAAGAAAACACCCCCTCGCCCGCAAGATAGAAGGATGGGTTGAGGAATTTACGCGGCGTCTCGATCTGGACCAGACACCGCAATCCCTTTTCGCGAACAAAACCCACCCAGTGTACGGAGACAAAGGCCTAACAGGCATATTCCGCAACATGCTGCGCGAGGAATATAACAAAAAAGCCAACGCCTTTGCGTTCAAGCATGAAGAGCACGGGAGCGTGGTCGTCAACGGGCCCATCGCGCGCGAACTGGATGAACGCGAATTGCGCGGCGTTGTGGCGCACGAAGTCGGGCATATTGCCGCGGGCCATCATGTAAAACGGGATTTTCTAAGCTATCTTTCCACGCCCGCCATTCTTCTTACGGGATTGAACGCGGTTGTTACCACATTCAGCAGCTGGAAAAACTTCGGGCTTTTTTATGCGGCGAACGTGATAGGCGGAATCGCGGGAGGTCTTGTCAAAATCGGCATGGGGTTAGACGAAGAAATCCCGCAAGAAAAAGAATTTCTTAAAAATACAAAATCCGTTGTTAGAAATCTGGCGATTGCCGGATTGTCCGTGGCATTCGGAGCGCCCGACATGCTTCTGGCGCAAGGGCTCAATTATTTCACCACGAAAGCTTTAAGCCTTTCCGGCAAACATTATTCGCGCCGCAAGGAATTTCAAGCGGATCGCATTGCCGCGGAATTGACGGGTGATCCCGGGGCATTGAGTGACGGCCTGCATAGAATTATGGACCATTACAAACGTGACAATCTGGATTACAAACCGCAAAAAATGCGCGAAGACAATATGATCACCAAAGTTTTTGAGCGTATCGCGGATATCGGCAAAACGCATCCGAATGTTTACAGACGTTCCGAAAAACTGTTGGGCATGAACGGGGCCCCATTCGATATCGCATAAGAATTTTTACTGTGCTATAGTTGGCGGCGATGACAAAACCGACCTTCTCATTTGAATTCTTTCCGCCGAAAACGCCGCAGGGCGAAGCTTCGCTGCTCGAAACTGTGAAAAAGCTTGCAGCCCTTGGCCCTGAATTTATGACCGTGACATTCGGCGCGGGCGGCTCTACCCGCGATGGCACGCTCAAAACATTGCAGGCGATCCGCTCTGTTACAGATGTGCCTCTTGCCTGCCATCTCACCTTCATCGAAATTACCAAGACCGAATTGCGGGCTTATCTTGATAAACTTTGGGACATGGGTGTTCGCCATATCGTGGCGCTACGCGGAGACATGCCCTCCGATCTTCAATGGCCGCTGGATCCCGATCTGGATTACTACCAATACACGTCCGATTTCATCGAAGGCATCAAGGCGCATAAACCTTTTGAAATCTCTGTCGGCGCCTATCCTGATAAACATCCCGATGCGCCTGATGCGGCTGCCGATTTGCTGGCATTGAAAAAGAAATGCATGGCGGGGGCGGACCGTGCCATCACCCAGTTCTTTTTCGATCATAAACGCTATGCGGAGTTTTTGAAGAATGTCGAAAATACCGGCATCAACACCCCCGTTATTCCGGGTGTTCTTCCGATCGGCAATTACGAAAACATGATCAAATTCGCAAACCGTTGCGGTGCCTGCATTCCCGAAGCAATCCGCGCGAAATTCGAAGGGCAGGATGAAGCCTCGCATCCTTCCATTGCCGCCGATATATTGCGCTGGCAGATCGAAGATTTGTCCCGCCTCGGCGCCAGACATTTGCATTTCTATACGCTGAACAAGGCCGATATGCTCACGGGCGCCTTAAAATAATTTTGACAAGCGCAACATCTTCTGTTTTTATAATCCCATCATCCAGATCAGCCGAGGGACAGGCCCGAAGACGCTGAAGCAACCTGTAAGATTACAAGGTGCTAAATCCTGCGGCGAAAGCCGGAAGATGAAAAGGCACTGACTTCAGGCATTTTTATCAACCGGATCGCCCCTGCGATGCGGTTTTTTTATGGCTTGAAGGAGGCGAATATGACGGAATGGCAAAACGCAACAAAGACAGCAAGAGCGGGCGTGGACAAGGATCCTACCCATGGTTCAGTAACTCCGCCGCTTTATTTATCGACCAATTTTTCCTTCGAGGGGTTCGGCAAAAAACGACCTTATGATTATTCACGTAGCGGCAACCCGACGCGCGATGAATTGGGCGCGGCCATAGCGGCGCTCGAAGGTGGTTACAACGCTGTCATCACATCTTCCGGCATGGCTGCTCTTGATCTTGTGTTTGGACAATTACTTCCCGACGATCTCGTGATCGCGCCGCATGATTGTTACGGGGGCACGTATCGTTTGCTCAATGCGCGCAGCACACGCGGCCATTTTAAGGTTTTGTACGCCGACCTTACCAAAACCAAAGATTTACCTGCGCTGTTCGCGTGTAAACCGAAACTGGTTTTGATCGAAACGCCGAGCAATCCTCTGCTTCGCATTACCGATATAGAGGCGGTCAGAAAAATCGCCCAACGTGTAGGTGCTCTGGTGGCCGTGGACAACACGTTCTTGTCTCCTATCTTGCAAAAACCGTTCGATCTTGGCGCGGATATCGTAATTCATTCGACCACAAAATATATCAACGGGCACGGCGATATTATCGGCGGCGCTGTGATATCGAAAACGCAGGAATTGCATGAAAAATTTGTCTGGTGGGCGAATTGTACAGGAACGACAGGTGCGCCGTTCGATAGCTTTCTCACGCTACGCGGCATCCGTACACTGGATTTGCGCGTACGCCAGCAAAATAACAGCGCGGGAGAGATAGCGGAATTCCTCGCCAAGCACCCGTCCGTGGACAAGGTGCATTATCCCGGCCTTGTAACCCATCCGGGCCACGAAATAGCCAAAGCCCAGCAAAAAGGTTTCGGCGCGATGCTTTCCATCGAACTCAAGGGCGGTTTGGACGAGGTGAAATCCTTTACCCGTAATCTCGAACTTTTTAGCTTTGCAGAATCGCTTGGCGGATATGAAAGTCTCGTGGCGCATCCCTCCACTATGACCCATGCAGCTATGGATAGCGAAGCGCAGATCAAGGCCGGCATAACGCAAAGCATGTTGCGCTTATCTATCGGGCTAGAATCACCGCAAGACCTGATAAACGATCTGGATACCGCCCTGAAATTCGGAAATGCCGGGGCCCGCGCGGCTTGACAGGCCAAGCCCCGCGCCGCATTCTGATGTCACTTTATATTTGAAAGGAAAAATTATGGTTCTCGCACTCAATCTGGGCTTTCCCCGCATCGGCCTAAAACGCGAATTGAAAAAGGCGCTCGAGAGCTATTGGAAAGGTGAAATGCCGCACGAAGCCCTGATAGCCGCAGGAAAAGAACTGCGCCTTCGCCACTGGAAGATGCAAACGGAAGCGGGTATAAGCTTTGTTCCCACCAATGATTTTTCCTTTTACGATCATATCCTTGATGCGGCCTGCCTGTTCGGCTGCATTCCCGAGCGCTACGATCTGAACGATCCCGATCTTTATTTCTCCATGGCGCGCGGCAACCAAAAGAATGGCCGCGACGTGATCGCGATGGAAATGACCAAATGGTTCGACACGAATTATCACTACATCGTACCTGAACTCAAAAAGGGCCAGACATTCAAACTTTCGACCGACAAAATTTTTACCGAAACGAAAGAAGCTATGGATGCAGGTTTCAAACCCTGCCCTGTTTTGATCGGTCCTGTATCGTTCCTGATGCTCGCTAAGAAAGCCGATGATTTTGGCGCCTGCCGTTGCACGCTGATCCCGAACCTCGTTACGGTTTATGCCGAAATCTGCAACAAGTTGCTGGCCATGGGCATTGACTGGATCCAGTTGGACGAACCGTGCCTCGCGCTCGATCTTGAACCCGAATATGTGCAGGCTTACAAAGATGCCTACAAGCAATTGAAAGACGCCGTGCCGAAAATCAATATTTTCGTCCCGACTTATTTTGAAGGATTGCGCGACAATCTCGATCTCGCCTTCTCGCTGCCCGTGCAAGCCATCGGCGTGGATATTGTCCGAGCACCCGATCAACTGGATGCATGCATCAAGAAAGCCAAAGAAACGGGCATTTTCCCTGTGTTCGGTATCGTGGACGGACGCAATGTCTGGAAAAACGATCTTTCCGCCTCGCTTTCCAAACTCGAAAAAGCCAAAGCGGTTCTGGGCGACGGATTCGGTGTTTCTGGCAGTTGCTCACTCCTGCACACGCCGATTGATCTCGACGTCGAAACGAAAATCGATCCCGAAATCAAAAACTGGATGGCCTATTCCAAACAAAAACTCACCGAGATCGCCACGCTCGCCCAAGGTGCCTGGCACGGACGCGAGACGATCAAGGAAGCTTTGCAGGCCAGCGACAAAGCAGCCGCGTCGCGCAAAACGTCCAAGCGTATCCACAACGATGATGTACAAAGACGCATGGCGTCCATTACACCGGCCATGTCGAAGCGCAAGAACCCGTTCAACGTGCGACGCAAAGTGCAGCAGGCAGATTTGAAACTACCTTCGTTCCCGACCACGACCATCGGTTCCTTCCCGCAGACGCCGGATATCCGCAATGCGCGGTCCGCGTTCAAAAAAGGCGAAATAGACGACAAGGCCTATCTCGCCGCCATGAAGAAGGAAATCGAACATGTCGTGCGTTATCAGGAAGAAGCCGATCTCGATGTCCTCGTCCACGGCGAACCCGAGCGCAACGACATGGTGGAATATTTCGGCGAACAACTGAACGGCTACATCTTTTCGTCTAATGGATGGGTGCAATCTTACGGCTCACGCTACGTGAAGCCACCGATCATCTTCGGCGATATTTCCCGTTCCCGCCCTATGACGGTGGAATGGAGCAAATACGCACAAAGCCTGACAAAACGCCCAATGAAAGGCATGTTGACAGGCCCGATCACGATCCTGTGCTGGTCTTTCGTACGCGATGACCAACCGCGCGAGAAAACCGCCAAGCAAATTGCGCTCGCCATCCGTGACGAGGTGGTTGATCTGGAAAAAGCCGGTATCAAGGTCATCCAGATAGATGAGCCCGCCCTGCGTGAAGGCCTGCCACTGCGCGATGCTGACCGTGATGCGTACCTAAAATGGTCTGTGGATGCGTTTCGTATCTCGGCCAGCGGCGTAGAAGACTCCACGCAGATCCACACCCATATGTGCTATGCCGACTTCAACGACATCATCGAATCAATCGGCGCCTTGGATGCGGATGTGATTTCCATCGAGACATCCAGATCGCAAATGGAACTACTCGGCGCGTTCGGTACCTATAAATATCCGAATGAAATCGGACCCGGCGTTTACGACATCCACTCGCCGCGTGTGCCGTCGGTGGAAGAGATGGTCAATCTGCTCGAAAAAGCCACGAAGGTTCTGCCCGCCGATCTAATCTGGGTCAATCCCGATTGCGGTTTGAAAACCCGCGGCTGGCCGGAAACGAAAGCGGCTCTCGAGAACATGGTCAAGGCCGCCAAAGAGATGCGATCCAAACACAAGGCGAGCAACGCCGCATAACAAAAAAAGGGCCGGTTCAACCGGCCCTTTTTAATTCATGCTCAAACTAGATAGCTTTTTCGAGTTTTTCGACCAGCTTCTTGCCTTTGGCCGAAAGGAACAGTTCCTTGCGACGGCGGTCGTCGCGTGCATGTTTTACCATGACAAGACCATATGGTTTACCCATACGGCGGGCGTTCGACAATGCACCGATGGTGCGCGACATCACGGACATTGAGATGCCCGTACGGTCGGAAATATCTTTCAAGGAAACACCTTCTTCGCCTGCGATTTCCGCGAACACCGTTACCCATTGAATGGGAAATTCGGGATCAATCGAGATCAGTTCCTGTAGGATCGATTGTAATTTTACCAGTTTTTTGTTTGTCATTGGCCGCTCTTCTCGTCGGTGTCCATTTTCCTGATGTGAATATAATTTGAGTATATGGCATATCCACAATCGTTTCGCAATGGTAACTTTTTCTTTTATAGAGCGGCAATCCGCCGAATTCCTTGTTACATTCCACAGTGATGGCGCGAACGCGGCCCAGTCTGACGTAAATAATCATCGGACACCTCTGCATATTCCTGATCTAATTGGTAAATTTTCGACGTATGTGCGGAATGCCGCTATGCGATCTTTGCGCACCAGACGATACAGCATTGCAGCATCCTGCGCATGACGGCGTAATAAAACCCCTTCCACATGCGTATAAAATTTCAGGTGCGGGTAAGATATTTTCGGGGCAGATTTTTTCCAATCATTCCATTTTTGCTTGGCATAGAGACACTGTGCGCGGCATTCCCGCTCTTTGCATGATAATTGCAACAAATCGTAAAGCTGAAATGAAGGGCCGATATTTTTGGAAATATTTTTCTTGGGCGTGCGTAACATCAACATAATTTTACTCCTTCTCTAAAAAAAACAACCATAGGTTTATGGGTGCTGTTTATGACGGCTTTCTTCTTTCCAAAAAGTTAATTTTCGTTACTGCCGCCGACTATCTTAGGGATAGGGGGATTCGCAGAGCGCGAATGAGTACTCTTCAGGATTTTATCAATCTTGCTTTTTAATGTGTACAAAGAGCGCTCCAGTGCGGGTGGCATATCCCCGCCGCGATAAAGCATGTTGCCCCAAAAACAATACGGGCCTTCAAAAACAAGTGTTTTTTCAAGCCCACGCACGATCAAGGGAATTTCGGCGAGCGGAACGGGGGTTTCCCCCAGATGATATAACACGGCACCTGTCAAACCTGTCGCGCCCGATAAATCACAATCCCAGAAGCTGGGACAAGAGACTTGAATATTTTCAAGATTGGCACCCTCGATAATCGTGCGTGAAAAATATGCCCCACGCATGTCGCACCCGCGCAAATCGCTTTGCGCCATGCAAACGTCTTTAAGGTTTGTGTAGCGGAAATCTGCGTTGTACAGATCGGCTACACCCAGATCCGTTCCTTCCAGATCGGAACCCCAGAAAGACGCCCCTTGCGCCTTTATTCCATCGAGATTACAGGAGGAAAGCTTCATACGCCGTAAATCCGCGCCCTCTAAATCTATGCCTCTTTCCGCGCATTCTTCCAGCGCCAGACGCATGGTTTTGAGTGTTGATTGATAAAGAATATGACCCGATAAGGATTTGATAATCATTACTACCCCACATAGATGTTTGTTACCAACTATTATGGTGATAGATGGCAACAAGCAACTTTGTCAAGAAATGATTTTAGGATGTTTTTTCAAGGACGGCAGCGAAGAACCCGTCCGTGGCGTGATCTTTCGGGAACAGGCGCAAATAAGGCCCTGTTGAGGGAAGCGGGTTTTCGGACGTGAGTTCAGAGACTTCGAGCAATTTATAGCTTGGGTGGCGCGTCAAGAACGCTTCCACCTGTTCTTCGTTTTCTTCGGGGAAGAGCGAACAGGTTGCATAGACCAACCGCCCACCGGTTTTTACCTTGTCGGCCACCTTGTCCAGAATGTCCGATTGCATCTGTTTGATTTCATCCAAAGACGGCCCGTAATGAAGCCAGCGCAGATCGGGATTGCGGCGCCACGTACCACTCGAAGAACACGGCGCATCGACCAGAACCACATCCATCGTACCTTTTTGACGGCGGAGCCATTTGCGGTTTTGTTCTTCAGCCAGCGATCTTAATTCCACATTGTGCACGCCGGCCTTTTTGTAACGTGGACGGCCTTTTTCAAGGCGGCGGGAATCATTGTCCATGGCAACAATGTTGCCTTTGTTGTTCATCATGGCAGCCAACACCAACGTTTTCCCGCCCCCGCCTGCGCAGAAATCGAGCACGCGCATGCCGGGCTTGGCACCACTGACAAGGCCGATCAATTGCGATCCTTCATCCTGAATTTCAACAAGACCTTTTTTGAAAGCCTTCGTATCACTCATAAAAGGTTTGCCTTCCGCGCGAAGCGCAATGGGCGAATACGGCGTTTTCTTCACGCGCACGCCATCGTTCTTTAAAGATTCCAGCGCTTCGTCAATATTGCCTTTTACCGTGTTGACGCGAAGATCCAAAGGCGCGGGATCGATCATCGCCTTCATGTGGTCTTCGAATTCACCACGAAAAAGCGTTTCCAGCTTTTCGCGCGCCCATTCTGGGCATTCGGCACGAATGTGCGCGGGTTGAGCAGGATCGTTTAATTCTTTACCGTGCAGAAATTCCGCGAATGCCAATTCTTTTTCATCCAGAGGATCGGGGTCGTGTTTGCCACCGATGAATATGGTTTCGAGGTCTGTTTCGGTCGGGGTTTCCGTGAACATCAAATCGGCGAGCACGCGTGCACGGGATGTATCTTGCATTTCCCCCTGCTCCATCCACCATCCCAGTCGCGCGTGGGAGCGCATGACGCGATAGACGCGCTCTACAATCGCTGTACGGTCCTTGGAGCCGATAAAACGTCTGGCCGCCATAAAGTCACGGATGGTGTTGTCCATGGGAATACGGCCCCCGTTAATGCGGGCTAGGAGGTCTATGGCACTCTGGATACGGGCTGCTGGTCTCATGGGGCGAAGCTTTAGCCTGTTTTACGGCCCAAAGGAAAACTTTTTGGGATTTTTGGCTTGAATTTTTTGCGGCGCAATACATTGTCACTGATAGAAATACCACAGAGGGGCAGAAAATGACCAAAACCTTGTTCGATCCCGTCCAATTGGGCGGGCTTTCCTTGAATAACCGCATCATCATGGCGCCGCTTACGCGTGGCCGCGCGGGTGATAGCCGCATTCCCAACGATCTGATGGTCGAATATTACGCCCAACGCGCGGATGCGGGGCTGATCATTACCGAAGCCACCGCGATCTCAGCACAAGGATATGGCTGGGCGGGAGCACCCGGCATTTACACCGATGAAATGGAAGCGGGCTGGAAACGCGTCACCGATGCCGTGCACAAGCGTGGCGGGAAAATCGTACTGCAGCTCTGGCATATGGGCCGCCTTTCCCACCCCGTGTTCCAGAACGGCGAAGCCACGGTTGCACCCTCCGCGTTAAAGCCCGAAGGTTTTACCCGCGATGCATCGGGGAAAAAAGAATATACTGTGCCGCGCTCTCTCGAGGTTTCGGAATTTCCGGGAATTATCGATGACTACGTCTCGGCGGCGAAGCGTTCCATACGTGCAGGATTCGACGGGGTGGAAATTCATGGCGCGAATGGATACCTGCTCGATCAATTCGTGCGTGACGGCGCGAACCAGCGCACCGACGAATATGGAGGCTCTATCGAAAACCGTCTGCGATTCCCTTTGCAGGTTGTCGATGCGGTTGTAAAAGCGGTAGGCGCGGATAAAACCGGCATCCGCATTTCACCGACGAACCCCAATGGCGGCACGCATGATTCCGATCCCGTCAAAACTTTCACCGAATATGCGCGCGCATTGACCCCGTTTAATCTGGCCTATCTGCACATCATGGAGCCGTATCCGGATTCGGGCAAAGCTTTTGCAGGCGAGCCTTATGTGACGCCGCAAATCGCCAAAGCCTATCAGGGCAATATCACCGTCAATGGCGGTTATGATTCCGGTCATGGCAATCAAGCGGTGGATGAAGGACTTGCCGAAGCGGTCGCGTTCGGCGTTCCGTTTATCGCCAACCCCGATCTGGTCACGCGTTTAAAAATAGGGGCGCCGCTCAACGCGCCCAACCCCGCAACATTCTACGGCGGTGGTGCGGAAGGCTACACCGACTATCCGTATATGGACAAAGCTGCGTAAGAAATTTCAGACAAGAAAAAGCCCGCCGGTTTGGCGGGCTTTTAATTAGGTGCGAACCGAAATTACTCGGCTGCTTTTTCTTCAGCAGGAACTTCGCCGGAAGCAGGTGTTTCAGCGGCAGCTGCTTCAGCAGGCGTGCCTTCAGCCGGCGTAGCGGCAGCATCAGCGGCTTTTGCTTCTTCGGAAACAGGAGCAACAGCTTCAGCGGCAGGAGCGGCTTCTTCAGCTTGTGCTTGGAAAGCGTAGTAAGCAGGCGCGGAAGCGATCAGGGCGGCAGATGCCATCATCAGGGCGTATTTTTTCATCGGGTAATCTCCACAAAAGAAAGTTGAATTTTAGAATTATTTCTAAAAAATCTGAGAGGCATCATGCCATCGTTTTGCCCAGATGCAAGAGGGTGCTCGGCAATTATTTTTGGTTACGCGATGTAAAAAAGCCTGCCGCAATGCGACAGGCTTTTTGTCTGATTCCGAAAAATCGGAAGGTCAATTACTTGACGATTTTGCCGTCTTTTACGGTGATCGTCGTACCGTCTTTAAGGGCGTGTTCGCCATCCGGAGCGGCCGTTTTCGTGCCGTCAGCGGCAACAATGGAAACTGCATCGCCTTCAACGGAAACTTTCGTACCGTCAGCGAGTTCTTTTTCAACAGCGGCCGTAGCAGGAGCTTCAGCAGCGGCTTCGGCTGCAGGAGCAGCGTGGTCAGCAGCATGGTCTTCAGCTTTTGCCATTACAGGGGCTACCATCAGGCCGGCAGCTACCAGCATCATCATGTATTTGTTCATAGTCTAGGTCCTCAGAATTAATAGCCTTTGCACAATTGCTTTCGGCGATCCCTACTATGTGCAAAAGCACAGCGGGATCAAGAGGGATTTAGGGCGTTTTGGCCCCGAAAACATAAATATGCGCAAGATTCTTTTGCAGGTGTTTCAATCGTGGCGGAAATGTGTCCAAAACCAAGTAAATGCGGCAAAATTTTTACATATCCTACCCGCATAGGGCAGATGTATCGCGCCAGCCGTAACAGATTTCCTTCAAATTGGATGGCCCGATTTCAATCATCTTTCCGCCCAGCTTCTGGCCGCCCATTTTTTCGTAAAACGCCTTGCCGCGGACATTGGCATCCAACACCCATAGACACACTGTGGAATGTTTTCTGGCCTTCAGCTCGCGCATGCCGTGTTTTAGCAACGCCGTGCCTATGCCCTGCCTCCAAACATCGGGGTGCAGGTAAAGGGCGTAAATTTCGCCTGAATGGGACGGGCGTATGGGGGATGATCCGGGCGGCGCGGTCTTGGTGCGGCCGATCGTGACAAATCCTACCATCCGGCCGTCTTTTTCTCCGATG
The DNA here is from genome assembly GCA_002482805.1 of Micavibrio sp. UBA7689. Classification (GTDB taxonomy): domain Bacteria; phylum Pseudomonadota; class Alphaproteobacteria; order Micavibrionales; family Micavibrionaceae; genus Micavibrio_A. The sequence goes on along the minus strand of DLGR01000045.1, from coordinate 261,608 downwards.
AAAACCTCGCTTTCGCCAGAGGCCATCCATTCGGTCCAGCTTTTGATCCGCATATCGAGGTTGAGGGTGTCCAGATAGGATTGATCCACAATACCGCCATAGGCGCCCTTCCAGCCCTCGATATGGAGGGCTGCTATAGAGGGAATATCGGAATGAATGGCTTTGCGAATGTTCATGCCCCCTTTGTAACACTTAAATCCTTGCTTTTGTGCGGCTTTTATTATACATAACCACGCATGATTACCACAGATGATATAGAAGCGGCCATACCGGAACTGACGCAACAACAGTTCTTTCTAGGCGATCTCCTGCGCCGCGGGGCGGAAGTCGTACAAGAACAGCCCTATCCGAATATCGGCACCATGAAACTTACCAAAGAGATTACGCAGAATATGCAGCGCGGCTCTTTACAAAACCACACCAACCATCTGATGCGTGAAATTGAAAACGGCATCGAGATCGTGGAAAAAGCGCTCGACCGCGCAAGACTTATTCTGCGCGCCCGTCCCGATATTTACACGGATGCCGAGGCCGACATTGCGGTTGCAGATATCATTGCGCATCAAAATATCGCGCAGAGTTTTTTAACGCAGATCGGTAATCTTTCGGAAGAAGATTTGGGTCGTTTGAACGAAGCGGAGCCGGATGGCGCTATCCGCCTTCCGCTCGTACAACAACGCGCCGCGGCCGCACGCTATGATTTTGAAATGGTGACCGATTATATAGCCAGTTCCGCACAAACGGGAACTACGCGTGACACCGTGCAAGAAGCGGAATATTTCGATTACGCACGCGAATTGCCCCAAAATCCGCGCGAAGCTTATGTTGATGGCTGCCTTGAACTGGGTAAACTTTTTACCAAAGCCGTAGAACATACCAGCCGCCGCATGGACGCCCTTTTGGATCTTTTGGATCTTAACAGAATGGGTTTCATTGCTTTGCAGCTGATCCCTGAAGACGAAGCTTTGCAAAAAAGAGTGGAATTGCAACGTGAATACAAATCGGCGAACGAAGATGTTTTAAAAATACTCGATATCACCAAAGGCTATTTTATTCAGGCCCTTAATTTTACCGAACAGCAGCCATAGCCAATCCGCACGAAAAGCCGTATGATCGGTTTTTTAAAGAAGGAATTCCATCATGTCGCAAAAAGCAATTCTGGCTGTTATCGCCATCGCCCTTATCGGTATTCTCGGCCTTCTGATTTACGAGAACACCAAGAAAACGCCTGCAGAAAAAATGGCGGATTCCATTGGCGAAGCCATGGAAGATGTCGGTGAAGCCGTTCAAGGTGAAGCCAAGAAACTTCAAAACAACGAATAACAATCAGCTTTCGGTTCTGTAGTTGGGCGCCTCGGCCGTGATGGTGACATCATGCACGTGGCTTTCCTTGTAACCAGCACCTGTCATGCGCACGAACTGCGCGTTCTTTTTCATGTCAGCAATCGTGGCGGAACCCGTATAGCCCATAGCGGCGCGCAAACCGCCCACCATCTGGTGAATGACGTTGCTGACAGGGCCTTTGTAGGGCACACGTCCTTCGATACCTTCAGGCACAAGTTTGTTGGTTTGTTTTACGTTGCCTTGGAAATAACGGTCGGCAGAACCTGCGCTCATCGCGCCGACGGAACCCATGCCCCGATATGATTTGTAAGAGCGGCCCTGGTAAAGAATGATTTCGCCTGGCGCTTCGTCCGTTCCTGCAAACGCGCCGCCCATCATGGCGACATCCGCGCCTGCGGCAATTGCCTTTGCATAGTCACCGGAATATTTGATGCCGCCATCCGCAATCACGGGGATGCCGTGTTTCGATGCTTCTTCGGCGACATTCATGATAGCCGTCAATTGTGGAACGCCCACGCCAGCGACTACGCGCGTGGTGCAAATTGAACCAGGGCCGATACCGACCTTCACCGCATCTGCGCCAGCGCCGATAAGCGCTTTCGCGGCTTCGCCCGTAGCGATGTTGCCTGCGATGATCTGTAAACCATTCGTGCGTAGTTTTCGCACTTTTTCGACCATTTGTATAACGCCTTTGGAATGGCCGTGCGCGGTATCAACAACCAATACATCCAGTTCCGCATCGGCCAGAGCTTCAGCGCGCTCCATGGAATTCTCACCCGTGCCGATGGCGGCACCGACGCGTAGGCGATCTTTATCGTCTTTGCACGCGTTCGGGAATTTCTGGGCCTTTTCGATATCTTTTACCGTGACCAAACCAATGCAGCGTTCGTTGTTATCGACGACCAGCAGTTTTTCGATGCGGTGTTTGTGGAGCAACTTGCGCGCTTCTTCTTTTGTGACTTTGTTATAAACCTTTACGAGGTTTTGCGCGGTCATCAACTCGCGCACTGGCTGGTTCATATTTTCTGCAAAGCGTACGTCGCGGTTGGTCAGAATGCCGACCAATTTGCCCGTGCTTTTTTCCGTGACGGGAATACCGGAAATGCTGTGCTGACGCATGACTGCCAAGGCCTGACCCAAGGTGGAATCTGGATCTATTGTGATCGGATTGACGACCATGCCGCTTTCGTAACGTTTGACGCGACGGACCATTTCGGCTTGTTCGGCGACGGACATATTACGGTGCAAGATACCAAGACCACCATTTTGTGCCATGGCAATCGCCATTTCGGTTTCCGTCACCGTATCCATTGCGGATGACAGCAACGGAATGTTCAGGCGGATGGTTTTAGTCAGTTGGGTCTGGGTGTTAACCGCATCGGGCAAGACATCGGACGCGCCGGGGAGCAATAACACGTCGTCGAACGTGTAGGCTTCGGGGATCAGAATCGAGGGGGAGATTGTCTTGGCCATGCAAACCGCTTTCTTTTAATGCGTCGTTTGCAGGGCATATATAGTCGTTTCAGGGTAAAAGTAAAGATATTTTTCCCTAAATCCCGACCAACATTCATGTTTGTTCAGTTCGTTCGGTGTATTTTTTATGCGGAAAGCAAAATCGGATGGTTAATGTTGGTGGACTAAGTCCACATTTTTTAGGATTTGAGCGCCGGCATCCGGTTAATGTGGCCCAACATTAAGGCCGCATATAGCGGCCCTGTTTCTTCCTTTATTATACCTTATGCCAACTGATTTCTCAAGCCTTGCGGAAGCCCTGTGCGACCACATACGTCTCGGGAGATTCTTTGCGCGAAGACGGCGGTTTGATGTGTTTCACCGTGCGGAAGTCTTTTTTCATGCGCGTGAGAAGTTCGGTTTCTGTGCCGCCTTGAAACACTTTGGCCACAAAAGCGCCGCCGGGTTTTAAAACCTCGCACGCGAAATCATAGCCCGCTTCGACCAGCAACATGATTTTCGTATGGTCGGTATTTCTGTGACCAATCGTGTTGTGCGCGATGTCGGACATGACGACATCCGCTTTCTCACCTTCGAGCGCATCGATCAATACTTGCGGCGCGGCGTCGTCCATGAAATCCATTTGAAAAAATTTTACGCCCGCTATTTCATCCATTTCGAGAATATCGATAGCAACAACCTTGCAACCCTTTTTCACCGCGACCTGACACCAGCCGCCGGGAGCAGCGCCCAGATCCACAACGAGTTGGCCACGTTTCAGAATATGTGCCTTGGCGTCTATCTCCATGATCTTATAAGCGGCGCGGGAGCGGTATCCTTCGGATTTCGCCTTTTGCACGTAAGGGTCCGTCAACTGGCGTTCCAGCCATTTGATCGAGGAAATTTTGCGTCCTTTGGCAGTTCTGATTTTCTTCATGGCGGCTATAACACCATAACAAAGGAAGAAACGCAAAAGGCGGCTATCAGTATCGAGATGGAGGCCGCCATATGTACGTTTTTGTCGGAGCCTTTGGAATAGAAAGCCAGAATCAAAAAGAACGCGGTGAAAATACCGTAGGTGATGATGCCGCGCGGGAAAATATCGGATTCCATGAAGCCCAGATAGCCGCGCGAAAAACCCAGATCACGGAAGAGTTCGATCTGCAGGCGAAGCGCGAGAACACACAAGCCGATGAAACCGAGCGTGAGAAGCCGTTTGCCGCGCTCTACGCTGACCAACGCGACCGGAACCCAGATAAGATCCATCCATTCATATGCTATTTGGGCTAGGGCCATGACTAACTTTTTGTTATAGTTGAGGGGCTTAACAAGCCCCACTTTCACCATAATTCGGTTTCATAAGGAATGCCATGAAGATTTGTAGCTTGATCCGTATTTTCATTGTGGCCCTCGTGCTGTGCGCCTCGATCCCGGCGCACGCCCAGACCGTTATCCGCGATACCGAGATCGAGGAATATATGGGCGAATGGTTCAAGCCGATTTTCGCTGCAGCCGGCATGAGTCCAGACCAAGTCAAAATCATCATCGTGCAGGATGACCGTATAAATGCGTTCGTCGCAGGCGGGGCGAATATTTTTCTCAACACCGGACTTTTGCAAAAAACAGATTCACCAGGCGAGGTGCAGGCCGTTATGGCGCACGAATTGGGCCACATCGCGGGCGGGCATCTGGTGCGCGGCAAAGCGATCATGGAACAGGCATCGTATGAAAGTATGCTTGCAATGATTTTGGGCGTGGGTGCGGCGATCGCCACCGGCAAGGGTGAAGCGGCAACCGTGATCGGTGCGGGCGGTGCGGGCATGGCGCAGCGTGGATTCTTGAAGTATTCGCGCACTTTTGAATCCAGCGCCGACCAAGCGGCGCTTCGTTATTTCGATGCCGCGCAAATAAATCCCACGGGTTTCGGTACTTTCATGCACAAACTGCAGGGGCAGGAAATGCTACCCTCCTCACAGCAATCCGAATATGTGCAGAGCCACCCTTTGACCCGTGATCGTATTGAGACAATCGAGGCCCGTGTAGAGCAATCCGCGTATAAAGACAAAGCCATTCCCGAAGAATGGAAGAAGCAACACAAGATGATGCTCGCCAAACTCAACGGTTATATCAATCCGCAGCAGGTGGCGTGGACGTATGACGACAAAGACAATTCGATCGAGGCCTTGACGGCGCGAGCTGTTGCGGCATACCGCACCAACGATGTGGCGAAGGCGTTATCGCTCTCAGATAAACTTTTGGCGGCGGAGCCTAACAATCCTTATTTCCTCGAACTCAAAGGACAGATGCTGGTCGATTTCGGCAGATTGCCGCAGGCGATTCCGCTTTATCAAAAAGCCATCAACCAAAAACCAGACGCCGGTTTGATCCGCATCGCCCTCGCCCACGCGCAGATAGAAACTGCAGGTAGTGATTCTAAAAAACTGCAGGACGCTTTACAGAATTTGCGCGTCGCCCTGAAAACGGAACCCCGCAATTCGCGCATCCACCGCCTGATGGCTACTGCCTATGGCAGAACAGGCGATGAAACCCGCGCCAAGCTCCATCTGGCCGAAGAAGCACTGCTACAGAACAAATACGACTATGCAGAAGCGCAGGCCGAAGCCGCCCTGAAGGGCCTGAAAACAGGCTCCCCCGACTGGATTCGCGCCAACGACATTCTAAGTTATGTACAAAGCAATAAGGACCGTGAGGATAGTTGATGCTTTTGCCCTGCCCAAAACATTTAAGGTAAGATAGTATAACCCCTGAAATTTAGAAATTTTTATTCCACCTTAGGAGATTACGCCGTGAAATATTTACCTCTCGCCCTGATGACTGCTGCAACTTTCGTACTTCCGATGGCTGCCAAAGCCGAAATGACCCCCGAGCAGAAAAAAGAGGTCGAGGCGTTGGTTCATCAATATGTGCTTGAACACGGCGAGCTTTTAATCGAGAGCGTCAACAAATATCAGGCGAAGCAGGAAGAAGAATCCAATGCGAAAGCATCCGTAAAAGCGAAAGAGCTTTTGGCTTCCCTGAAAACAGAAAAAAATATGTCGATCGCGGGTAATCCCGACGGCGATATCACGATCGTGGAATTTTTCGATTTCAACTGTGGTTACTGCAAAAAGGCCTTTGAAGAAATCCAGAAACTTTTGAAAGACGACAAGAACGTCAAAATAGTATTTTATGATATGCCGATCTTGGGGCCCGATTCATTGGAATCCTCTAAATGGACATTGGCCGCAAAGCGCCAGAACAAATATTTCGAATACCACACCGCCCTTATGCAACACCAGGGAGGCAAGGATGAGTCGGTTTATAAAAAGATCGGCGAAGACCTGAAACTGGATATGGACAAGCTAGCCAAGGACAAAGCTTCCGCCGAAGTAGAACAGGAAATCAAAACCCATATCGGTAAAGCGCAGGAACTCGGCATTCAAGGCACACCCGGCTTCCTGATCGAAGACAAGGTTTTCCGCGGCTATATTCCTTACGAAGTGATTCAAAACACGATCAAGGAATTGCGCGCCTCTAAGAAACAGTAACCGCCGATGTTTTTCCGAATTTGCATAGCATGCATCGCTCTAGCCGCATGTTATGCGATTTATGAAATCGTAAAGGTACGGAATTACTGGCACTTCCTGCAGACGCCGCCTGCGGATTTTCTCATTCTGCAAAAAGGCAATGGCGAAGGACCGACCATTGTCGAATTTATGAATTATGATTGCGAATACTGCAAAGACACGCATTTGCTCATGATGGATTATGCCGCGAAAAATCCTAATGTGCGGCTTATCGTACGGCCAGTGCCTTATGCCGTTGGTGATGCGGAAATGGCAGCAGAAATGCTCTTGGCCGCAGGCTTACAGGGGAAATTCGCAGATATGGATAAAGCCTTCACCGCCTATAAATATTCTTTGCGCGGACCCTTGGCCGAAAAATTCTTCCGTGAAACTGCCGCGCTTTACGATGTTGATTTTGATAAAATGATGCGTGAAGCAGAAGAGGAAAAAGTGCAGGAAATGGCGAAAAACAACGCGTCCGCCTCTATTCGCGCTAACCTCAAAATAACCCCCGCTTTCATGATCAACAAGACGATTTACCAGCAGGATAGGCCCTTGACGCTGTCAGACCTTACAAGCATGGTAAGGCAAGAAAACAATAGATAATAAGGACATTTTGTATGCGCCGCTTTTCCCTGCTTTCCCTGATGGCCGTGACTGCACTCTCGTTATACCTTGTCGGCTGCGATGATAAAAAACAAGAAGAGCAAGCACAACAAAGGTCTGAAAAAAGTGGGCCGCTACTTCTGCGCCAAGCAATGGGCAAGAAGAAAAAAGAAGAAGAAGAGACAAAAAAATCAAGACCTCAAAAACCGGTAGATCCGATAGAATTGAAATTCGGCGAGGCTACAGCTTTCGCCACAGCGAAAGGCGCCAGCACCGGCGCGGTGTTTCTGAGGATCAGCAATCCGAATCCACGAGCAGATAATCTCAATAGCGTAACAGCCACTGTCGGAACAGCGGCAGAACTGCACAAAACAACAATTGATGAAAACGGCACAGCAACTATGCGTAAAGTGCGGCAGTTTGCGATCAAGTCCAAAAACCACCTGGTATTAAACCCGGCGGGTTACCACATCATGATATTGGGACTTACCAAACCTTTGCTGGAAGGAGATACATTCGAGGTCACGCTGGATTTTGAAAATGCCAAAGATGCAACCATTCCCGTTAAAGTAATTGCACCTTCCGCTGATGCTCATGTCCATCATCCGGCTCAGAAAATGATGTCTCCTCCGGGTGCGCTTAGGGAAACCATCAAAAAACTGCAAACGCCTGAACAATCTGCCGTACCGGCTACAACCGAGCATCAGCATGAACACCCAGCCCAGTAAAAAAATCCTGATCCTCAACGGGCCGAACCTCAACATGCTGGGGACACGCGAACCTGAAATCTATGGCAGGCAAACACTTGCCGACATTCGCACTATGTGCGTGGAAAAAGCGGGCGAGCTCACCTACACCGTCGATTTTCGCCAGAGCAACCACGAAGGTGAATTGGTAACGTGGATCCAAGAAGAGCGCGAGAACATCGCGGGTATTATTATCAACGCGGGTGGATATACGCACACGTCGGTAGCAATTCATGACGCGCTGAAACTGCTTACGGTGCCAATCATCGAGGTTCATCTATCCGATCCCGAAACACGCGAAGAATTTCGTCATTTTTCATATATATCGCCAGTGGCGGCCAAAACCATCAAAGGTAAGGGGGCAGATGGCTATGCCGACGCTATCAAGGCCTTGTCCACATTAGCAAAAGGCTGATTAGGCCGATTCCTTTGACTTTTCAGGGTTTTTTCTCTATTCAAGGGCGTTTGAAGGACAACAAAACAAACGACGGGATTCATGAAGATTGATTCTAAAGCCATCCGCCAGCTGGCGGAACTTCTGACCGAAACGGGCCTCACAGAGATCGAAGTCGCCGAAGGCGATCAGATGATCCGCGTCAACAAAGGCGGCGCTTTCCTCGGCGCACCCCAAGGCAGCTATGCCCCCGCCAACGTCAATGCAATGCCGTCGGATCCGACGCAGCCGCAAAAGGCCAACACGGCCCCGCAAGGCACGATCACCGGCGATCACCCGGGCGCGATTACCAGCCCGATGGTAGGCACCGCCTATCTCGCGCCGGAACCAGGCGCGCCCACGTTCGTCAAGAAAGGCGACACGGTTGCCAAAGGCGATACGTTGCTTATCATCGAAGCCATGAAAGTCATGAACCCGATCAAGGCCTCCAAAGGCGGAACGGTCACACAAATATTGGTGGAAGCCGGCAAGCCTGTAGAGTATGGCGACGTCCTGATGGTCATCGAATAAGATTTCACACTCACAGATTTCTCACAGCGAAAGGCCCATCAAGTTCATGGAGGATTTCACCATTATCCCCCTGACCGAAAAAACCGAGTTGGTTGATGCTTGCGTGGCATGGAGTTACGGGGAATGGGGATCACAGGTTCCCACCCGCAATTTGATGAAAGTGTATGAAGACTACGTGGAAAGTATCAAAGATGAAATGCTTCCCATGACATGGATAGCGATGGTGGGGGAACAACCTGTAGGCATGGCGCGCTTGAAAAAGAACGACCATATCGAACGGGAAGATTTAAAGCCTTGGTTCAGTTCCCTCTACGTTCATCCGCGGTATCGTGGGCGCGGCATTGCACAAGCCTTGTGCGCGCATGTCGAGAAATACGCAAAAGACGTTTACGGGTACGAAGAAATTTATCTTTTCACGGGCACGGCGGAGAAGATGTACGAAAAACTGGGATATGTGACGATCGGCACGGTAACGGACCGTTCGGGTTACCACAAAGACGGCGAGCCTTTGATGAAGAAGAAACTGTAAGGACGAAACTATGTTTAAAAAAATCCTGATAGCAAACCGTGGCGAAATAGCCTTGCGCGTCATTCGCGCCTGCCGCGAGATGGGCATTCAATCGGTTGCCGTGCATTCCACGGCGGATGCCAATTCCATGGCCGTGCGACTGGCCGATGAAAGCGTTTGTATCGGTCCACCTTCAGCCAAAGATTCTTACCTGAACATTCCCGCAATTCTGACCGCTGCAGCCGTAACGGGTGCGGAAGCGATCCACCCCGGATACGGATTCTTATCCGAGAACGAAATGTTCGCACGCATGGTGGAAGAGCATGGTTTCACGTTCATCGGGCCCAAACCCGAACATATCGAAAGCATGGGCGACAAAGTGCGTGCCAAACAAACGGTTATGGCGCTAGGCCTTCCCGTCGTTCCGGGATCGGACGGCGCGGTTACATCCGTCGAACAAGGTTTGCAATTCTGCCGCGAAGCGGGTTTCCCTGTCATCATCAAGGCAGCATCGGGCGGGGGCGGCAAAGGCATGAAGGTTGTGCGTTCCGAAGACCAGTTTTCGGAGATGTATTCGACCGCACGCTCCGAGGCCAAAGCCAATTTTGGCGACGACACCGTATACATTGAAAAATATCTCGAAAAACCGCGCCATATTGAAATCCAGATTTTCGGCGACAAGCACGGTAACGGAATTCACTTAGGCGAGCGCGATTGTTCCATCCAGCGCCGCCACCAGAAACTGGTCGAAGAAGCCCCCTCGCCCGTTCTTACGGCGAAAGAGCGGGATTATATCGGCACGCTTGCGGCGGATGTTATCCGCAAAATGGGTTATGTCGGCGCGGGCACCATCGAGTTCCTCTATGAAGAAGGCAAATTTTATTTCATGGAGATGAACACACGGATTCAAGTAGAGCACCCCGTCACCGAACAAATCACGGGCATCGATTTAATTGCGGAGCAGATCAAGGTGGCCGCAGGATTGCCGCTATCCTTGAACAAGGAAAACATCAAGTTGCGCGGCCATGCGATCGAGATCCGCATCAACGCCGAAGACCCCGACACGTTTGCTCCTTCACCTGGCAAGATCACGCAATTCCACGCGCCGGGCGGTTTGGGCGTGCGTTTCGATTCCGCCATCTATGGCGGGTATTCAATTCCTCCATATTACGATTCCATGATCGGCAAGCTGATAGTCAGCGGCAAAAACCGCGAAGAATGCCTTGCACGCATGCGCCGCGCGATTGCCGAAACGGTGGTGGAGGGGGTAAAAACCACGCTCCCGCTCCATGCATGGATTTTCCAGCAAGAGGAATTTATTTCCGGCAAATACAATATTCACTGGCTGGAAAAGAATCTCGCGAAACGCTAAACTGTGGTCATGCACGGCTTTACCCCGTTCGACATGATTTTAGAGGCATACCGCGAAGGGATCTTTCCCATGGCGGAAAGCGCGGATGACGAAGGTTTTGCGTTCTATAAGCCGCATATGCGCGGACTGATCCCCATCGAGAAACTTCACATATCACATAGCCTTCTCAAAACCCTGCGCCATAAGAAATATACCGTCACATTCAACAAAAATTTTGAAGATGTGATCGTGGGTTGCGCTGTGACAACCAAGAAACGCGAAAAGACATGGATCAACGGCCCGATCCGGCACATCTTTACGGCCCTGCATGGGCAGGGCCACGCGCATTCATTGGAAGTTTGGGATGAAGACAAACTGGCGGGTGGTATTTACGGGCTCGCGCTCGGCGCGGTGTTTTGCGGGGAGAGCATGTTCTCTCTAGAACGCGATGCGAGCAAAGTTGCACTTGTTTATCTTTGCGCATTGCTTTGGAAAACGGGATTTACAACGCTCGACACCCAATTCATCAATCCGCATCTTGTACAGTTCGGCGCTTATGAGATGAGCCAAGAAGAATATGAAGCTTTGATCAAAATCGAAATGAACAAGAAAGTTTCGATCACGGATGCGGCATCGCTAGGATTGGAAAGCATCCTCGAAGAATATTTATCGAAACGTAAAATCTAGTATTGCGGTTCTGTCGGGGTGGGCGTCGGCGCAGATGCGTTTGTTCCACCCTGCTTCATAATGTCGTAAGCCGTAAATCCCGGATCATTCGCATTAGGGGTGGGCACCGGTTGTGCCTGCATAGGCGCTTGCTGATTATAAAGCGCGTCGACTTCAGACATAGGCTGCGCACCTTGCGGCAAAGCGGGCTGATGCACTTCTGGATACGTCGTATCGGGATCGGCAACAGGGCCCTGTGCGGGTTCGGGCTCCGCTTCCATATCTTCGGGCACGGCTTCCGCTTCGCCATCGACAGGCGGGGTTTCTGCCGTCCCAGCGGCATCGGGCGCGGTCAGGTTTGCATCATCCACGGTTTCCGATGTTTCGGCAGCCTCCGCTTCCTCGTTCGGTTCTTCACGGCCCAGACAATCCAGCACCCAAACATCGTACACGGGATGGTCCATGGCCGAGAGTGCGGGGGAGGATGCGAACATCCATCCTGAAAAGGCCCACTCGGATTTTTCTTCGCCGGGCGGCACCTCCCAGATTTGTAAAAAGGCGGCGCTTTCCGGTTTTTCGATCGGCGGCGCTTTGCGGCAGGCGTGGATTTTGATGAAAAGCGGGCCGTATTGAATGGTCGATCCCACGCGCGCCTCGAACGTAACGGTGCGGCCGACGGATTTATCGAGGCCCTGCAATTTCACGGACGGATAATCTTCCATCACCGCGTGGGCGGGTGATGCCGTCAGGAGTGCAAGCGCAAAAAAGCTGGCGAAATGACGGCGCAAAAATATCTCCGAAGTAAACGATTACGGGTGGTCGGCTTCGACATCGGGCGCGGCGCCTTGCGGTACCGCATTCAATTGCTTGAATTGCGGTTGAGCGGGTGCCTGCTCCAGCGAGGGCGTTCCCGCCTGCGGTTCGGCGGCAGCGTCATCAGGTGCGCCTTTGCCTTTGTCCATGCTGAATATAAACTTGCCGAGCAGTTGTTCAAGGTTCTGCGGGGCCTGCGTGTATTCGATGTGGCCGTTATCAGAGAGGAATTCGTCCGAGCCGCCCGGTTGCAGTTCCAGATATTTCCCGCCGAGCAAAGATTCAGAAGAGATGTAGGCGGATGTATCATCCGTAAGTTTGATGTCATCCTGAATTTCCATGGTAACGCGCGCCATGTAATCCTCGGGTTTCAGCGCTATCTTTGCAACGGTACCGATTTTCACGCCGCTGATCTGCACCGCATCGCCTACGGACAAACCGCCGATACCCGTGAAATCGGCCGTGATGTTGTAACCATCGACATCACCGACATTCGCGGATGAATAGCTGAAACCTAAAAATACGACGGCGACCAATAGTACGACCGCGCCCAAAACCGTTTCAATCACATTGCGTTTCATATTTTTCTTTCCCCCAAAACTATTCCGGCTTCCACGCTTCGTAATCGCCCGTGGCTTTGGCGCGTTTTCCGCCGTTCAAAACATGGCCCGGCGGACGGTAGGCATGGTTGGTGCCTGTTAAATTCGGTTCATGCGGTTTTTGCCAGACGCGGCGGTAGGATTTTCCTTCCTCGCTTGGCACGGTATCGGATTGGTGGTGGAGCCAGCCATGCCATTCGGGCGGCACTTTGGAGGCTTCAGGCGCGCCGTTGTAAATCACCCAGCGGCGTTCATGTTTATAACCCTTACGGGCTTTGCAGCGGTAATACTTATTGCCCGTTGCATCGATGCCGACCTTGGTCGCGCCCGTCACCAACGTGACAAAATGAATGTGCGCGGGAGAGATAGCGCCCAGAAAATTCGCAATTCCTGTCAGCAGGCCCATGAAACTTAATAACCTTTTCGCTTTTCGTTCGCCTAGAATTGTCCTAAAAACACTCCCAGATCAAGTTTTTATAAGAGGAAACGCCAAAAATGAGCGCGATTGAAACCCGTCTGCAACAGATCGGATTGAGCCTGCCCCAACCCGCCGTGTATATGGGTTCGTATGTGCCGTTTGTGGTGAGCGGCAATCTCGTTTTCGTCGCGGGCCAGATCCCGTTTTTGAACGGTGTCAAAGCCCATTTCGGGCGTTTGGGTGAAAATATGACAATTGAAGACGGTCAAAAAGCGGCACAAGCCTGTGCTCTTAACCTGCTTTCCCAAGTTTTGGCCGCGGTCGGCGGCGATGAGGGCAATATCGTGCGTTGTGTTAAGGTCGGCGGGTTCGTCAATTGCACACCCGATTTTACAGACCATCCATCGGTCATGAACGGGGCGAGCGACACGATCGTTCATGCGTTGGGCGATAAAGGCAAGCATGCGCGTTTCGCGGTGGGTGCACCGTCCCTTCCCTTCGGCGTTGCCGTCGAAGCCGACGCTATTTTTGAAATCAGGAATTAATTGAACGGTATCGGTTCTTCGGGGACTTCTTCCGGTTTTATTTCGGGAATGGAGCCGCCGTGCTTTGTAATATAGTCAGAGAACTCGAGTCCGCCGATATATAATTTTTCCAAAAGCGGGTTGCCGCGCTTGCGCATCGCAAGGCCGACCGTGATTTTTTCTTTTTTGGCGCGGAAAAGATTTTCCATCGGCATGGCGAAACGTTCATCGATAAAGAACCGGTTAAATCCAATTGGGAAATCTTCGCCGCCATAGTAATTCTTGCTGGGAACGACATATTTGCAATCCTTGGGCACATTGTCACATTTTGCCAGCGAGACTGTTGGATTTTCATCATCACCTTCAACACACAGACAACAGCCGACATTGAAGGGTGTGCTGTTTTGCGACGCTGTGCAGACTTCTTGATTGACCTTGCCGCCTTTCCAATCCCATTTCACGCGGAATTGCAGGTATTGGCCGTATAAAGGATCGCGCGGATCATAGGGTTCGATTTCCACCTTGATGAGCTCGGCGTTCTTAAAATCCATTTTTGCCTTCATCGCAATAGTGAGCGGTGCCAGTACGGCAAGAAGAATGGAGGCGATGATCAGGACGTTTTTATACCGCAACATTCTTGCCGCTCTTTTTTGTCAGATATTCGTTCAATTTGCGCGCTGCGTATATCATGCCGAGCATGACGACACCCCCGACAATCAATCCTACGCCCGTGTCCATCAGCGATTTAAACAGTTCGACATAGATGATGTAGATACGTATCGCGATAACGGTGATGGCCAAAGATACGATGCGCATATGACCGATCATCTGTCCCGTCCAACCGATGAATATCCAGTATGAAATGAATACCAGCGCGGCAAGCAAAGTGCCGCCGCCGCCCGGTATTATACCCGGCGCCAGCATCATAACAAAGCTCACCACCGCGAAGAGTGCAATATAACGTGCAAATTCATCGCCCTTGTAAAATTTCTTCGCCGCAGCATAACCGCCTATGGCCGCAAGACCTATGGCCATGATGATCGCCATATCAAGGCGTGTGTAGGGAAGATCATTGGTCGGTGCGTCGCCGATAAACGGCCACATGACGATAGAAGCCGATGCGCAAACCGCAAGCCACACCAGACCCAGCAGCGTGGAAATATGCGACAGAGCGGGTTTGTATTTTTGTACGAAAGATGTACGCCCCGCACCCAGAAGCGCGAGCGGGATGTAGCCATAAAGCATAACCGAAATATAAAACTGCATTTTTTCCGGTAAGTTCGGCAGATATTCATATGACGTGAAAACGATTGTCGCCATCAACGCAATGAGCCACGGCACGGCTGTCGCGTAAGTGCGGCCCATATAGGCCATAAAAGGAAGCGTCGCGACAAGCCAAAGTGTGAGTGCTCCTGAAAGCGATCCCGTCAATTGATAGATTTGGCCGATCAAAACAATCAAAGTTAAAGTGAGACCGAACAAAGCCAGCGTTGCGCCTTCGCGCCAGATATCTTTACCATTCTTGTCGGATTTGAACGCAATCCATCCGGCAACCAAATTCAAAATCACATGCACGCCGATTTTCAGATTGGCAGGAATGTCGTGCCAATTGGAGGCGATGATGGAAAGAACACCGATAAGAATAGCGAAGATGGAAAGGTTAATAAGTCCGCGGCCGAAAGAACCGCGCTTTTTATTGTCTTCGTAAGCTTGAATAGCATTGGCGGCATCTTGCGTTATAACGCCTGCCGCCACCCATTCTTTCAGTTTCTTGTGCTTGATGCCCATAACGGTTATTATAATAGCTAATAAATTTCTTTTAGAATAGATGGCTATATTAACAAAAATTAATATGAATATGAATTCTCAGCGCGGCAGCGCCCTCATTATGCTTTTTATAGCGGTCGGCCTTTTCGGAATGGTCGGTTTTGCATTTCTGCAAGGTTCGCGCAGCAATGTCGAGGTTATGGTTGGAGAAAGCGCCAAAGCCCAAGCCACACAAACGCAAGATTGCTCCAACGCCCTTTCCATTGCAACGAAGCGACTGCAAGCCAGAGGGTGCGGCACGTTGATTTCCTACAATTCAGACGGTAGCAATGATAACGCGGGCGCACCGAGTGACGGTTCCTGTTCCATGTATCACAGCAACGGCGGTGGGATGAAAGATTGTGACGGCACAGCTATAGCATCCGGCGGCGGCGGCGGCGGACCACCTCCCGACCCCGAAGCCTGTCTTGATACACTTCTTGCCGGTCAAAGCTGTGTCGGCGCCGTCTATGCAGGCACTGTCGGTGCCGTACGTATTTATGCTGCGCCTACAGATTTGGCCTCGACTACATGGAATAACGGTTCCGGAAGCATGCCTAATGTTCCCGGCGCCAACTCAAACACGGACGGTATGGCAAACACAAACGCCATTTTGGCGTTTGCAGGCGCAGGAACACCTTACCGCGCCGCCGCAAACTGCCGCGCACTCGGCGCTAAATGGTATTTACCCGCGCCTGCGGAACTACAATTGCTCGAAGACGTTAAGACTACAGGTACTTTCAATGGAACCTTCAACACTTCGGGGGGCGGAGGATCGCGTTATTGGTCTTCCAGACAAGTAGCCAGCGACGAAGCACGCGCCATACGCTTGGCAGACGGCAGCGCCGATGATCGTGACAAAGACGAAAGTTTACGCGTCCGTTGCATACGCCAAGAGTAATTTTTTACATTATCTTTCAATATTAGTTGTATATTGTATAGTAGGTGCGGGATTTAACCTGCGCCGAGAGAAAGCCATGCACAAACAAAATCAACGCGGCAGCGCGCTTATCATGCTTTTTATCGCGCTCGCATTGTTCGGGGTACTGGCGTTTGCGTTCATGCAGGGTTCACGCTCGAACCTCACCATGATGACAACCGAAAAGCAGAAGGCCGTTGCAACACAATTTCAGGATTGTGAAAATACCGTGCAGTTGACGATGAAGCGTCTCATCGCAAAAGGATGTAGAGCGGATCTCATATCCACAAATCCGGACGGCAGTGCTGTTGTCGGTGGGGCGGCAGATGGTTCCTGTTCCTTATTCCACAACAACGGCGGTACGCTCAGAGCATGCGGGAATTATGATACAACATGTATGCTTGATTTATTACCCGGTGAAAGCTGCGCTGGCGTGATTTATATCGGCGAATATAACGGGGACCGCCTTTATACACGTCCCTATGATCAAGGCGATTCCAGCTGGAACAACGGCGGCGGTGTACACACAGCAACGCCAGCGGGAGATTTACAAGACGGTATGGCCAATACAAATATTCTCGTCGGACTTGCTGATGCCGGTGCACCATACGGCGCGGCGATTTTGTGCAGGGCGTTGGGGCCGGCATGGTTCTTGCCCGCTCGTCACCAACTCTTGTGGCTGGGTAACAATCAAAACCTAGGGGATCTTGCAGGTACAATAGATACCGGAACGGCATATTGGTCTTCGTCGCAACGCGACACAAACCGCGCCGAGTTGGTGGACATGAACATGCCTGTATCACAAGGCGCCTTCTGGAAAGCGGACGTCGTCCATGTCCGCTGTATGCGCGGCGATCCGTAGGATTTACTCTACGGTTTCTTTCTTGGCCGGCTTTTCTTTTTTCGATTTTTTCTGCGGGTCTATATCAAAGGCGATTTTGTCATCCTTCACCTTGATATGCACTGTGCCGCCATCGACCAATTCCCCGAACAACAATTCTTCCGCCAGCGGGCGTTTGACATGCTCTTGGATTACGCGGGCTAATGGGCGCGCACCCATGGCGGGATCATAGCCCTTTTTGGCCAGCCATGAGCGGGCTTCTTCGGAAAGCTGCAACGCCACGTTTTTCTCCGTCAACTGCGCTTCCAGTTGCGCGATGAATTTGTCGACAACGCGCACGACCGTATCTGCTTTGAGCGGTTTGAAACCGACTATAGCATCCAGACGGTTTCTGAATTCCGGCGTAAACATCTTGGTGATGGCTTCTTTGTCTTCATCGACCCGTACTTCGCGTTCAAACCCGATCGGTGCGCGTGCCTGTTCGGCGGCACCCGCATTCGTCGTCATGATAAGGATAACGTTTCTGAAATCCACGACCTTGCCGTTGTTGTCGGTAAGCTTGCCGTAGTCCATAACCTGCAACAGGATATTGTAAATATCGGGGTGTGCTTTTTCGATCTCATCGAGCAACAACACACAATGCGGTTGTTGATCCACCTTATCGGTGAGCAAGCCGCCTTGGTCAAACCCGACATAACCTGGGGGCGATCCGATAAGACGCGAGATAGAATGGCGTTCCATATATTCGGACATATCAAAACGGTTGAGTTCAATGCCCATCGTTTTCGCCAGTTGTCTTGCAGCTTCTGTTTTGCCTACGCCCGTGGGGCCGGAGAACAAAAAGCACCCTATCGGTTTGTCGGGATCGCGCAAACCGGCGCGGGATAATTTGATCGCATCGACCAGCGTGTTGATAGCTTCGTCCTGATCGAACACCATGGTTTTTAGGTCGCGCTCAAGATTTTTAAGAACGGTCTTATCGTCTTTGGTGAGCGATTTTGCGGGGATGCGCGCGATGATAGCCACGACGGCCTCGATATCCGCGACATCGATGATTTTTTTGCGCTTATCTTCGGGCACCAGCATCTGGGCCGCGCCGACTTCATCGATGATGTCGATGGCTTTGTCGGGCAATTTTCTGTCACCTATATATTTCGAAGACAATTCCACAGCGGCTTTAAGAGCATCATCCGTGTATTTTACGAAGTGGTGTTCTTCGTAATAAGTTTTCAGACCTTTCAGGATTTCGATCGTTTCATCGATGGTCGGTTCATACACATCGATCTTCTGGAAGCGGCGCACCAACGCGCGGTCTTTTTCGAAGTGGTTGCGGTATTCCTTGTACGTCGTGGAGCCGATGCAGCGCAGGGTTCCGTTTGACAAGCTAGGTTTCAAAAGGTTCGATGCATCCATTGCGCCGCCGCTTGTCGCGCCAGCGCCGATTACGGTATGAATTTCATCGATGAATAAAATAGCGCCGTCGATTTTTTCCAGTTCACCCAGCACCTGTTTGATGCGTTCTTCGAAATCGCCGCGGTAGCGCGTGCCTGCAAGGAGTGAGCCCATATCGAGCGAATAAATGGTTGCGTCTTTCAACACATCGGGCACGGAGCCTTCGACGATTTTTTTGGCGAGCCCTTCGGCAATAGCGGTTTTACCTACGCCGGGATCGCCCACATACAACGGATTGTTTTTGGAACGACGACAGAGGATCTGGATGGTGCGATCGACTTCTTTTTGGCGACCAATGAGCGGATCTATTTTTCCAACCTTGGCCTTCTCGTTCAAGTTCTTGCAGTATGCTTTCAGTGCATCGCCGCTGACCTTCACATTCGGGGCGCCGCCCTGCGCTTCGGATTCTTCATCCGCGCCACGCGGCGTCTTGGCTTGATCTGCCTGACCCGGCACCTTGGCGATACCGTGGGAGATATAGTTGACGGCATCGAAGCGCGTCATATCCTGTTCCTGCAGGAAATAGACCGCATGTGATTCACGTTCGGAGAAGAGTGCTACAAGCACGTTCGCGCCCGTCACTTCTTCGCGTCCAGAGGATTGTACATGGATGGCGGCGCGTTGTAGAACGCGTTGGAAAGCCGTGGTGGGCTTGGCTTCTTCGCCTTCGGGTGCGGCCAGATAACCCAGTTCATGATCGAGATATTGTTCGAGTTGTTCGCGCAGATCCGTGAGCGAAATGCCGCAGGAACGCAACACAGCCATTGCATCCTGATCTTCGGTCAAAGCGAGGAGCAAATGTTCGAGCGTCGCGTATTCGTGATTTCTCTGATTCGCGGCAGCGAGTGCACGATGCAGGGTCTGTTCAAGATTTCTAGAAAGCATTAAGTCTGGCCTCCTCTGCCTTCAACTCTTCTATAGTAACCTCGCCACGCGTCCATGGTGAGTTGCATGAAATAAGATCATGGGCCTCTTTGAAGGCCTCTTCGTCGCAAAGAACATTTACATCCAGAATCACTTCGTTGTTGCCGCCTTCATCAGAAATAACATGATAATGGCCTTTCCATTTTTCCAGCCATTCAAAGCCGGTCATCACATCGTCTTCAAAGTCATCATCATCCATTACTATGATTGTCACTTTATGGACAAAGGCGGGATTGATATTTTCCATTATTCCTTTTCCATCGTGCATTGAAGTGGTTGTTCATTGGCCCGCGCAAAATCCATAACTTGCGCGACTTTTGTTTCTGCGACTTCGTAGGTGAAGATGCCGCATATACCGACACCGCGGCGGTGGACGTGCAACATTATATCGGTGGCTTCTTGTCTATTCTTGTTAAAGAAGCGCTCTAAGATATGTACAACGAATTCCATTGGTGTGTAGTCGTCGTTCAAAAGAAGTACCTTGTACATAGAAGGCTTTTTGGTTTTTGGACGCGGTTTGAGAAGCAGACCTGTCTGGCGTTCATTTTCACGGTCGGAATTACCGCCGTCTTGCCCACCCTTGTCGGGCGGCGGCAAGGCGGGATCATCGTCGCCGTCCATGGTCGGTTCAAAAGTCATCAAAAGCCTTTAATAGTTTCAGTTTAGCAAAAACCGGGCGGATGCCCAAGTTCCAAGAATTAACAATATAGTCTTGCGGGCAATGATTTAAAAGTCCCTTAAGAATAAGGAACTTACGGGTAATTTGGGGGAGAAAAACCCCGCCTTTTGAGGGGCGGGGCTTTAGAAAATCGAAGGAGTGGGTGAAAATTAAGCGGCCGCGGCGTCCGTGGCTTTTTTAATAGCTTTGCCAACCTGATCGTTGATCGGTTCGAACGCTTCGGTGCAAAGCTTCACGCCTTTTTCGGAAATGCGCGTGGCATTTGTCATGAAGTCGTCAAAGCTGGCTTGTGCCAGTTTGGTTTGCACTTCGGTGAATTCATTGAGCGTTTTGCAAGACATAACGGATTTGGCAACCGACTGGCTTTTTTCACCGGCTTCGGCAGCGATTTCCATACAGGTCTTCATGATGTCTTCCATGCCTTTTGCGAAGATGGCAGAGGATTTCATGATGGCATCCATTTGGTCTTGGCCCATGGCGGCAGCGTCTTGCGCCAGTTGTTCTACTTGTTTGTTACCTTTAAGCATCGGGTTCTCCATTTTGAAAGATTGGAAGGAGGGAAATTGTTGGAATTGTTTAAATTGATCAAAACCATCAAACTGAGGAAATTTCGGGAATTGCGTGAACTGCTGAAAGCCCTTCGTAAAGTCAGCAAAATTGGCAACCGGGGCGCTGTTCAGCACTGTCGTTGTGGTTTTCTTTGCAGCGGTCTTGGTTTTCTTTTTCGTTGCCATTGAAGGCCTCCTAAAATTGGTTTCGCGACTTAATATCAGATTTGGATATGATATTGCATCGCACAAATTAAATCTATCACCAAATTAACCTTTGGTCAACAGTTTTTTGTGCAGTGCACAAATCATTGATTTTTCGGCAGATTTCTGGACACGGGAAAACTTATTACTTAGAATACTTAGAGGGTTTACCAGCCACCCATTATCGGCTGAAATTAGGGTTCTTTCAATCTTCTTCTCGTACAATGTTAACAATAAACAGACAGGCACCGGATAACGTTCCAACCATTACCGTGAAGCCTGCGGGAGACCATCTTTTGTACCGGATCTTATGCGCCATGCTTATCGCCTGCATGGTCCTCGCCGTATCGGGCGAGGCCTTTGCGAAGGCACGCAAAAACCAAGGCAAATCGACGGAAAACAACAAATATGCCTCCATAGTAGTGGATTCAGATTCCGGCGCGATCATATCCCAGCAAAATGCCAACAAGCCTCTTCACCCCGCATCCCTGACCAAGGTGATGACGTTGCTTCTTTTGTTCGAAGCGCTGGAAGCGGGAACAATCAGATTGAGCGACAAAATTTATATCTCCCAGCGCGCCGCGAACCAACAGCCGAGCAAATTGGGATTGGCCGCAGGATCCAGCATTCGTGTGGAAGACGCCATCCTTGCCGTCGTCACGAAATCCGCCAATGACATTTCCACCGCCATAGCCGAACATCTGGCGGGGAGCGAAAGCCGTTTCGCCGCAAAGATGACGCGCCGTGCGCACGATATAGGCATGACCAAAACGAATTACGTGAACGCGCACGGTCTGCACAATCCAAAACAAATTTCCACCGCACGCGATCAGGCTATCCTCGCACGCTATGTTATTGTGCGTTACCCTAACTACTATCGTTATTTCGGCACCAAGCAATTCACTTATCGCGGCAAGACCTACACCAACCACAACCGTCTGATGAACACCTATCCAGGCATGGACGGATTCAAGACGGGTTTTGTGAATGCATCGGGGTTCAATCTGATTGCATCCGCCAAAAAGAACGGCCAGCGTTTGATCGGCGTGGTGTTCGGCGGACGTACATGGAAATCACGCAACGATCATATGGCGGCCCTTTTGAACACAGGCTTTGTGAAAGCCAACGACCTGCGTTACGCGAAAGAACGCGCACCGCAACCGAACGGCATGCCGGAAATTCAAACCGCAGCCGCCGCTCCTACCCCGCCTGCCCCTGTTCCTGTTCCCCAAGCCAAGCCTGTGCTGAATGCTCCGAATACTTTGCAGGCCCCACAGCAACAAGTAGCGGCAGCGACCAAGCAAGCACAATCAAATTTTACTTCGCTCTCGTCACTGGATAGCGGTCGCAAACTCACCGTGCCGCAACATCCCACAACCGAACAAGTAGCAGCCGATGTTAAATACGCCGTTAACAGCGGACAATATTCCGAACTGACGGGTGAAGGCGATTATGACGCCATCAATGCCAAACGCGTGGAAACAGGATTGCTCGCCGCCGCCGTGTACAAAGGCGATCATGAAAAAGTTTCCCAGATCCAAGCTTCCGCTCAAGCAGGTACGGATGTAACCAATCAAGTGTTGCAGCAAATGGCGGCCAAAAACCAAGCGGTTGTTCAAGCCGTCGTACAGCCCGTCCCCGCCGCCCCTGCTCCGCCGGCGTCCGATCTATGGTCGGTGCAGATCGGCGCCTATAAATCGCGCGTGATGACGGATGACGCGCTCCGCGCCGCGCAGAAAAAACTGCCCGCAACGCTCGTGCACGCCTCGCCGATCGTCGTTCCCTTGAAAACATCGGACGGCAGCGTCATGTACCGCGCCCGTCTGGGCAATCTTTCCAAGGACCAAGCGCTTAGCGCCTGCCAATATTACAAAGACTGCCTGCCCGTAGCTCCGCGCTAAAAGGATTTTCATGACACGCATCCGCAATTCCCAGTCCGGCAATATGCTGATCTATATTCTGGGCGCGATTTTCCTGCTCGGATTTTTAATTGTCATTATCAAAGGAAATTTCCAAGAAGGCACGGGCATCGATTCCGAAAGGACCGCCATCAAGGTAGGCGAAGTGCAAAAACAAGCCGCCGAGCTGGAGCGCGCGGTAGCGTATTTGATTCAAAACGGCGTATCGGAAAGCGATATCCGTTTCGCACATCCCGATGCCAATGTGGCATATGGCGATATCACAGTGAACCCCACGCGGCAGGTTTTCGATTCCACGGGCGGCGGTGCGACGTATATTTTGCCGCCTGAAGATTTCGTGAGCGCAGGAATGATGTGGGAATTTTTTGCAACCACGCATATCAAGGATATGGGCACTGATACGGCCGCCACGCAAAAGGCAGAATTGATTGCCGTCATTCCCAATGTGACGCGGCCGTTTTGCGAGCGCGTCAATTTCTTAAACCAACAGACAATCGATCTTGATCTGGACACCGACCCTGCGGGCAACGGATGTATCTATGCTCCTGCCTCCCGCTTTGCCGGAACATATGGTTTCGGCACGGGCGTCAACACGCTGGACGATACGAAACTCACCAAGCTTCCTGCCAAGGAAGCTTGCGTGAAATGTGCCAGCGGCGGATTTCATTATTTCCGCGTGCTGCTGGGCCGGTAATTTCAAATGACTAGAATAAGGGCGGGAATGCCGGCAACGAATTGGCGTTGCGGGTCATGTATTTCTTGATATCGTACGTCATCGGCAGGGAATAGTTATAGGTCGTGATGATCTTGCCTGATTTTGCGTCTTTCAATGCCAGCGCAACATTCATGCGGTTGGAAATAAATTCATACGTGCCCGTCAATTCGCCGATGCCATTGGCATTTTGATACGAAGCATCATCGATCACGGAATAGCCAAGTTGCACGAAGCGGTCCCGCATCTGCCCCGAAATTACGCGGCCCACCTTGGGGTTCGCGGTCGGCTTTTCCTCGGACATGTCGATGAGTTCCTGAAGATCGGCTACAGAAAGTGTGGAACCCGCAGGGAAACGTTTGCCCGACTGTTGCACGATGACATCAACGGCAGCGTAGGACGTGTTGGTCAAATTGACACGGTCTTGTTTGATGATACCGGGCGTGGCCGCGCCCAGAATCGCCGCTTCGCATCCTCCCAAAAGGAGGACGGATGATACCAGCAATGCCGCGGCGAATTTACGCATCTATTATTCGTTGCCTTTAGAACCAGGACCCGTGGGTTCGGGAATCAATTGGCCGGGGAAGGATGCGAAAGGAATATTCAAATGTTCCGCGCCCTTGATGTAGAAATCTCCTTCCTCTTGCGTCAGAAGTTTGGCGTCTTCGCCGGCTGAATCAAATACGAACAGCATCAGGTGTGCGTTCGGAGACATATCGTCCGCTGGTTTGTCTTTATCGGTTTTGGCGACAACCGCAGAATAGGCGAACACATAAGCATCTTCGGGTGTGTCGGCGAGTTTATAGCCCTGATGACGCAGCGATTCACGCAAATCATTGTCCATATTCGCGTAGAACGGCGTCATCGGTTCGGGTTTCAACACATAAACGGCTTTGGGTGGCAGGCCTGCGCGGTTGGTCAGGTTTTCCACCAATTGATAGACCGCCATGCGGAATTGATCGGCCTGTTCGGGGCCCATCGTCGCGCGCTGCTTTTCCGTGAATTTCGGCGATGGCGGCGGATTGGGTGATTTGTATTCGTGGGAATGATAGACATAGCCCCGCGGCAGGGAATTGGGCGAAGAGCAGGCGGCCAGAGCGGCAACGCAGGACGACAATACGAGAATCGAAATCTTGGAGTTCAGCTGCATGGGATATTTTCCGTGTAAGCGCTAGGGCGGGTGAATGAAAATCAACCCAGCCAGTTTAGCAAGGAAGAGGATTCCCGTATAGCCCGTAATCCTATTTGTCCTATCCCGTAACCTCGCTCAGGCCCCGCTGCGACAGGCGGCAGAAAAACGTGGATTTGCCGCGGGCGCAGGGCGGGCAGTAAAGCTCTATCAGACCTTGTTTGAGAGCCTCGCTCACGGCTTTGAGACCATAGCGGCGTTTCAAATCTTCTTCATACATAACAGCGGACGGACCGTCGAAGTAACAGCTCAGCAGATAGAGATCGTGCAACATGGGCACCCCCTTGGGACAGGCGTTGAAATTTAAAGACGACAGGATGGGCGGTGGATGCCCTTGCTTGATACTGAGAATTATTCTCAATAACGGTGCGGCTGTCAACAGCGTTTGCAGTTTTCACACTACATTTTGTGGATGATTTTGATAACAGCCCCTAAATGGCGGATTTCTACTAACGGCTTGGGGTTTTGGATTTTTCAATGATAGCGCTAGTCGAATAGCCTTCCTGCAAACCCATGATCGCGACTTCGCCGCCATAGGCCTGCACGATCTTGGCTTCGGCCAAATCCGAGAGCTTGTAATCGCCGCCCTTGAAATAGATATCGGGTTTAAGTTTTTCGATGAGTGCGCAAGGCGTATTGTCCGCGCCCGCCTTTTCCGCGCCGAAGAACACGACCATATCGACGGAAGACAGCGCGCCTATCACAGCGGCGCGTGCGTCCTGATCGTTCACGGGACGCGAAGGGCCTTTGAGGATTTTTACGGAGGTGTCGTGATTGAGCGCGACGATGAGACGATCACATTCTCCGCGCGCCTGCGCGAGATACGTGACATGACCTTTGTGCAGGATATCGAAACATCCGTTGGTAAGACCGACCTTCAAACCCTTGGCGTGCCATTTGCGCAATTGTTCGATAGCTTTCGCATCGTCCGCGACCAGCGCGAGATGCGGCGAAGATTCCGCCAAGGATTCCAGTATTTCTTCTGTGCGCACCGGCGTGGTGCCGACCTTGGATACCGCAATGCCGCCCGCAATGTTGGCGATTTTCGCGGCCGTGACAATGTCCGCGCCTGTGGCAAGAACGGCGGCCAATGTTGCAATAACCGTATCGCCGGCGCCCGATACATCGAACACTTCGCGCACTTGCGTTTTCAAATGCTGGGGCGCGCCCGCACCTATGACGCTCATGCCGTCTTCTGATCTGGTCGCTACTACGCATTTGATATCGCAGGATTGAATGATTTTTTCGGCCGCCGTTACGATGTCCGCATCTTCTTTGAGATTCGCAAAACCGCTGGCTTCGGCGAGTTCTTTCCTGTTGGGCGTTACAACATCCGCGCCTTTATAGCGCAGATAATCATTGCCTTTGGGGTCAACCAATACGGGCACTTTTTGCTCGCCCGCCAGTTTGATGATTTGCAGGATAAGGCTTTGCGAAAGCACGCCCTTGCCGTAGTCGGAAAGAACGACGGCTTTCGCCGATTTGATTGCTTTTGCCACACCGTCTGCGATTTTCTTTTCTATCGCGGCATCGCAGACAAAAGTCTTTTCGGAATCGGAACGCAACAGATGTTGATGGCGTGCGAGGTAACGTGTCTTGAGCGTGGTGGGACGCGAGGCATCTTTTATAATGCCGTTTGTATCCGCGCCATAGCTTCTGGCTATTTCCAGCACACGTTCCGCATTGGCATCATTACCCACCACGGCGAAGACAGCCGATTTTACACCCAGCGCGCAGAGGTTAGAAACAACATTTCCAGCACCGCCGAGCATTTCATCTTCATGCGTGATGCTTAGAACAGGGACCGGGCTTTCGGGCGAAATGCGATCCACATCGCCATAGACGAATCGGTCCAACATCAGGTCGCCTACAACGAGGACGGAAACGCCCTTCATGGCGTTTATTGTTTTGGTTAATTCCTGCATGCTCGAAAATCCTATAAATTCATTCGCAGATTAAGGCTTTTTTTACCGCTTTTGCCAGCTTTTTCCCAATTACTTGGCGCAAATTAGCATTTCGTAAACCTTTTTAGGAGACACTGGAAGGTGGGAATATTGGTATTAACGGGTTCTATCTATTTAGGGGAAGAGTTTCAGTGGGGCAATCTAACCACGAGAACAAAGCGTATAAAGGTATCCTTTCGGGTCTGAAAATACGCCTGCACAAAAACCGTCTTGGAGAGCTTTTGGTTCTCGACGGACTTCTTTCCCATTCCGATCTTCAAAAAGCATTGGTTTCCAGCAAGTCGTCCGGCAAGACGCTCGGTAGCGTTCTTATCGAAGACAGGCTTGTGGACCGCAACGTCATTCGCCAGACGCTGATCGAGCAGTTCGCGCTTCGCCTAACCATGGCAGCCCTGACTGTTTTCATCTCGTTTGCCGGGATGGCGGGCGGCTCCAAAACCGCGAAAGCCGCGAGCATCAAGGATGTTCCGGCGCGCGTGGCATTCCAGCAGGCTGCAGCCTATGCGCCTATGAGTGCCTATCCAAAACTGTTCGGTTCCACCGAAAAGCAATCGTCTTCTTTGACGGCGTTTACCAAATGGACGGACATGTTCTCCCGCTTTGACGCAGCGTTGAACACGGCCAGCGGCAGCGAAACGATGAGCCAATTCAAATCGCAAATCGAATTCCTGCGCGGCATGCCGATGAACCAAATGGTCGAAGGTGTGAACAATGTAGTGAACCGCATTTCGTACATCAGCGATTCCAACATCTACGGCAAATCCGATTATTGGGCGACGCCCATGGAATTCGTTAAAAACGGTGGCGACTGCGAAGATTTCGCCATCACGAAATATGTGGCCCTGCGCGCCTTGGGTGTTCCTGAAGAGCGCATGCGTATTTTGATTTTGCAAGACATGCAGAAAAACATTCCGCACGCTATTTTGATTGTCTACACCGACAACGGCCCGATGCTTCTGGACAACCAGATCAAATCGGTCACGCCCGTCGAGCGCGTATCGCACTACAAGCCTATCTTCTCGATCAACCGCGAAGGCTGGTGGCTCCACACGAAACCCAAAGGCAACGTTACAGTTGTTGCCGCGGCTTCACGCTAATTTCTTGCCAGAAATTTTCATAAGTTTTATAGTACTCTGAAGGGTATTAATACGTATGCTTACAGCACTGCTCAGAACCGCTTACGACCTTGTGGCCCCACGCCAACACGACAGCGCGCTCGGCATCATTCATGCCGATTTTCCGGACGGAGAACGCCGCTTTCTCTTCGCCGTTCCTTCCCGCGTAGAGGCTTTGAAAAACAAAAAAGGGCTGCGCCTGCTGGGCGGGGTGGGCGAAAACAATGAAACGCCTGTGCAAACCTTGTTTCGCGAATTGCGTGAAGAACTTGTCGGCCATGACACGATGAAAGGGATCGAAGAAGGGCGCATGATGCCCATCAGCGAACTACAGGACCGTGCCTTAAGCCTTTTGAAACGCAAGCAAATAGAGATGGAAAAGCAAACCGCTTCGGAGAAGCAGTGGTCGTACCATTATAATTATAATCCCGATCGTTTTAACGAGCGGCAAAAGAACTGGGCCCGTTCCGCCAATCATATTTATGAGTTGCGCTTAACACCCGACGAATTCCGCTTGCTGGAAAATGTCGGTCGCGAAACAACGCAACGCGACCACAAAGAACTGAGCAATGTGAGCGTAATGACGGAACGTGAAATCAGAGGCGCGCTCTCCCGTAATGAAAAGTTTATGGGATATGCCGGAGAAATAAGATCACTCGGATTGTTCCTGAAATCCCCGCAAGGCCTATCCCCCGCTCCCGCCGCGCCATAATTAAACCATTTTACGACAATAATCGTACGGCCTTTGTAATTTCAGGCCGACGAACGCTTTTTCTTTTTTACGCGTTGGTCTAGGATTGCCTCATTAAACCAACGGGCTACATAGTGACCATGCGCATTATTTATACGATTTTACTGGCTGCTTTTTTTCTGGCCTCTCCCGCTTTTGCAGGCGCGGAAAAAGCGTTGTTGAAAGAAGTAACCGGAAGCGGTGATGCCGCGACCGTAGCCCCCACCGTTCCTGCAGATCCTCTGGGCCGCGATTCCCCGCGTGGTCTGGTCTCCGGCTTCATTGATGCCATCATGAAGGAAGATTTTGAAAAGGCGGCGCAGTATCTCCAGCTTTCCGACGTGCCTGCTTCCAAGCGCGTAGCACATGGTAAGGCACTCGCTAAAACCTTTTTGGATTCACTCGATAAAGGCGGTTGGTTCTACCCTTCGGCCATGCTCTCCGATCAAGAGGGCGGCAAGGAAGGCGAAGACAAACTCTCCGCCGACAAGGATATTGTCGGTGAACTGCATGCCAAGGATCAAAAGCTACAGATCCACGCGATACACGCCAAAATCACCAATGGCAGTTTCGTATGGCTTATCTCCGAAGACACGCTAGACCAAGTCGATAAGCTCTTCGCCGATGTTGCAGACACAGAACCGCTTATCAACAAAGTGTTGCCTGATTCCCTCACCCAAACGAAATTCTTTGGTGCACCGGTGGGTCACTGGGTAGCAGCGCTGGCTTTGATGGTTTTATCCTATATATCATGCTGGTTTCTTATCCTGACGCTGCTCGGCTTTATGAAGAATTTCTGTCAGAAGAAGATCGCGGGAACGGGCGTACATTTCCTAGAGACGGTGCGCGTTCCGGTCAGTCTATACGCCGCCGTATGGGTGTTCGCTCTCTCCTGCCTGTGGCTCGATCTTTCGGTAATTGTGCGTCAATACGCATCACAATTGAATGTTATTGTCGCATGGACGGCGATCGCGCTTCTGGCGTGGCGTCTTGTGGATTTCGGCGCGGAAATGATTCAAAAGAAGATCAATTCGCAAGGCAGATTCTTCGGCTATTCTTCCATTCTTTTCTTCTTCCGCCGTATCGTCAAAGTCATCTTCGGCACGGTCATCGCGTTTATCATTCTTGACAATCTCGGCGTGGATGTCACCGCCGGTCTGGCCGCTCTAGGTATCGGTGGTATCGCGCTGGCGCTCGGTGCACAAAAGACGCTGGAGAATTTTATCGGTTCGCTCGCTATTATTATCGACCGCCCGTTCCATATCGGTGATACGTGTAAAATCGGCGGTATGACGGGTACGGTGGAAGATATCGGCATGCGTTCCACGCGCATCCGCACGCCCGAAAAATCCATCATTACGATTCCCAACGGCGATCTGTCGAACGAGAGAATCGAGAACCTCGCACGACGCAACCGTTTCCTGATGCAGGAACGTTTCATTCTGCGCTATGACACGACCGCCGCACAAATACGCGCGCTGCAGGCGAAGGTGATTCAAATTCTGAAAGACGACAAGCATACAACGGAAGAAGCCTTTCCCGTGCGCCTCCTCGGTCCCGTGGACAATGGATGGAATTTCGAGATTTTCTGTTATGTCGAGATTTCCGATTTCAATGAAAACCTGCGCGTGCAACATGAAATCTTTTTGCAGATCATCGAGTTCATGAACGAGAACAAGATTTACTGCGCGATCCCATCACAAACCTTCCTGCCAGCCGTGGATCAGGTCGGCGCGAAACCCGTCGCTCAATAATCCCCGAAGTTGCCGAGTTCTTCTTCGGAAAGATGCCCGTTGTTGTTACGGTCCAGCATCAGGAAACGTTTTTGTGATTCCAGCGAACCGTCGCCGTGCACGGATGAGTATTCGCGGTAGGTCATGCCCGTGGGGCGCGGATCACCGCCCGATGCGGGAGATATTCTGGGGGGCGGAGTATCGTCACTGCCGCATGCAGAGAGCAAAATAACCGCAGATACAGCCAGAACATGTTTCATTATTCCACCCAAGCGATGCGCAGAACATTGGTAGAGCCGGGCGTGCCGAAAGGAACGCCCGCGGTGAGCACGATGCGCTCTCCCGCCTTGGCCAGGCCTTTTTCTTTCGCGATCTTCGTCGACCATTCGACCGTTTCGGCAAAGGTGTTGATGATGGGCATGTGCGCGGGCTGAACACCGTAAGAAAGCGTGAGCTTGCGCGCGGTGGCAAGATTTTGCGTCAAAGACAAGATCGGCACATCGGGACGCTGACGCGCGGTGCGCCATGTCGTGGAACCCGACGTGGTGTAGTTCGCAATGCATACGGCGCGGATATCGCGCGCGACGTTGGTCGCGGCCACGGTGATGGAATCCGACGCATCCATTTCCGTTTGCGGATGGTTGGAGCGCATGATGGCATGATAGGTGTCATCGTTTTCCGTCGAGATACAAATACGGTCCATGATCGCGACCGATTCCAGCGGATATTTTCCCGCCGCGGTTTCGGCGGACAGCATTACGGCGTCTGCGCCGTCATACACGGCCGTTGCAACGTCCGAGGCTTCGGCGCGCGTGGGGCGCGGATTGTCGATCATGGATTCCAGCATCTGCGTGGCGACGATAATAGGTTTACCCGCATCGCGCGTCTGGCGGACGATACGTTTTTGCACGCTTGGCACATCTTCGGAAGGAATTTCCACGCCGAGATCGCCTCGCGCCAGCATAATGCCGTCGCAATGCTGCAGAATTTCCGCGAAGAATTCGAGCGCGGAGGGTTTTTCGATTTTTGCCATCAGCGCGGCGCGGCCATTGATGATTTTTTTGGTTTCGGCAACATCGGCGGCGGTCTGCACGAAGGATTGCGCGATCCAGTCCGCGCCCATTTCCAGCGCAGCGTCCAGATCCACGCGGTCTTTGTCGGTCAATGGCGGCATCGGGATAATCACGCCCGGAATATTAAAACCTTTGTTGTTGGAGAGTTTCGAGCCGGTCATGATTTCGGCGATCAGATGATCTTTTCCTTGTTCGCGAATAACCGCGCGAACCTTGCCGTCATCGAGCAGAATTTCAGAACCTTTTTTCATCGCCGCGATAACTTCGGGGTGCGGCAGGCAAACGCGGTTTTCATCGCCGGGTGTATCATCCAGATCAAAACGGATCATATGGCCCGCATCGACTTCGATTCTGTCGTTCTTGAATTTGCCGATACGGTTTTTGGGGCCCTGCAAATCGGCGAGCATGCCGATGGGGCGCCCGAATTCTTTTTCCAGCTCTCTCGCCGTTTCCAAATTCTTCCTGTGGGCGTCATGCGTGCCGTGGGAGAAGTTCATGCGGAACACATCCACGCCCCCTTCGAAAAGCTTTCGCATCATTTCGGGATTGCCCGAAGCGGGACCCAGTGTGGCGACGATTTTGGTTTGACGGTTGCGGCGGAGGATGGCCATGGGGGAATGTACCTTATTATGTGACGTTGTTACTTTATCCCCGATGAAGAGCGCTTTGTCCATGCGCAGGCGGTTGATTTCCCGAATAAATCGCGCTTGTTCGCGCAAAACAGCGGCGAGTTGTTTCTGCGCGGCGCCGTACATGCCGTGCCTGTAGGCATTGAGACCCGATCTGGTCTTTCCCTTGTCCGATTTGGGACCTGTCGAGGATTTCCACGGTTGCCAGCTTCGTATCTTCGCCGCCTGTGCCGCCTTTTGCTCCGCCGTCCAGACACGCCCGCGCGGTTTTGGCTTTCCGCCCCTGACTAATAGTTCGTTTGCGCGAATTTTTTCACGCGCGACGATTTCTTCCATGATTTCAAGGCGGGCGGCTTTTGCGGTTTCGGTGGGGGCGGTTGGTGGTTGCGGTTCGAAGAACATAAAAGCATGATAGGAATTTAATCATATTTTGTCAAGAAATTTGGCGGCTTTCTGCCGATTCGCCGTGAGCGGTTCCGATTCGCGGGCCGGTTTGCGCCGAGTCGGGCCGAATCTTTTCCGCAATGCGGGGAATCGCCCCGTTAGCGCAAATGATTCCCAATTGAGTCTCTGGCCGCAGACCCAAAAAGATCTATTTGGATTAGCAGTAATCCTGAAATTTTGCGTCTATTTATATTAACGAATTCGAATGTGGCCGAAAAATGTCAGCCAAATCCAAGGGGTTGAAAGCCGTTTTCGATGGTATGTACCACGCTTTTTTAGCGTGTGGATTTTGTGGAATTGGTATGGACAGACCCCCTAGATAGAGTATGATCAAGAAGAACTAAGCACTAGGGATTGTGGTTTATCCACTGCCCATCCACAGAAGAAATCCACAGTTTGTGAATAACTTTTACCTTTTCAGGGAGTAGAAGAATGTTTGATTATGCGCAGATACAAGGCGGCAACCGCGTCCAGATCGACAGATCGCGCGATTCGAACCTGACCAAGTTCGGGATCGAGACACTATATGACCGCTATCTGCTGCCCGAAGAAGGGCCCCAAGATCTTTTCGCGCGCGTGGCGATGTATTACGGCGATGATTCCGCCCACGCCCAGCGTATGTACGACTACATATCCAAATTGTGGTTCATGCCCGCGACCCCCGTTTTGTCCAACGGCGGAACGTCCCGCGGTCTTCCCATTTCCTGCTTCCTCAACGAAACGAATGACTCTTTGGAAGAGATCGTCTCTTTGTGGAACGAAAATGTCTGGCTCGCCTCGCTTGGCGGCGGCATCGGCTCCTACTGGGGCAATGTCCGTTCCATCGGCGAAAAAGTCGGCCGCAACGGCAAGACATCGGGCATCGTGCCGTTCATCCGCGTGATGGATTCGCTCACCCTCGCCATTTCCCAAGGTTCTCTGCGCCGCGGTTCCGCCGCCATCTATCTGCCGATCTGGCACCCCGAGATCGAAGAGTTCATCGAAATCCGACGCCCCACCGGCGGCGACCCTAACCGCAAAGCCCTCAACCTCCACCACGGCGTTCTCGTAAACAATGCGTTCATGATCGCGGTTGAAAACGACGAAGACTTCGCGCTCCGTTCGCCCAAAGACAATTCGGTTGTGACGAAAGTCAAGGCGCGCGAACTCTGGATCCGTTTGCTCACCGCACGTATCGAGACGGGCGAGCCCTACATCATCTATATCGACCACGTGAACGACAAGATTCCAGACCACCACAAAATGGCCGGCCTGAACGTGAAGATGTCCAACCTCTGCTCCGAGATCACGCTGCCCACGGGCCGCGACCATCTGGGCAACGACAGAACGGCCGTGTGCTGCTTGTCCTCGCTCAATCTCGAAAACTTCGAAGAGTGGCAGGACCACCCGACGATGATCGAAGATTGCATGCGTTTCCTCGACAACGTGTTGACGGATTTCATCGAGAAAGCTCCCGATTCCATGAAGCGCGCGAAATACGCCGCGATGCGTGAACGTTCGGTCGGCCTCGGCGTGATGGGCTTCCACTCCTTCCTGCAATCGAAAATGATTCCGATGGAAGGCGTGATGGCCAAAGTGTGGAACCGCCGCATGTTCCAGCACATCAAACGTCAAGCCGATGATGCATCCATCAAACTCGCCCATGAGCGCGGCCCCTGCCCCGATGCGGCGGATTACGGTGTCATGGAGCGTTTCTCCAACAAGATGGCGATTGCGCCTACGGCGTCCATCTCCATTATCTGCGGCGGCGCTTCGCCTGGCATCGAGCCGATCGCGGCCAACGCCTACACGCACAAAACATTGTCGGGTTCTTTCGCCGTGAAAAACCCGCACTTCGTGAAAATTCTCGAGAAATATGGCAAGAACGACGAAGACATTTGGTCTTCGATCTTCACCAACGAAGGTTCGGTCCAGCATCTCGACTTCCTGACCCAAGAAGAAAAAGACGTGTTCAAGACCGCGTTCGAAATCGACCAACGTTGGTTGATCGAACACGCCGCGGACCGCACGCCGTTCGTTTGCCAGGCGCAATCGCTCAACGTGTTCCTGCCCGCCAACGTGCACAAGGCGGACCTGCACCGCATTCACTGGGAAGCTTGGAAGAAAGGCGTTAAGTCTCTCTACTACTGCCGATCCAAATCGATCCAGCGCGCGGAATCCAACGCATCATGGGTACGCGCCAGAGAAAGCAAAGGCAGAGAGCCTGAGCTTGTCGACCAGACCGAGAAAAAATACGACGAATGCCTGGCCTGCCAGTAAGTTCGTCTGCAAAGAGTATGATGAAAGATCCTCGCGCAAGCGGGGATTTTTTTATGCGGCGATAAGGCGCGGCGGTATGCCGACTTCGCGGCGGGCTTCGTTGGTTTCATGCAGATCGTCTTTGGCAAAGGAGACGAAAGCGGTGCGGAAGCGTTCAAAACTTTCGCGGAAATTTCCGGTCAGATCGATGACCGTGCCTGTAAAGCCTTCGGTCAGACGCATGCCTTTCAGGGTCATCTTTTCCACCATGATCGGATTGCCGGTTACTTTTTCGTCCTGGGAGCGCGCCATGTATTTTTGCAATTCGAAACCGTCTTCAAAGCCTGTGTTCTTGCCCGCATTGGCAAAGATTTCCAAAAGATCAATGCCCGCCAGTTCCATATGCGTGCCTTTGTTGGTGGTGCCATCGATGCGCGCCTTGTCCACCAAAGCGATGGCTTCGAGCACGCGCGCGATTTCAGGATCCGCATTGATAAAGGCTTTGGACAAATCGAGAATGGAAGCCCGCGCCGATGCAGCGCCAAGATGTTTTTCATACCCTTGCGCATGGCCGCACAATGTTTCGAACATCATTTCCATCGTGCCCGACAAACGGTTCGATTTGCGGTTGTTGGCGACCAATGTCAGCGGGCGCAGATTGACGATGTTGTCCATGCTCGGGCGCATATCAATGGGCAGTTCGGGAAGAAATTTTTCGAAGATGGCATCGATGATTTCCGTGCCGCGCACGACATACACATCCTTGCCGTTCACTTCCTTCAACTGATCGGGATGCAGTTCCAGCGCCGCTATGATTTCGGAATCGAAATAGTTGGCGGGATCGAGATGCGGGTTGAGCGGAATGAAATGGTCTATCTGCGTAAATTGCCCGTGCGCGAAATCTTCGGGTGGGCGCTGCCAGGCGCCGGCCAGAACCGGTACGGAAAAGTCCCTGTTGTCGTAAGCCGTATCATGGGCCTTGAGACGCGTAAAAAGCGCAACCAGTTCAAAGACATTGTTTTTCATAATGAAGGTTTATAACAAGATCGCCGCTCATTTTCAATAACTATATAAATGGTTAACAAGTAAACTTGCGGGAATGGTTAAAAGGGCGGTATCCTTCTTGCATAGCTTGGCAGGAACGGCCTTAACACATGGAGGAACCATGGGCTTAAACTATGCAAATCTGAACGAAACGACCCGCCGGTTCATGCTTTTGGAGTTTGAAACAGGCAATCATTTCCTAAGCCCCCGTCTGGCCGATGTCGCCAAACCGCGCTGGCCCGACACTTTGCGGGACGCTTTGCAGTACCACACCGATGTCTGGCTGGAGCGCGAATTGATCCGCCGTACCATGATGCTGGGCACCGAAACCCTTAAATCCCCGATGGGCGGCAAAACCATGACCCGCGCCATCAACAAGGAACAGGCCGCCAAGACTTTGGCGGAGGGCGAGTTCAACCGTTATTACATGCGCGGTGTTTGTCTGGCCGCCAAGGCACGCGGCTTTTCCCAAGTGATCGTGTGTGCCGGAAAAATCATTCCGCATGCGTCGCGTGATTTGATACGCGCGGTGGGTGTTCCGATGAACATCGATACGCTTCTCGAAAATCTGCGGACCAACAATTACACGAAGAACGATGCGATATTGGGCGCGCCGATGGGTTCGGGTTTATCCGCATTCCTATCCGTGCGTTTGCCGCAAGCGGGTGAAGCCGTCATACGCCGCGCAAAAACCGAAACCGTTTCCTAGAAGATTGCCTTCATCACGAGCATCAAGAATCCGCTGAACGCAAAGGTCAGGGGGAGCGTCAACACCCATGCCCACAGGATGTTTCCGACGATGCCCCAACGCACGGCGGAAAATCTGCGTGTGGCCCCGACCCCCAAAATGGACGAGGAGATAACCTGCGTGGTGGAAACGGGAATGCCGAAATGCGACGCCGCGCCGATGATGACAGAGGCCGTGGTTTCGGCGGCGAAACCGTGGATGGGTTGGAGTTTGATCATTTTCGAACCCAGTGTGCGGATAATGCGCCAGCCACCCGAGAGCGTGCCAAGGCCCATGGCGATGGCGCAAGTCAATATAACCCAGAGCGGTACCGTGAATTCTTCGCCCGGATAGGTGAGCACCAAGGCGAGTGCGATGATACCCATGGATTTTTGCGCGTCGTTGTGGCCGTGGGATACGGCCATGAAACCGGCGGAGAGGATTTGGAGGCGTCCGAAACGACGGTTCAGTTTGGGCAGTTTCGTGCGCCAGAACATCCAGATCAAACCCGTCATCAGCGAAAAGCCGATCACGATTCCAAGGATCGGCGAGGAAATCATAGGTATGACGACTTTTTCGAAAACTTTATCGAGGTGAATATTATCAAGCCCGCCCGTGCCCGAGAAGAATGTCGCGCCAAGAAGCGAGCCGATGAGCGCGTGCGAAGATGATGTGGGAAGACCTTTCCACCATGTGATTAAATTCCATGTGATGGCGGCGATGACCGTGCACAAAACCGTTATCATCGTGATGGATTCCGGATCGACCAGACCTTTGCCGATGGTGGCGGCGACTTCGGTTCCCAAAAGCGCGCCGATGAAATTCAAGACCGCGCCGAAAATCACGGCGGTGGTGGGGCGCAATACGCGCGTTGAGACGACCGTGGCGATGGCGTTCGCGGCGTCGTGGAAGCCGTTGATGTAATCGAACACCAACGTGAGCGCGACAACGATGACTAAAAGGACTATCGGGTCCATATATGCGCCCTAGCTGTGTTTCAGGACGATTTGCAGGGCAACGGCGGATGCATCGCGGTAACGATCCAGAACCTTTTCCAGCATGTCATAGACATCCTTGCGCAGGATCAGATCGCGCACGTCGCGGTCCCCTTTGAAAAGGTTTTTGAGCAACTGGCCCAGCACTTCATCGCCGTGCGCTTCCAATTGGTGCAATGTCGCGACTTTACCGATGATAGTCTTTTCGCCGCCCTTGCGCGTCAAGGCTTCGACAATGTCGTGCATGGCATGAGATTCTTCGACGATCAGATCCACCTGACGGGAGAAGTCACCTTCGTCGGCGAGGATGTTGTGCAGTTCCAGACGCTCGCGGATTTTGTCCATCGTCTTGGTGATGCGGTAGAGCTGTTCGCAAAATTCCTGAATGTCTTCGCGGTCGAACGGTGTGATGAAGGAGAGCGAAACTTCGCGGGAAACGCGGGCCATGAGTTCTTTGGATTCCGCTTTGGCCTTGGCGATTTTCGCACTGATCGCATCGCGTTCGTTGCCCGGCTTTTTCGCCGTGAATTCCTTGAGCAGCGCGGCGGTGCCGTTCGCTTGGGCGCACAGATCGCGCATCAGGACATAGAATTTTTCTTCGCTGGGAAGAAGCTTGGACAAAAAGCTCATCTCGAAAGACCCTTAATTTTTGTAGGTGTTATTTTTGTGTGCCCCCTTCTCTACACAAGCTTCCATATACATGAAAGATGAGATCGGAAGACGGGGCAAAAAAGTACATAAATTTCGCGTTTGGCCTCTGTACAAAAAATCAACATCTGGTATGATTTAGATACTGAAGACGCTACATATAGATTTTTGAATGATTTCAAAGCACTAGATGGTCTCGCGGTTTCAGACATCCCAAAAGCATTACGGAATCTGTGGACGAATCGCCGAAATGACTCGGATTCACAGGCTCCATCACTAGAGTCAGAGTCCAAATTCAAGAAAATCAGGAGTACGAAGAAATGGCCAAAGCCGAAGGCATCAACGACGTCGAAAAAGCAAACTCCCCGCTTTTGCAGGAACGTCACGTTTACAAACCGTTCCTTTATCCGTGGTGCTATGAAGCATGGCTGACGCAGCAGCGCATCCACTGGCTGCCGGAAGAAGTGCCGCTCGCAGAAGACGTGCGCGACTGGAAAAAGAACATGACGGATTCCGAGCGCAATCTGATGACGCAGATTTTCCGCTTCTTCACGCAGTCCGACGTGGAAGTCAACAACTGCTACATGAAGCATTACTCCCAAGTCTTCGGCCCCGTCGAAGTGCAGATGATGCTCGCCGCGTTCTCGAACATCGAAACGGTTCACATCGCCGCCTACTCGCACCTGCTCGACACGCTCGGCATGCCCGAGATCGAATACTCCGCGTTCATGAAATACAAGGAGATGAAAGACAAATTCGATTACATGCAAAACGCATCGATGAAGTCCCGTCGCGACATCGCCAAGACGATGGCCATGTTCGGTGCGTTCACCGAAGGCCTGCAATTGTTCGCTTCGTTCGCTATTTTGATGAACTTCCCGCGTTTCAACAAAATGAAGGGTATGGGCCAGATCATCACGTGGTCGGTGCGCGATGAAACGCTGCATTGTCTTTCGATGATCAAATTGTTCAACGCGTTTATCGATGAAAACCGCGATATCTGGGACGCCGATCTGAAACGCGAAATCACCGAGAGCTGCTCCACCATCGTCGGCTTCGAGGACGCGTTTATCGACCTCGCTTTCAACGCCGGTGAGATTCAAGGTCTGACGCCGCAAGATGTTAAAAACTACATCCGCTATATCGGCGACCGCCGTTTGCAGCAGTTGAACCTCGAGCCTATCTTCGGTATCGAGAAAAACCCGCTGCCATGGATGGATGAAATGCTGAACGGCGCGGAGCACACCAACTTCTTCGAAAACCGCGCGACGGAATATTCCAAAGCCTCCACCGGCGGCACGTGGGAAGAAGTGTTCTCGCACTCCATCTTCAACGGCACGTACGGCAAAAAAATCGGCGGCACCGAAGACGGCGGCGAAACACTCGCGGCCGAATAACAAAGAATCCCCTAAGATCAAACAAACCCGCATCTGTAACAGGTGCGGGTTTTTTGATAGGATGGCGGCATGAATTTATATATCCGCCTTTTCTATATGCTGATCGCGTCGTTCTTTAAAAAGAAGGTCGGGCGCGCGCTTGAGGAAACATCGCTCAACTTCCACGTCCTGCCGAACGATCTCGATCTGAACGGGCATATGAACAACGGGCGGTATCTCACCATCATGGATATCGGGCGTATGGATTTTGTTTTGCGCATTCGTTTGGCCGCCTATGTCATCCAGAACAAATATATTCCTGTGCTTTCCTCTGCTTCGATGCGTTATCGCTTGCCGCTTCTCCCCTTTCAGAAATACGCATTGAAAACACGCATCGTATGCTGGGACGACAAATGGGTGTTCATGGAACACCGTTTCGTCATCAGCGGCGGAAAGAAAGCCGGCGCGGTCGCCGCCATCGGTTTGGTCAAAGGCAGTTTCTATTCCAAGAAGACACGGGCGCCGATTCCGACAGGCGATATCATGGCCGCGATAGGCCTCACAGAACACAGTCCCGCCATCCCCGCCTATATCGCGAAATGGCAGGAATCAGAAGACGTTCTGCGGGCCGAAACCGCCCAAAAATAAGGGCTTTAGCGCTTTTTCTTGAATTTTCCGGAAAACCTGTTATTCTTCCCATAATTAAAAAACGTAAAAAAGTACAGGGAGTACACAATGGGTATAATTCAGAAAGCCGCGTTTGCGGCTGCCGTCGCCACTATTCCAATGGTCGGAGCGGCCCACTCGCAAGAAGCACCAACCTCACCAATCACAACCACGCAAGACGATGAAACGGGCATTCGCGCCGACGCGATCGTGCGCGTGCATGCCGCGACATTGGCGGACGGCGACATCAAATTCACAGAGCTTCCCGAACTCGGCCTCAACATAGATTTCACGGACAGTTTCAGACTCGTTTTGAACGGCAACGTCATTTCACCGCCCGGTGAAAATATGGGCACGATCGGTCTGGACAATTCACGCTTCCTTGTCGGTGATGCGTTCGCGCGTTTCAAATTGAACGACGGCAGCACGCATATCAATCTGGGCCAGTTCGAGTGGGCATATGGTCAGGATTTCGGCGAAGCGTGGGTGCAGTCGGGCGTGGGGCCCGCTGCGCCGCAAATTCTGGACGAGCCATCGTTCGCCGCGCACGGCATTCCGGAATTGCGCGGCATTCAGGTGGAACATACCGCCGCGCTTTCCGATAACAATTCCGTCTATATGACGGGCGTTGTCGGGCAGAACGATTACAGCGACGATGTGCAAGGCATGGCGCTCGCCCGTTACACGCACACAGGCGAAGACGGCGGCACGCTTTCCCTCACCGGCCAGTATCTTTCCCGCGCCGCGGGCGACGGCACCGAGCAAGGATTGTTCGGCATATTGCAGGTCAAACATCCCGTGAATGAGAGCGTTGGATTGCGCGGCGATATCGAGGTCGGCGCGATTTCGAATGTCGGCGGCGTCAGCGGCCAAGACGGTACTTATTTCGCCGCGCGCGGATTTGCGGACTTCACCCATTCGGACCGTTTCAGCACGTATCTGGGTATCGGTGCGTTCCAAGAAGCGGCGGGCGATGCATATCAAGCGATCGAAGGCGGCGCGGCCTATAAGCTCACCGACAATCTGACGGCGCATGGGGGTCTTGGATACGCCAACGGGGGCTTCGCGCAAGGGCTTTCGACCACGGCAGGCCTTACCTATACGCTGCAGTTCAAATAAGTCCCAAAAGGTTGAATAACCGAGCCTATGGTGCTATGTGTCTCCTTTCGCATTCAAGGAGACATATATGGGCCTGCCGCATTGGGATATGAACGAAATTCCGTATCAGAATATCGATATGAGCAAAGTTACGCCCGATATTTTGAAAGTGGTCAAAGCCGCAGCGCTCGTCGAATATAACGCGGTGGCATATTCGTCTTATTTGAAAAAAGTTTTCCATGACGATCCCGAATTCCAGACCATGTCCGAATGCTGGGCGACCGAAGAAGTGCAACACGGCAAATCTTTGGGCAAGTGGGCGGAAGCAGTCGATCCTTCATGGTCGCTCGAAGACGCCATGGCAAAATTCCGCGCGGGTTACAAAATCGAACATTTGAACAACGACACATCCGTGCGCGGTTCGCGTTCCGCCGAAATGGTCGCACGTTGTATGGTGGAAACGGGCACATCGTCCTATTACACCGCCATCGGCACATCGACGGATGAACCCGTCTTGAAAGAAATTTGCGCGAAGATCGCGGGCGATGAATTCCGCCATTACAAATTGTTCTACGATACGCTGAACCGTTATTTGAAAATGGAAGACATGTCCCGCATCCAGCGTTTGAAGGTTGCGCTGTCCCGCATCGCGGAATCGGAAGACGATGAATTGTCTTACGCGTTCTTTGCCGCCAACGCGAATGACAATGAAGAGTATGACCGCAAAGTGTGGAGCCGTGAATATATGAAGCGCGCCTATTCATACTACCAAGCGCCGCAAGTGGACCGCGCCGTCGCCATGGTATTCAAGGCGTGCGGTTTCGACCCCAAAGGATTGGCCGGAAAAGGCGTATCCAAAATCGCGTGGTGGCTGATTCAAAAGAACGTCAAGAACGCGGAAGCCACGGCGAAACAAGCCGCATAAGTTTAATCACTGTCAGAAAGAGGGGACCAAATGAAACTGAGCCAGACAATGAACGGGGCTATCGGTGCCGTCGCTCTTATGTTTACGGTTGCCGCCGAAGCACAGGAAGCACCTAAACGCGGGTGGGGCGACATTCTTACCGTCGGGGCCTGTAGCAAAGACAGCGTGCCCGTCGAATTCCAATACCAGATATGGACAACGTTCAACTATCCGTCCGCGCCAGGACAGGAGAAAAAAGTCCTTTCCGATGCGATGGAACCTTTCAAGATAGACCTCGTGCGTGAATTGCGGGGGGCCACCAGAAAAGTCATTGCGGACGAGTTGATTCAGGGCACTAGAATTTCCGAGAAGTTTTTGGAGACATATGTCGACGACGCGCTGGACGGGCCGCTCGACCAATACGAAGAGCATGCGGAAAAAATTCTGGGGCAGGATGTTACGTTGAAATTACAGGTGGGCGTCATCATCGGCGCCAGCAGTGACACCACCTTGCCCTGCAACCGTCCCAAGCCCGTGGCGCCGCGTATCTGATCAATTCGCGCAGGCCGCCATTTTAGGGCCCGAGGAGGCGTATTCTTCGGGCGTGTCGATCAGGGCGTTTTTACGGGCGAGTTCATCCGCCATCCCCTGCATGATATAAACCTCGATCGCGTCGGCGATGCTGGCCTTGAAATTATCCACAGTTTGCTGGACATCCTTGCCTTCGACATAAGGTTGCGCGTTTTCCATCGTGGAAATCATCACGGGCAAATCATGCTGTAATCTTTTTATGAATTGATCGACCGTATCGCGGTTGGCCATGTAATGGCGGTATTCATGTTCATGCACCATGTTGAAACGGCAACCGCCCCTTTTGAAATCGCTGGGGATGACAATTTTGGTGCGGAACATCATGGAGAGTTCGACCTCTTCCACATACACGCAATAATAGACGCCGTATTTATCGTATTTTTTTACATCCAGTTTGTAACCGGATACCAAACCCGCAGCGCCTTCGGCATAGCCCAGTGTTTCCATCTCCGAAGAATTCCAGACTTTCTGCATGCCGTTTTTCTTGAGCCAGCTTTCCTTCATCTTCGCGGATTCTCTGGTGTCGTTGATTTCCAGCGAGGA
Source organism: Micavibrio sp. UBA7689 (assembly GCA_002482805.1). Classification (GTDB taxonomy): domain Bacteria; phylum Pseudomonadota; class Alphaproteobacteria; order Micavibrionales; family Micavibrionaceae; genus Micavibrio_A. The sequence continues at coordinate 218,340 of DLGR01000045.1, read as the reverse complement.
TATTTTCAGTTCATACAGAGGTTCGGGAAGTTCGGCCTGCACGGTTATTTTCGTGGCGAAGGTTTGATATCACTGCAGCCGGCAGCGTGCGCGGCGGACGGCAAGCCCAGCACAAAAATCCCTATCGCAAGAATACGGTGAAAAATCCCCATACTCTTTTATACAAGGTGCAGGTTAGGATTTGGTTAGCAAAGGGTTAAGAATTTATAGTTTGGCCTTGGCGTAGTTTTCCGAGACCACCTTCCAGTTCACCACGTTCCACCATGATTTCAGGTAGTCGGCGCGTTTGTTGAAGTAGCGCAGATAATACGCATGTTCCCAGACATCGTTGCCCAAGATCGGCGTGCCGCCGAGTTCCACAACATCCATCAGCGGGTTGTCCTGATTGGGTGTTGTGACAATTTCCACTGTAATTTCGCTGGTCACGACAAGCCAGACCCAGCCGGAGCCGAATTGTTTGGTGCCTGCCTCTTCGAATTGTTTTTTGAATTCTTCGACCGTGCCGTATGAATCTTCTATGGCTTGTTTCAGTTCATCCGACATCGTGGTGGGTTCGGGCGTCATGAGGTTCCAGAAGAAGGAATGATTCCAGTGGCCACCCGCGTTGTTGCGCACCGCGGCAGGGTATTTGGAAACTTCGCCGATAATTTCATCCAGCATTTTGCCTTTGAGTGCCGGATCCTTCGCGACTTCCTCGTTCAATTTATCGACATAGGCCTGATGGTGTTTACCGTGGTGGATTTCCATCGTCTGTGCATCGATCGCTTTTTCCAGCGCGTTGGTGGCGTAAGGTAGTTTCGGCAGCGTGAAAGGCCCCGATGTTTTCGGCGCGTCCGCGGCAGCGTGCGCGAATTTCACGGGCGATATAAATTGTAAGGCGCCGATCACGAGCGGCGTTGCGGCGAGATAAGACAAGAATGTGCGTTTGGAAATAAGGCTGTTCATTTGATTTCTCCTGTGGGTACCTTATCAACGCATGGACAGAGGGAAGGTTCAACCCCTTTTACCCGCTTTCGGCCCCCTGCGTCGGAGGCCAAGTCAAGACGGTAAAAAAGAAATAATTTATGCCGCAAGGCCGCAAATTCTGGTAGAATCAGATCAGTTGTTATCTGTTTCTCCACCGCACGTGTTCATTTCAGCAAGGGTTCTCCTTGATACCAGAAAGACCAACACATCCCGTATCCTTCAGAGGCGTGCCCCTAGAGCGCGCCGGATCTGAAACGGTTTCCGACCGCCTCTCCGCTGCCAGCCGCAGGACCTTATGTCCCGCGGCTTTTTTGTTTCTTTAAAGTCATTACCGCCTCCAACCCCGCTACCCACAGGAAGGATTCTAAATGTCTAAAAAAATGAAAAAAAATAACAATCATGACAAAGGCCGCATGCACAAGAACGGAAATGTGGTCCATCCTGCCTTCGACGACAGCTGGCACCCGCTCGACGATGAAATAGACCAGCGCCGCGACCAGAGCTATGTGAAGACCGTCCGCCCCCGCACCGACGGACAGCGCGACCTTATGGAAGCCATCGCCTCCCACAATCTGAGCATCGCCATCGGCCCCGCCGGAACGGGCAAGACCTATCTCGCCATCTGCGCCGCCGTGGAAGCCCTGGAAAAAGGGAAAGTGGAGAAGATCATCCTGTCCCGTCCCGCAATGGAAGCGGGCGAATCGCTCGGCTTCCTGCCCGGCGACATGCACGAAAAAATGGCCCCCTATCTGAGACCTTTATATGACGCACTGGGCGACCGTCTCGGCGGGAAGAAAGTCCGCCAGTATATGGACGACGGCACGATCGAAATCGCGCCTGTCGGTTTCATGCGCGGGCGCACCCTGAACAACGCGTATATCGTCATCGACGAAGCGCAGAACTGCACCTATGGCCAGCTCAAGATGCTCCTCTCCCGTCTCGGCTGGAATTCCACGATGGTGGTAACGGGCGATCCCGGACAATCGGATTTGCTTCCCGGTGTGTCAGGCCTTGCCGATGTTGCCGACAAGTTCGACGCCCTGCCCAATATCGCGGTGGTACGCCTCGGACAAGCGGACATCGTGCGCCATCCTCTGGTCGCGGAAATGCTCGAAGTTTTATAGTCCTCCTCTAAAATCGTTCCAAAGCCTTAAGAAAAGCGCCGGAAAGCCATCTCCGGCGCTTTTCCCATGGTGGACAAGCGGCGACAGCGGCTTTATAAAATCCCCATGACAAAACAACGCATCTTTATCCTTGTTGCCGCTGTAGCCATGGGCTTTGCCGTGGCCGCACTTTTATATGTCGTGGAAAAAAACATGCCGGCGCGGCCAGACGGCACACTCCACGCCGTGACCGAAGACAAATTCGGCGGACCGATCAACCTGACCGACCAGAACGGCAAAAAAGTCACCGATGCGGATTTCGCGGGTAAATACAGATTGATGTTTTTCGGATTCACCTTCTGCCCTGCAATCTGCCCGACCGAACTTTCGAAAATAACAACTGTCATGAAAAACTTGGGGGGTGCGGGGAAAGACATCCAGCCGATTTATGTCACCGTGGACCCCGAACGGGACACCGCCGCCAAAATGAAAAGCTATGTATCGCTGTTCCATCCTACGCTGGTAGGCCTTACGGGCAGCCCGCAAGAAATCAAAGACACGCTGAAGGCGTATAAAATATATGCCGCGAAGGTACAGCAAGAAGGTTTGACCGAATACACGATGGACCATTCGACCTTCACCTATTTCATCGCACCGGATGGGCGCCTTTTGCATATTTTCAAGCTGGACGACACGGCCGCTTTCATGGCGGACACGATTTCCGCATGGATGGCGCAAGAATCCACAAGCAAAACCCCGAATTAACGCAAGCGTATGCGATGGTGCGGCGCAAAGCTGGTTTTGCTGGCGGCACTGCAAATCTTTCTGTAGAATTTCAGGACTGAGGGGTGCCTGAATTTTTGCCAATGGAGAAAAAAACAATGACCATATCCATGCTTCGTGTTTCACTTTTATCCGCCGCTTCCCTAACGCTTCTTTCTTCCGCCGCCAACGCCGCCAGCTTTTACATTCAGGAACAATCCGTATCCGGCATGGGTACCGCGTTCGCAGGTTCTGTTGCGGACACGCCCGATGCATCGACGGTGTTTTACAATCCGGCCGGCATGACGGAACTGGACCGTCTCGAATTTTACATCGGCGGAAATCTTTTGCTCCCCAACGCGAATTACGATGACAGAGGATCCACCCGCGCCTCCACACTCGGCGGCGGTACCGTAGCAGCGCTCGGCCCCGCCTCTCCCGATAATCCGTTCGATGCAGCGGTCGTGCCCAACGCATTCTTGTCCGTGCCTGTATTGGAAGACAAATTGTGGTTCGGGCTCGGCATCACCGCGCCGTTCGGTCTGACCAACGAATATGACACCGATTTCGTAGGCCGTTACAACTCGAGCGAAAACGAACTCGCCGTTATCGATGTTGCGCCCTCGCTGGCCTATAAAGTCACGCCGTGGCTTTCGATCGGCGGCGGTGTGAACATCCAACATGCGAGCGCCAAACTCGAAAACGCCATCCCCAACCCCGTTCTGGCCTTGCAAAGCACGGCAACGGACGGACGCGTGGATCTTTCGGGTGACGATACATCCGTCGGGTACAATATCGGCGTGCAATTAAAGCCCGCGGAAGGCACCAAAGTGGGATTCCAATACAGAACAGGCGTTTCGCACACGCTCGAAGGCCGTTTGATCACCAAACTGCCAGAGGCCCTTCCGGGCGGTCTGGCCGGTCTTAGCGGCGACGGTCTTATTTCCAACGGTTCGGCGGAACTCGACCTTCCCAACATCGCATCGCTCGGCATATCACAAAAAGTCGCCGACAAATTCACGTTGCTGGGAAGTGTGAACTGGTATGAATGGTCGAATTTCGACGACATTCCGATTCTCACTGACGCCAACGCCGTGCAGCCCGCCGCCTTCCGTTCTGTCGAACAAGGCTATGTCAACACGTGGGGTGTCGCCATCGGCGGACGTTACGACGTGAACGAACAACTGCAATTGAAAGTGGGCTTCCAGTACGACCAGACGCCCACAGTTGACGAATTCCGTTCCACCCGTATTCCGGACGGCGACCGCACATGGTACGCGGCCGGTTTGACCTATGCGATCACGCCCGGCATATCGCTCGATCTATCGGGTATGTATGTGGATGTTTCGAAAGAGGATATCGATATCACGGACACCGTAACCTACGCACCCGGCGTGACCACAACCAACAGAACGGTCGGGGAAACGGACGGCAGCGTCGCGATCATCTCCACCGGTTTGCGGTTCAGATTCTAAGGACAGAAATTTCAAGAAAAACCCCGCCAGCTTTTATGCTTGGGCGGGGTTTTTTGTTATTCCTCGAGCATTCCGTTGAGCTTTAAGGCAAGGCCCATCGAACCGCTTACTTTGAGCTTGCCCATCATGAAGGCAATGTTTGGATCTTGTTCGCCCTTCAATATCTTTTCGAAGGTTTCGATGGACGTGGTCAACGTGACTTCCGCTTCTTTATCTTCAAACGTGACTTCAGGCGGGGACTGCGTGGCATCGACGAACATGATGCCGTCGGAATCGAAATCGAATTTTGCGGTGTGGTTGAATCCGTTCATACGGGTTTTCATTTTTTCCGCGATATCTTCGAGTGACATTTTTTCCTCCTACTGCCACACGGGCATGTTGTCTATCAAACGCGCCTTGCCGACGCGCACGGCGGCGAGAACGCGCAAATCTTTCTGTCCCTTAAGCGGCAACGCGAGCGTGTTCGCATCGCGCACGGTGACGTAATCCACCGATGCAAAACCCGCATTCAACAGGCTTTCTTCCGCTTCTTTTTCTGCCGCCGCTACATCCTTCCCCAGACGAACATCGCCCGCGAGGTGGGCGAGGATTTTGTTTAGCTGGATCGCGATTTGATATTGATCGTCCGTCAGATAGGCGTTGCGGGATGATAATGCAAGGCCTTCGGAATCACGCACCGTGGGCACGCTGAAAATTTCGACGGGAATGTTCAGGTCTTTGACCATGCGTTTGATGACCTGCAATTGCTGGAAATCTTTTTCACCGAAAAGCGCGATGTCAGGTTGGCACTGGATCAACATTTTGGAAACGACCGTGGCGACGCCTTCGAAGAAATGCGGGCGGCATTCGCCCTCCAGAGGTCCCGAGACATTGGAGACTTTCACCGATGTCGCAAAACCGTCGGGATAGATTTCATCGGCGCGCGGCAGATAGACAGCCGTGGAATTCACGGCCTTCAATCGTTCTAAATCCGCATCCAGAGGCTGCGGGTAGCTTCCCAGATCTTCGGTCGGAGCGAATTGTTTCGGGTTCAGAAATATATAGGGAATGCAGATATCGGATTTTGCCAAACCTTGACGCACCAGTTCCATGTGGCCTTCATGGATGGCGCCCATGGTGGGCACAAAGGAAATGGTTTTTCCGGCTTTTCTGTTGTCCTGCACGAAGGCGCGCAGAGCGGCGATGGATTCAAGTTTACGCATGTTTGCCTATCTTAGAACGCCGATTCTTCCAAGTCCATCATGGATTTGGCGCCCGCCATGACCATTTTGGCCCGTGCGTCGGCTTCGGGGAGCATGCGTTCGAAGAAGAAGCGCGCGGTTTTGATTTTGGATTCGTAGAATTCTTTTTTGGACGCATCACCGTCTTTCAATTTTTCCTGCGCGACCTTGGCCATGCGCACCCACATGAAGCCGAGCGCCACAAGAGCGAACTGGCGCAGATAATCGGAAGATGCCGCGCCCGCTTCATCAGGGTTTTTCAAACCTTTTTGTGCGATCAGGCCCGTGCTGGCTTGCAGTTTCGCAAAAGCCTTCGCCAGCGGCATGACAAATTCACCGAGTTCCGCATTGCCCATATTTTCTTCGATAAAGTTATGCACGGGGTGGAAGAAGCGGCGCAGCAGGCGGCCGAAGCCCACGCCCATTTTGCGCCCGACCAGATCCAGCGCCTGAATGCCGTTGGTACCTTCGTAAATCATCGCGATACGCGCATCCCGCGCATATTGTTCGACGCCCGTATCCCAGATATAGCCATGGCCGCCGTGAATCTGCATCGTATTCGAAGCAATTTCAAAACCCATGTCGGTCTGATAGGCCTTGATGATCGGCGTCATCAGCGCGACGAGATCTTCAGCTTCTTCCCTTGCGTGCGGATCGGGATGTTTTTCGGAGAGATCGAGCGCCATACCGATCCACAACGACATGGCGCGGCAGCCTTCGGTGACGGCTTTGGAAATCATCAGCATGCGGCGCACATCGGGGTGAACGATGATCGGGTCCGCCGGTTTGTCGGGCGCTTTCGTGCCCGTTAAGGACCTCATCTGCACGCGCTCTTTGGCGTAGTTCAATCCGTTTTGATAGGCGACTTCGGCGATGCCGAGGCCCTGCATACCGACGCCCAGACGCGCAGTGTTCATCATCGTGAACATGGCGCGCAGGCCCTTGTGCGCTTCGCCGACCAGCCAGCCTTTGGAATCTTCGAAGTTGATGACGCAGGTGGCGTTGGCCTTGATGCCCATCTTGTGTTCGAGCGAGCCGCAGGTCACGGCGTTCACGCCCATCGTGTCGGGCAGGTATTTCGGAACGACGAACAGCGAGATGCCTTTTACACCTTCGGGCGCGTCGGGAAGTTTTGCGAGCACCAAGTGGATGATGTTTTTGGTGAGATCGTGTTCGCCGGCAGAGATGAAAATCTTCGTGCCCGTGATGTTGTAGGAACCATCGCCGTTTGGAATGGCTTTTGTACGAATAAGACCAAGGTCCGTGCCGCAATGCGGTTCGGTCAGACACATCGTGCCCGACCATTCGCCCGTTACCAATTTCGGAAGGTACGTATCTTTTTGCGCGTCGGTGCCGTGTAGATAAAGCGCGTTATAAGCGCCTTCGGAGAGCCCCGGATACATGCCGAACGACATGTTGGCGGAACAAATCATTTCCTGAATGGCAAAGCCCACCGTCGCGGGCAGACCCATGCCGCCATATTTGGGATCGGCCACCGCGCCACACCAGCCCGCGCTCGCGAAGGCATCATAGGCTTCTTTGAATCCCGCAGGCGTCGTGACCGTACCGTTGTTCCATGTGCAGCCTTCTTTGTCGCCTGACTGATTAAGCGGGAATAGAACTTCCTCGCACATCTTCGCGGCCTCTTCCAAAATGGAATCGATCAGGTCGGGCGTCGCATCTTCATAGCCCGGCAGAGACGAGAGACTCTCCGCGCCCAGCACCTCGTGCAAAACGAATTTCAGATTGTCGAGAGGGGCTTGATAAACGGGCATAGACGATCTCCTGCGTGGAAGAATAATAGTAGATCAGAAATGTTTAAGGGCCACTAAAATCATTGTATGCGGCACCGCAAAACTATTTCTCGTGACGGATCATGAATTGTATGTGGTCGCGCACCTTGTCGGCGTCAGCCCCTTTGATATCCGCCAGAGCCTTATCGATAAGCGCTTTTTGTTGCTGGCGCATCATACCGACCCGAACGGCGCTCAGCGTGTCCTCGCCGATTTCGGCGGTTGCCTTCTTGGCATTGGCCTTGGCCTGCTCGATCAGCAGTTCGCGATTGGTTTTGCCGCCGTTTTCCGCGGTTTTGACATCCTTGCCGTTATTTTTCTTTTTCCAGAACATGATATTCTTTCATGATAACACAAGGATATTAAAGCATTTTTAACCCAAATAAGCGACCCTAATGATTGGATATTTTTCAAGTCACGGGGGTCTTTTCAATGTCAGAACAACCGAATCTCAAGCCGGTGGGCGAAATCGCGCCCGGCTATAACGACCTCAAATACTATTTCTCCAACTTGAACACGCTGTTCTCCATCCGCGGCATGCTTGCGATGGATATGATGACGGCTATGCCCGCAGGTGCCCTCCCGCGCCGCCTTCACGATATTTCGGCCATCACCAAACGCATTTATGCGGAAACATCGACCGCCGCGCTCGCCAAGCTTTTAGAACAAGTTGAAAACGATGCGTCCAAAAACCCCGACAAATGGGACAACTGGAATTCCGCGAACCTGACGGAAATGCGCCGCATACATTCGCACTTAACCGCGCTTCCGCCCGATCTGTACATCGCGTCCGTCCAAATAGCTTCCGAAGGCCGCAAGCGTCACGCCGCTGCTTTACAAGGCCAGACATGGAAAGACATCCAGCCCTATATCACGCAAGTGGTGGACCTTTACCGCAAGATCGGTGAATTGAAGCAAAAGAAATTCGAAGTGAAGACGCCGTATAAAGCTTTGCTGCTCGGTTACGCGAGCGATATTTCACTGACGCAGATGGACGCGCTTTATGACTCGCTGCTTGAGCCTTTGGCGAAATTGCGCGATGCCGCTCTGGTTAAACAAAAACATCAATCCGCACCCATTCCTCTGGACGGCGATTTCAGCCGCGGCGACCAGATGTGGTTGAACAAAACCATTTTGGAAATGATGGGTTTCGATTTCACACGCGGTACGTTGCAAGTGACGGGCCTCTCCCCCATGGCTGGCGGTTCTTCGGACGATACGCGTATTTTGGTTCGTTGCGGAGATTCCGATAGCTTCCTCGATTCCATGGAAGACACGCTTTATCAAGGTGCGCGCGGATTGTATCTGCAGAACTTGCCCCATGACTGGATCACGCAGCCTGTCGGTCAGGACAGCGGTTCCCTGATGATGAATTCGCTTTCGAATTTGTATGAAACGATCATCGGCCGCACGCCGCAATTCTTTGATTTCATCGCCGTGCGTGCGGAAGGTGTTTTCCGCCAGTTCAGAAACAAATCGTTCGAACCGGAAAACCTGTACCGCCTCAAGAAGATTATCACGCCTTCGGCCAAACGTAACGAGGCCGACGAGCTTACCAAAGTATTCCACGATGTTTTGCGTTACCGTATCGAGCGTGACCTCATCAACGGCGATCTGGAAGTCAAAGACCTTCCCGAGCGTTGGAACGAGGAAAGCAAAAAATATCTGGGCATCACGCCCGCATCAGCCGAAGAAGGACCGCTGCAAAACCCCGACTGGTTCACGGGACGCTTCGGGTTCATTCCAACCAACACGCTGTCCCACATCATTGCCGCAACCCTACATGAAAAGCTTTATTCGGAAATGCCGGGTATGGCGGGTATGATAGAACACGGCGATCTGCGCCCCATCAATGAATGGCTGAAAAAGAACATTCATGCGAAGGGCCGCTCCATCGGTACACTCGAACTGGTCAAGCAGATCACGGGCGAAGAACTCTCGGCCGCTCCGCTGCTCCAACACCTGGAACGCCGCTACTTGAGCGACAAGCGCTAATACTCTAAACACTAGGGTATGAATTACCGCCACATTTACCATGCGGGGAATTTCGCCGATGTCATGAAACATCTGGCGCTCGCCCTCGTTCTCGAATATCTGCAGCGCAAAGACGCGCCTTTGTGCATTATCGACGCGCATGGCGGGATCGGCATGTATGATTTGAATTCCGTGGAAGCGCAAAAGACGCGTGAATGGGAAGAAGGCATCGGACAGTTCAAGGACGCCGCCATACCGGAAGATTTCAAAATCTATTACGATCTGGTGAAGCATGATCTGGCGGCCCATCAATATGCGGGATCGCCCAAACTCATCAACCGCATGTTGCGCGTGCAGGACAGATTGATCGCCAACGAACTGCACCCCGAAGATTTCGAAACCTTGAAAGAAAATCTGCGCCGCGAAAAGAATGCAGTTGTTACCAATCTCGACGCCTACGAATGTATTCGTGCGAATATTCCCCCGAAAGAAAAACGCGGGCTTGTCCTCATCGATCCGCCTTTCGAAAAGACGGACGAATTTCAAACGCTCATCAAACAGATGCAGGAATGGAAGAAGCGTTTTGCGACGGGTGTTTATCTGCTCTGGTATCCGATCAAATCGCATCTGGCGATCGGCGGGCTCAAAGAAGCGGCTACCGCGCTCGGCATTCCGTCGACATGGTGCGTGGAAACATTGATGTATCCACGGCATGTCGAGAACACGTTCAATGGATCGGGACTTATCCTCTTCAACGCGCCGTATCAGGTTCCCGCCCGTTATGAAGCGCTACTGCCCTTCCTGAAAGAGCGTCTGGGGCTTGTGGATACGGCCTCACAATGGCTGGTTTCCGACCGTTAAACCCCCGAAATTCCCCGAAAAAACTGTGTCCAAATGGCCACAGTCGGGGCAAAACTGGTTATGCGGCGTTGACTTTGGGGGCCGTAGCTTCGATAGTTTCCCCCAGTTTAAACTTACAAATCGGGAGATTCTGATATGACGAAATTTGCAAAAATCGCATCTGTTCTGGCAGTTGTTCTGGCTCTGGGCGCTTGCGCACAAGGCCACGCACAAAAAGAAAGCGTCGTTAACGGCGATGCTACGTTCAGCCACGCACAAAACAAGTAATTCCAGGGGTTTTGCCCCTGAATACAAAAAGCCGCCCTTTACGGGCGGTTTTTTATTGGTTTATCCGCAAATCCTTAATTACGTAAAGGCTTGCCCTTTTCCAGCATATGTTCGATACGGGCCTGTGTACCTTCGTGGCGGACCAGTTTCATGAACTCTTCCCGCTCCAGCTTGTACAGATCTTCCTCGCCCAGAGGACGCGTCCAGTCGGCCTTGTCGCCACCCGAGAGCACCTTGGCCACGGCAGCAGAGACCGTCACATCGTACGGCGTTGCCTTCCCGTTTTTGCGCATGTCGGCAACAGCCATGTCGAGCGCGTATTTGCCCGAAGGACCAGGGAGACGGATTTCGGTGACGGGGACGGGTGCCGTGTAGTTCTTCGAAAGCTCTATCGCTTTTTGTTTCGCGTCGAACAAAAGACGGTCACGGTTCATCGTGATGCCATCGGTTTTTTTCAGGTAGCGGAATTCTTTGGCTTCCTGTGCGGATTTGGCGACCTTGGCCAGCGCGATGGTTTCAAATGTTTTTCTGACCGCGCCCATCGGCGTGTTTTTCGGAGAGAACCACATTTTGCGGCCCCCTGTGTTTTTATCATACTGTTCGCGTTCTTCTTCCTGATAGCGCAGCAGCATTTCCTTGCACCCGCCCCAACCCGGAATCAAACCCACGCCAACCTCCACAAGACCCGTGTAGGTTTCGGCGTGCGCCTGAACATGGTCGGCGTGGAGAAGGATTTCACATCCGCCGCCGAGCGCCATGCCCGAAGGCGCGGCGACTACAGGGAACGGTGCGTATTTAAGCGCCTTGTAGATTTTTTGCCCGCCCGCGACAAGTTCTTCGATTTGCGGCCACAACGCGATATTCATGGCGAAGATAGCAAGGCCCAAATTTGCGCCTGCGGAGAAGTTGGAGCCTTCGTTATAAATCACCATGGATTTATACTGGCCTTCGCCCTTGCCGATCAGTTTGATGGCCTGTTGATAGGCTTCGAACACCTGATCGTCGAGCGCGTTCATTTTCCCTGTGAATTCCACACAAATGACACCGTCGCCGATATCCCACACGGAGGCGCTTGAGGTTTTGATCAGCGGTTTGGAATTCAGTTTGATGTCGGAGAGAAGCAGAACGCCTTCGGCGCGCGGTACGGCATGGTATTTTCCGTCGGTGCCGAAGTAATTCAATTTACCGTCCACGACCTTGTAGAAGGAACCGTCGCCGACTTTGGTAAGCAGTGCGGGAACGGGAATATTTTCGGATTTGAGTCTATCCGCGAACCATTTCGCGCCGAGCGCGTCGATCATTTCGAACGGGCCCGATTTCCAGTTTGTGCCCAGACGCATCGCCTCATCGACTTCGGCAACGGAGTCCGCGATATCGGGCACCAATGACGCCGCATAGACCAGCGTGTCGCGCAGAACTTTCCATGCGTATTTGCCGCCTTCGTCATCGGTTTCGACAACGGCGCGCAAACCTTTTTTGCCCGCATCCATAGAAGCGAGTTTGGGTTTATCGGCTTTTTTGTAATTGTCTTCACCNNGAGGGATTTGCAGATTCAGCGCCTGTTTTTCCTTGGAGCCATCGGGGTGCAAGCGATAAAAACCGCCCTTGCCTTTGCGGCCCGTGTAGCCGCCTTTGATCATGCCGCCGATGAATTCATAGTCCTTGTAGATCTTGCGGTACGGATCGTCTTTGGGAAGCGTCGCCAGCAGCGATTCCGCGAGATGCGGCATAAGATCCACGCCCACGAGATCAATCAAACCGAACACGCCCGTTTTGGGAATGCCGACAGGTTTGGAAAGCACGGCATCGGCCACTTCGATGGATACTTTCTCCGAGACCGCCACATTAAGCGCGGTCTGCATAAAGAATGTCAGGATGCGGTTGACGATAAAGCCCGGCGTGTCTTTGCATTTGACGACACCTTTGCCGAGTTTGATATCGCAGAAATCGACGACCTCTTTTACCTTCGCGGGATCATTGTCCTTGCCCGTCACGATTTCGAGCAGGCGCAAATAGCGCGGCGGGTTGAAGAAGTGGGTGATGAGGAAATTCTTTTTGAGGTCTTTGGAAAGTTTTTCGGTGAGCATTTCCAAAGGAATGGTCGAGGTGTTCGAAGAAACGATAGCGCCTTTTTTCAAGAAGGGCGTGATTTTCTCATACGTCGCGTGCTTGATTTTCAAATCTTCGAGAACGACTTCGCATACCCAGTCGCAATCGGACAACAATTTCAAATCATCTTCCAGATTGCCCGGGGTGATGAGTTTCGCGTTCCTGTTCGACATGAACGGCGCAGGGTCCATCTTCAAAAGTTTTTCGATTGCGCCCTTGGCGATTTTGGAGCGGTCTTCGCCTTCGGCCAGATTTTTGGGCACGATATCCAAAAGCACCACGGGAATTCCGGCATTTGCCACTTGGGCGGCGATACCGCTCCCCATCACGCCCGATCCGATGACGGCTACTTTTTGAATGGTCATATGTGCTGGCTCCGTAAAGAATTTCTATCGAATAATTATAGCGTGATTTGAGGGAAAAAGCAGGCCTGATTTATTATTTTTGCGCCACAGTAGCGCGGAGGGTCATGAACTCGCGCGTCTGGGCGAATTGCTTGTTCAGAATGGTCACGGTGGTTTCCATGTCGTCGAATATGGCGCCCAGCATTTTGAATTTGTGCTGGAGCAGAACGCGCGTAGGGACCAGAACGGCTTTCTCCTGCGTTTTGGCATAATCCGCATCATCGTGAGGGCGGGCCGCCAGCGAGAGCAGTTTGGCGTGGTGGATGATGAGGCCTTCGATAGAGCCGACACTGCCCAGCAAGAAGCCTTGGTGGATAAGGTTTTTCAACTGGAAAACCATATACGGCACATCGTATTTCGCCATGAATTCGTTGATACGCACTTCATCGGAATGCAAGAACATGTTGATGAGCGTGAGTTCCCCCGTGTGCAGCATGAGGCCGTCGGTCGCTTTCAATTCGCTTTCATATTTGCGCGCCAGCATCACGACCTGCCTTGCGACATCGTTCAAACGTGGTTTTTTCCATCCCTTGGCCAGAGATTCCGCTTTGGAAAAGTTGGATTTGCGTACGGCGCCCTTGAATTGCGTAAAGGCCCTGTCCCCTTCTTCCAATTGCACAGGCAATTCCCCGCCGAGTTGTTCCATCAGCGGATCGAACTGATGCAATATCACGCGCACCCGTTCAAGGCGCAGGCGTTTATCGAGAATTTCTTTGCGTTCACGTTGCGCTTTTTGCAGCAACTGACCCGTGCCGTGATTGACCTCTATGATCTTTTCCAGATCGGTTATTTCATAGTCGCGCGCGAAATGTGCGATCTGGTTTTTTGCGTGGATCATTGCGCGGTTGAGTTCCATGTAACACATGGCATAACGGAAGAACTGTTTTTCAAAAAACGGGATCGCGGCGCGAGCTTCCTTCGCATTGTCTCGCGACAGCGTGCAATAGGATGGATTGAAAGAATCGTTTCTGTCCTCTTCTTCCAGACGCCAGTCTTCCATCATCGAAAAATATTCATGGCAGAGCGTGCGCAAGCGTCTTTCGTGCAAAGCGAGGGTGAGATGATCGCGGGCTTTTTCGGCGGCCTGAATTTCCGCCCATATATCGGCGTAGAATTTCCGTGCCTGCGTATCACGGGTGACACCGTGAAGCTGGAATGCCAGTTCCAATTGTTCTGAATCCAGAACTTGCAAAATACGAATTCCCTCAAACCAATAAACAAATACCCACTCTTCAGTGTAAAGTTTCGGGGTAAATATTTATTAAGTTTTGCCTAAAATTTTAGGTATTTTGGCGGAAATGCGGGGGATATCAGAAGGCTGCCACCGGCTCTGCCACCACTTTGGGCGCATGTTTGCGGCGCACATAGTTCCGGAACCAGTTGTTGGCGGGTGTTTCTATCCAACGGTAGGTAAAGGCCGATACCGCGATCACGCCGATCAGTGACAGGATCTGGAGCATATCACCCACCCAGAGATTGAGGTTACCGATAAGCCCCAGCTTGCCCAGAACGTTTTCCAGACAAACCAGAAGCAGCGTATGGGTCATGTAAATGGAATAGGACAGAGCGCCCAGAGCCATAAAGTATTTGCCCCGCAGGATCCGGCTTACCGCGCCTTTTTCCTGCGCGAAAACAAAAACGGCGATTCCGAATATCCACGGCGTGAAAAATGATATGCGGTCATCCCCGCAGAAACTCACGAACAGGATGATCATTGCAAGACAAAGTATTTCCGCAGCATTGCTGCTTTGGAATTTTTCCCGGAATTTCACGTAAGCAGCATGGCAGAGCAAGCCCAGCGAAAAGCCATATAAACAGCGGGAAAATGCGTATCTGGAAGTCATATGATCGACGGATACGTGGTGGCTAAGCCAGAAAGTTATAGGCACAATTATGATCGCGGCCACTGCAAGCCAGAGAATTTTTTTGCGAAAGACGGCCAGCAAAAGCGCGTAAAGAATATAGGTGTAGAACTCCACGCTGATGCTCCAGCTGGGCCCGTTCCATGTCGCCACATCAAAGATGTTAAGACCGTGTATCAGGAAAATATTGGCGAGCAAAGAGACAGGCGATTTATATTCCGTGTCGAAAGGTTGACCGGGACCGATAACAAATTTCGTAAGTTCCAGAATGACAAAACCCAACAGCATGAAAATATGCATAGGGTACAGGCGACCGATGCGCAGGAAGATATAATCCTTGATCGGCATATCCTTCATCAACCTGTCCTGATAGCTGGCAGCAATGACGAAACCGCTGAGCACAAAAAAGAAATCCACGAATAAAGAAGCGTGGTGGAAGAAGGTGATGTCATTAAAATGGGTTTGCGTCGTCGTGAAAATATTGAAGTGCAAAAGGACAACGAAGCAGGCGCAGATGCCGCGCCATGCGTCCAATACTTCATATCTCTTCGCCCCCGAAGCCATAAAAAAACCCGTATAATTTACGGGCTCGATATAGCAATCTTTCCATAAAATCGCAATATTTTTAGACGGGAGGGCCGAATTTCCGCGCAATCCAGCGGTTTTTGATGATCGGAAGGCTGAAGGTTGAAAGGATATAACCACCTGCCGGAACGAAGGCGTGCAGGAAGGCATCATCCGCAGGCTCGTTCAATCCGAACGCCATGTAGAGATAGGCGGTGGTATAGGTCACAACGGCGATGAAGCCGCGGCGGGCGGCGGATGTTTCCCACGCCTTTTCGATTTCAACGCGGCGGTTGCGTTCCTGAACGGCCGCCAGCGCATCTTCGAGACTGTTAGCCATCTACGGATTCCAGAACCATCGCAACACCCTGGCCGCCGCCGATACACATGGTGGCAAGGCCGAGTTTTTTCTTTTCGCGTTTCATCAGGGAGGCGAGTTTGCCGACGATGCGCGCGCCGGATGCGCCGAGCGGGTGACCCATGGCGATAGCGCCGCCATCGAGATTGAGTTTTTTTACATCGATGCCCAGATCCCTGATAACGGGAATACCCTGCGCGGCGAAAGCCTCATTGAGTTCAACGATATCGATATCCTTGATCGTCACGCCTGCGCGTTGCAATGCCTTTTGCGAAGAAGGCACGGGACCGATGCCCATGATCTCCGCGCCGCAGCCGGCAACACCGACAGATTTAATGCGCGCGAGAATGGGAAGTTTGTGTTTCTTCGCGTATTCTTCGGAAGTCACCAGCACAGCCGCGGCGCCATCGGTGAGCGGTGATGCCGTACCCGCAGTCACGGTACCGTTTTCATCAAAAGCGAGTTTCAATCCCGCCAGACCTTCGGCGGTGGTTTCGGGGCGGATAGTGCCGTCTTCGGTCACGCCGTTAATGGGAACGATTTCATCTTTGAAATTTCCGGCCTCACGGGCTTTGGCGGCCTTCTGATGGGAAAGCGCGGCGAATTCTTCTTGCTCCTTGCGCGATACGGAATATTTCTTGGCAAGATTTTCCGCCGTTTCACCCATATTGATGTAAGCCTGCGGATAGATTTCACCCAGTTTCGGGTTCGGCATAGGATTAAAGCCGCCCATCGGGATGCGCGTCATGGATTCCACGCCCGCGCAGATGAACACATCGCCCGCGTCCATTTGAATATAACCCGCCGCCATTTGGATGGTCGTCATGGAGGAGCCGCAGAAGCGGTTTACAGTCGCGCCCGCGACGGAATTGGGGAGGCCCGCAAGTTGCGCGACGATTTTGCCGAGGTTGAAGCCCTGTTCGGCTTCGGGGAAGGCGCAACCCATCAAAACATCTTCGATGTCCGCAGGATTAACGCCGGTGTCTTTAATCAGCGCCTTGATGACTTCGGCGGCCATGTCGTCGGGACGGACCCCTGCCAGCGCGCCTTTACCCGCAAAGTGAAAGGGGGTGCGTTTGAAGCCGCAAATGACAACCGGTTTTTGCATGGGAAATTCCTCCTGAGACCTTCATTGTACCGCACAAAAACTGCAATACTCTTAATACCTTAATAGATAAATGGGGGGTCCGTCCACCCGTTTCAAGGGGGTTACCATGGAGGGTATTGCGGGGTGCAATTTTGCTTTGACACACCATGTAAAATCAGGCACCTAAGAACTCGCTTACCCAAACAACAAGAATAACGCCCCGGAGGCAATTTTGGCTGACCCTAAAGGATTAAAACGTATCTGCATGAGCTGCGGCGCTCGCTTTTACGATCTGAGCAAAAAACCCATCATCTGCCCTTCCTGTAATACGGAATTCACGGGCGAGATCAAAGTCAAAGCCCGTCGCGGCCGTTTGAGCGATGTCGCCGACGCCGAAGAAGAAATAGAAGCCGTTGTCGAAGAGGCCGTTGTCGAGACAGAAGAAGTCGAAGCAGACGAGGAAACCGTCAGCCTAGAAGAAATCGCCGAAGATGACGATGATGCCGATGAAGACGAAATCCCGCTGGATGACGATCTGACCATCGATGATGATCTGGACGATGTCGAAGACGACGATATCGAAGAAGACATCGCCGAAGACGAGGAAAAATAATCATTATCGCCTCGCATTTTACACTCGCACTGAACATAAAAGCCGGCCTGAACGACGATCAGGCCGGTCTTTTTTCCGCGATCTTCGAAGACAACGCGCTCTCATTCTCCTGCAAGAAGAACGGCGATGAATGGGATTTCCTTTGGACGTTCGACCAAGAGCCGGACGAGGAGTTTGCCTATTCCCAAATTGAATGGGCGGTTGACCAATTCAAACAAGGCGCCGATTTCAGCATGTCGATCGAACCTCTGGAAGACCGCGACTGGCTGGCGGAAAGTTATCTCGCCCTTCCCCCGTTCACCGTGGGGTCTTTCTTCATATACGGATCGCATTACGAGGGTGCGGCCCCTGCGGGACAAATTCCGTTGTTGATCGAAGCCGCGACCGCGTTCGGATCGGGCGAACACGGCACGACCGCACAATGCATTCTGGCGATCGAGCATGTGAAAAATTCCGGATTTTTACCGCGCAATATTCTCGATATGGGATGCGGGTCAGGTATCCTCGCCGCCGCCGCCGCAAAGCTCTGGCCCGACGTTCCGGTGTTCGCCGCGGACAACGATCCCGAATGCGTGATCGTCACCCAGCGCCATCTGGCATCCAACGAGATTTTCAGCGTGAACACGTATCAATCCGAAGGATACGATGCGCAAAGCCCCGTATGGGACGACGCGCCCTATGATTTTATCATCGCAAACATCCTTGCCGCGCCCCTCATTGATATGGCAGCGGAACAATCCAAAGCCCTTGCCGACGGCGGTTACTTGATTTTATCGGGGACGCTGAAGGAACAAGCTTCGCGCGTTATCGCGGCCTATGAAGCGCACGGTTTGAAACTCGCGGGAGAATTCCCGCAAGGCGAGTGGATGACCATGCTGATGCGAAAAAATTAATTTCTGAAATATGTATAAATAACACTTGATTTACATACTTATTATGTATATAGTTTCCTTAATGTTTAATTTGTATTTGAACCAAGGAGTACGCTATGTCATTGAATAAATTTGTAAATATTGTAAAATTGCCTATGGTTGCAGCTGCCTTCCTTGCCGCAGGGTTTGTTGGCGGTATGAATGTTTCCACTCCGTCTGCACCCCAACCCGAAATTACTGCCGTTGAAAAAGACGTATTGGTGGAAAGCCTTCAAAAATTCCAGGACCAGCGTGAAGCGGGCAAAGACACATTCTGGCGCGGATATTTTAACGATCAGGTTTCACAAAAAACCGCGCAAGACTATGTTGCACAAAATGAAGCAGGAAGAACCTTAATGTCCAAAATTTACTATGCGGAAGTTTCGCCTTGATATCACTCGCACAGATAAAAGCAGCCCGCGCCCTTCTGGGATGGTCCCAGGAGGCGCTGGCGCGCGCGGCGGATTTGTCGTTGCCGGCGATCAATAATATCGAACGCGGACTAACCAGCCCACGCAAAGAAACACTTAATGCAATCGAGAATGCATTGAATTCTGCGGGTGTTGATTTTATTGATATATCAGGTGTCCAGCTTCGCAGGCCAGATGTGGAAACTGAAATCATCGAAGGTGAGGATTGGCTAGAAATTTACGACAACGATATTTTTTCGGTGTTGCGCGGTAGCGATGATGAGATTCTTCAATGGTCTTGCGATGAACGTTCATGGATGGTTTACGGCGGTACCACAAACCACCTATACATCGAAAAGCGTGATAGCCTCAAATTCAAAGAACGTATATTGGTGCCCGAAAACATTGATTATATCACCAACAAGCCTGAACTCTACCGCACTTTACCCACCTCATGTTTCGATGGAGTAAGTTACCAAATATACGGCAACAGGGTTTCCTATATTTTGTGGCAGGCTCGCAAAATTATATTAATTAAGTCTACAGCGATGGCATCGGCAAAAAGAGCAGAATTTGAATATTTCTGGAATGTGGGAAAAGCCTTTTCCAAAGACAAGACCACTAAACTTATAAAGTGGAAACCATAGATATTTAAACTATGCGCTGCGCTGTACGGCTTGCACGGGCTGGTACCCGTATTCCGCATGAAGCGGTTCGCCGTATAGCAGCGCACGGTCGCCTTCGCGTTGCTCATCCGCCCAGATTGAAATATTGCAGTCTTCCATCGTATCGATCTGCGCGACCATTTTGTCGACGGCGGCAAGCCCCAATGCTTCGGACGATTCAGCGCGGCTGAACACCGTTGCGAAGAAACGGATGTAAGAGCGGATATCCTGAATGCCGAAATCGGGGTATGCATCGGCGTTGTAAATATACAGATTCATACAATCGCTGCTCATCGCTTCGCGCTCTTCCACCGTATCGTACCAGCCAAGCGGCGATTGCACGTAGTAGAATCCCAGCCTTCTTGCGCCATAGACTTTTTCAATGTGGCGCGCGCGTTTTCTGGGGTCCATACAATCCAGATTGCGCCAGTATTCCTTACCGTGGAGAATGAAATAGGTGTTTTCAAAGTCGGCGATGTCTTTCAAGGAAAGTTCTTCGCCCGCATCGAATGCGGATTTGATGTAGTTCATACAGATATTTTTGGCGGCCGATCCCATCATATCGCTTTTTTCAATCGCTTTGATCATGAGCGCACGGTAATCGTTCGCTTCCCAGAAAATAGCCTTCAACGGATGCCCGTCAACGCGCCGGCACACTTCACGCATGAGGATTTCATGGCGGTCACACATGATTTTCGCAGGCAGAATATCTTCATAGGATTTTTCGCGGATGACATAGCAGATGATGCCGCAGCCCTGCCCTTTGAAATATTCGGATACGATCAGGCCGATGATTTCGGCGCGTTCCGCGTCTTCCAGATTTTTGCCGTAGACGGAAAAGAACTGGATGGATTGGTTGGACTCGCCATCGGACAGACGGTCAAACCATTCGGTGAGCTCTTCGCGTTCGGAGGCAATCGGAAAAGTCCTGCAATACAGACCGCCATGGATGCGTGCGAGAAGTTCGCGGGCGGCGGCAATATCTTGCGCGGTCGCATTATCGTTGCCAAAAATTTCGTTGAAATCGATGCGTTGTATATCGCCGCAACCGGCGCCCGTTATAAATCCGCGCAAGGACATTAGATCACCCTGTATTTCGTCTTTTATTGTTTTTAAGTTATGACAAAGATACACGAAAATACCGTCCCCTTCAATATATTCAGAAGGGAGGCGCGTACATTAACTAGTTTTAGGGCTTAAACGCCGGCGTCTTTGTGGCGGGTTTCCGCGAAGGCCTGCTTCAATTGTTCGGTCAGCAGCTTTTCAGAGCTGTAGATCGGCACCTGATTGGGGTGAAGCTTATAAATTCGCAAGACACGGTTGATGTCCGGCACGTTGCCGTTTTCAATCTGCTTCATGATGAACAGGGCCGCACTGACCGCCCGATTGGCGGAGCGGCGCGTATGCGGCACGTGCGTGTCATAGGAACGGATATCCGCAATGAAACATTCGCGCGGCAGAGCCATGTCGAATTTGTCCATGATCGAGAACGAGAGTACCGGATATTCGATGCTTTCATTCAGAATCGAATATTCCCAGCCGTCGATCACAATATCGTGGCGGAACAGTTTCGTTTCGTTTTTGAAAAGGGGGACGGAATCTATCCGGAATTGCAGACCGAATATACGGGCCTTACCGATATCCTTGGCGAGCGCTTGCCCCGACGAGTACTGGATGGATCTGAACTGATTCCATCCGGCCGGTGGCCATAAAATATTCATCGTATCGAAGCGACCCATATCACTAGTACTCCCCGAATGGCCCGACTCACACAGACACAATGCCTGCATAAGATTGGCTCTGACACCCGTAGTTGGTTCCCTCACCGCTATGTACGAAAGTGAATATGAGTAAATACGAAATTAAATGAAAAAGCAATATATAATTTACAGAAGACTTATAAAAACCTTTTAATCTTAATAACTTAATGTTGCAATTGCTGTTTTTCATAAGATTCCCTTGAGAGAATCCGTGATTTAAAATCAATCAGATACAGAAAAATAAAATAGTAAATGTAGAGTTCCTGCACCTCGCTCACACGGTGAAAAACCCCTCCGTTATAGAAATGCTCGGCAATTTCCTGAACTGTATAGGGCAATAAAACGCCGAGCGCGGCGGGAAGCAAAAGATCGGACGGATACAAAGCCACGAATTTCGCGGGCAGGCTTTCCGGTTTCCAGCGGCGCAGGGCGGGAATAACGATGCCGCCGACCACGCAACCCAGGAAAAGAAGCAGCCTTGGTTTCTGATCGAGCCACGAGGAAGTGTTGTGCAGGTTGGTTTCGTTCTGGTCGTTGACCGCACTCCAGAATTCGGGTGTGACCCAACCGAATATATGCTGGCCCCAGCTTACTTCCTCACCCGCGATATAAAAACAGCCCAGCGCGCAGGCGCCGAGCCAAAGCTTGAGATACAGACCTTCCACTTTGCACGCCATATAGGCGGCCAGAGGCACGCACAGCGATATGATGATGAACTGGAGAGCTTCGTGGGGGCCGCCTTCGGTGTGCATGGGGGCGATGTATGCGGGCGGCGTGAGCATTTCGATGAAAATCTGGATAAGTATGATCGCCAAGGGAACAACCCCCCACAAAAAGACCGGTAATGTCCGACTTTCAGCGCCCTTCACTTTTTATCCCTTTTCCGTTATGAGTACGCCCTATGACGAACCCGATGCTTTTGAAATTCATGCGCAACCAAGCCCTGCCCTTGCGGCTTCGCAAGAAGGTCGGGAAGTTTATCGGCTCCCCGCAGCCCGGCACGCGCTTCAAGATTAAAGTGTTTGATGCCCTTTTTGAAGGGGAAACCGGAAGCCATCAGGACGATAAGATATTTTATTACGGCGCGCACGAGCCCGCCACGCTCCGACTCATGCGTGACATCATGGAATATCAGGCCGCCCAAGGCATGGACCCCGTTTATCTGGATATCGGCACCAATATCGGCCAGCATCTGATCGCGGTGGCCAGCAAGGCACGTTATGCCTATGGCTTCGAGCCGTGGAGCAAGGTTCGTGACGAGGCACTCAAGAATCTTGCGCTCAATGATTTCGGCCATGTGCAGGTTTTACCGTTCGGTCTCAGCGATGTATCGGCGCAACTCCCTTATTTCCCGCCCGTAAAGAAAAACCTCGGCTGCGGCTCTTTCATGCCCGAAGCGGAAAACGTGGGCAAACCGATCACATTGGAAGTGCGCAAAGGCGACGATGTGGTGGGCGAGCTCGGCATCAAACCGACTTTGTTGAAAATCGACACGGAAGGCTTCGAACAATATGTGCTGCGCGGTTTGCACGACACGATCGCCGCGCACAAACCCGCCGTGGTGTTTGAATTGGGCGATCTGTCCCGCAAGGATTTTGAAACGCTCGAAGATCTATACAGATATTTTCCGCGGGATTACAGCTTCCACGGCATCATGCGCAGTTGTGAAAAGCCGCATCTGGAAGAATACAACCCCGACCACAAATACGAGAATTTGCTCGCGTGGCCGGAAGCCGATTTCAAGCTTTATTAAGCAGCCTTCTTCAGCGATTCCATATCGATCACGAAGCGGTATTTCACATCGCCCTTCAACATGCGCTCGTAAGACTTATTGATATCCTGAATGGCGATGGTTTCTATATCCGAAGTGATGTTGTGTTTGGCACAGAAATCCAGCATCTCCTGCGTTTCTGGAATGCCGCCGATAAGCGAACCCGCCAGCGATTTGCGCCCGAAGATCAGATTGAACACGGCAGGCGACGGGTGCGGCGTTGCGGGCGCGCCCACCAGAGTCATCGTGCCGTCACGTTTCAACAGCGTAATAAACGCATCGAGATTATGCGGAGCGGCAACGGTGTTCAGGATGAAATCGAAAGACCCCGCATGGGCGGCCATTTGTTTTTCATCCTTGGAAATGACGACCTCATCCGCGCCCAAAGCTTTCGCATCTTTGACTTTGTCGGGCGAAGTCGTGAAAGCGACGACATGCGCGCCCAGCGCGTGGGCCAGTTTGATACCCATATGACCCAAACCGCCGATGCCGACGACGCCGACTTTCTTGCCGGGGCCCGTGTTCCAGTGACGCAGCGGCGACCATGTGGTGATACCCGCGCACAACAAAGGCGCGACGGCAGCGAGATCTTTTTCATCATGGCTGATGTTCAAAACAAAATGTTCATCAACAACGATGGCGGCGGAATACCCGCCATAAGTGGTTTTGCCGTCGAGCGTGCCGTTATAGGTGCCTACAAAACCCGATCCTTCGCAATATTGTTCGAGCCCGTCTTTGCATGATGCACAGGTGCGGCAGGAATCCACCATACAACCGACGCCGACGATCTGGCCGGTTTTAAATTTTTTAACATCTGATCCGACAGCGGTAACGCGGCCGATGATTTCGTGGCCCGGAACGCAAGGATATTGCGTGCCCGCCCATTCGCCGCGCGCCGTGTGCAAATCGGAATGGCACACGCCGCAGTAAAGAATATCGATCGCGACGTCTTTGGCTTTGGGTTCACGGCGGTCGATGGTGTGCGGGCCCAATGGCGTGGTGGCGGATTGGGCGGCGAAGGATTTGGTTTTCATGGAAATTCCTTATTCTACGGTAACGGATTTCGCAAGATTTCTCGGCTGGTCCACATCCGTGCCTTTGGCTACGGCGACGTGGTAGGCGAGAAGTTGCACGGGCAGTGAATATAATATCGGCGCGGTGAAGGGGTGTACCTCATCGAGCGTGACCGACCATATAGATTGCTTTTTGAGCTTGGCAACGCCTGCGGCATCGGAGAACAGCAATATTTTCCCGCCTCGCGCGACAGTTTCCTGAACATTCGATGCGGTTTTTTCAAACAGCACGTCATTGCCGGGGGCAACGACGACCACGGGCACTTTGTCATCAATAAGTGCGATGGGACCGTGTTTCATTTCGCCCGCGGCGTAACCTTCGGCGTGGATGTAGGAAATTTCCTTGAGCTTCAGCGCACCTTCGAGCGCGATGGGGTAGAGCGCGCCGCGGCCGAGATAAAGCATATCACGCACGGTGGCTACTTCTTTCGCTATGGCTTTGATTTCGCCGTCATGGTTCAGAATTTTTGCGGCCTGTTTTGGCAGATGGCGCAAAGCTTCGGTGTAAGAGGCTTGTTTGGCTGCATCGATCGCGCCTTTTTTGATGGCGACGGAGAGCGCGATGCAGGCAAGCGTGGTCAATTGTGTTGTAAACGCCTTCGTCGATGCCACGCCGATTTCGGGGCCTGCGAGCGTATGAAGTACCGCATCGGATTCACGCTCGATCGTGCTTTCAATTGTGTTGACGATGGAGAGTATTTTTTGTTTCTGGCGTTTGCAGTAACGAAGTGCTTCCAATGTGTCGAGCGTTTCACCGGATTGCGAAACAAAGATCGCCACGCCGCCTTCGGGCATGGGCGCTTCGCGGTAACGGAATTCGGAAGCGATATCGACTTCGCAGGATATGCGTGCGACCTGTTCGAACCAGTATTTGGCGACAAGACAGGCATATGAGGCCGTACCGCAGGCGATGAGCGTGAGGCGCGGCGCTTTTTCGATCATCTCCAGAATATTGTCGGGGAGTGTCACCGCGTTCGTGGCGGGATTGATAAAAGAGTTCAGCGTATCGCCGATCACTTCGGGCTGTTCGTAAATTTCCTTGAGCATAAAGTGCGGGTACTGGCCTTTGTTGGCCGTGGTGCCCGATTGCGCCGTGATGCGGATGGGGCGGTCGAGATTGTCGTTCGCCTTGTTGTAGATGCGCACGCCGGATTTCGTGAGCGATACGCGGTCGCCGTCTTCCAAGAACGTTATTTTGCGCGTCAAGGATGCCAGCGCGTAGGAATCCGAACCCAGATACATTTCACCATCGCCATAACCGACCGCGAGCGGCGTGCCCTGACGCGCCCCGATCATCAGGTTGTCGTTTTCCGTGAACATGATCGCGAGTGCATAGGCGCCTTCGAGTTTGTTGAGTGCGGCGTCTGCGGCAGCCTGCGGCGTCATACCTTGGCGCAGATTGTGCGTGACCAGATGCGCGATGACTTCGGTATCCGTTTCGGTTTCAAAACGGCATTGGGATTGCGCGAGTTCTTCTTTCAATTCCGCATAGTTTTCAATGATGCCGTTATGGACGACGGCGACTTTGTCCGTCGCATGCGGGTGGGCGTTATTTTCGGTGGGGCCGCCATGCGTAGCCCAGCGCGTGTGGCCGATGCCCGTGTTGCCCGCGAGCGGTTCTTTTTTCAGCTTGGCATCGAGGTTCAGCAATTTTCCTTCGGCGCGCCGGCGTTCGATTTTACCGTTCACCAAGCAAGCGATGCCCGCGCTGTCATAGCCGCGATATTCCAGCCTGCGCAGTCCTTCCACCAAACGGGGCGCCGCGTCCTTTTCACCGATGATGCCGATAATTCCACACATACTAAGCTGACTCTTTCTTTTTGTTTTTACGGTTGCGATAGACGAGCGCCCAGCCTTCTTTGAGAATGGAACGGGCGCGCGCGATCAAAAGCGAATCTTTGGGAACGTCCGATGTCACCACGGAACCCGCGCCGACATAGGAGCCGTCTTCCAAGGTTACAGGTGCAACGAGCGTGGAATTCGATCCCACGAACACGTTCGATCCGATATTGGTTTTGTGTTTGTCGAAGCCGTCATAATTGCAGGTGATGGTGCCGGCACCGATGTTGGATTTCGCGCCGACCACGGCATCGCCGATATAGGAAAGGTGGTTCATCTTTGCGCCGGCGTCTATTTTGGAATTTTTGATTTCGACAAAGTTACCGACCTTGACGCTTTCGCCCAAGGTCGCGCCGCCGCGGATGCGCGCGAACGGTCCGATGGATGCGCCCGAGGCGATGGTGACTTCCTGCAAATGCGAGAAAGCATGAATGACGACATTGTCGGCGACTTTGACTTGAGGGCCGAAGATAACATTGGGTTCAACCACAACGTCTTTGCCGAGCACAGTATCGTGGCTCAAATATATCGTGTTGGGGTCAATGAGCGTTGCGCCGTTGGCCATGGCCTTATCGCGCAAATTGATCTGCGCCATGCGTTCATGTTCGGCAAGTTCCGAGCGTGTGTTCACACCCCACACCCATTGCACATCGGTTTCGACGACATAGGTGAGAAAGCCATCGCGTTCCGCAATTTTGGGTACATCAGTCAGATAGAATTCATTTTGGGCGTTGTTGGGCTGCAACTGGTCCAGCCATTTCGCCAGATGCGTGGAGGGAATGCAAAAATTCCCCGCATTGCAAAGACGGATTTCTTTTTGTTCATCCGATGCATCGCGTTCTTCGACGATGTGGTCAAGCGTTCCGTCATCATGCGTGATTATGCGGCCAAGGCCTTTCGGGGATAGCGGGCGCACGCCCATCACGGAAATGCCTTTCCACGCTATCATTTCTTCCAGCGCTTTTTTATCGAGGAAGGGTTCGTCGCCGAGAAGTACGAGAACTTTGCCGTTGAAATCTTTCAGCAGTGGAAGCGCAGGTTTAACAGCGTCGCCCGTGCCTTTTTGAATTTTTTGAATGACGGTGGGATGCGGCGCGACGGCGGCGGCAACATCATCCATGCCCTCGCCCACCACGACGATGATTTTTTCGGGATTGAGGCTCTCGGCCGTTTCGATCAACCAGCCGATCATCGGGCGGCCCGCGATATCGTGCATCACTTTGGGTTTGTCGGATTTCATCCGCGTGCCTTTACCGGCGGCGAGGATGACGATGGCGAGTGGATTATCACGTTTCATAGTTAGTTTTCCCAAAATTACGACCCCACCTCAAATCACAAGGTGTTGCACAAAGTAACATAATATATGGGTTTTTTAAGGGCTAATCTTCTTCAGGAAGTGTGATGGTTTTGCCTTGGCCCGAATAATGCGTCAGGTGCATGAAAAGCGTGCCGAATTCGGTTTTTACGCGGATTTTAACGGGCACGGCGGGCTCTCCCGGGGCCATCTGAGCAAACCAGATGGTGGGCATGGTGCCGCGTTCCCGCCCCTGTTCCTGAATGGACATCCAGCCGCGCGGCTTTTCATGCCATTTGCCCGCAACGGGTTTGACCTCGATCGTGCATTCGGTGGCGGGGCCGACATATACGTTGTAATCGCTCTGCTTTAAATCGACTTGCTGACTGTTGCCGAAGATGATTTTGTAGCGACGCTTACCATCAAAGATATCATCCCAACCTTCGCATTTTCCACCTTGCGCAATGTGCTGCATCACTTTGGACGTCGCGGTCAAAACATCTGTAGTGCCTTGCGTCAGATCATCGGTCGGGGGCGGATCTTTTGGTTTATCTTTTTCATTATTTGTGACTCGGTATTCCTTGAAAGACCCGTCCTTGTTGTAAAAGAATTCGGTCAGTTCCTTGTCTTCGCGAAACGTAGTGTCGGAAAAATGGATGCGGGGCTGCGGGAAATCTTTTTTCGCATCGTACCAGCCTTCGGTTTGGAACACGCCTACCCATGGCGCGAGATCGCCCAAGAAGCCGTGCGTTTTTGCGCCGAGACGCAGCAGATAATCGGTTTTCTTTGCGAAATCGACGGTGAGGTCGGATGATACAACATGGAATCCGCCCGCATAAACATCGTATTTCATCAGTTGCTTTGCGTCAGCGACAGGAAGTGCCGCTTCGGCTTTTTTAACAACCTCTGCCTGTGCGGGCGCAATCAACGCACTAAGTATAATGGCCGACAGTGCGCAGGATTTTACCGCCCAAGCCTTGTTTGAATGTTTTGATGCCTTCTGCAGATTCATCGTTCACGCCTCCGAGGTCGAGTTCCTTGATTCCCTTTTGTTTTAGCACAGACAGCGCTTCCCACAAAAGGAGATGATGCGCGGCGGTTTCTCGCCCCGTGTCCGAAGACCATCCGCATAGATACGTAGCGCTCCGCCCGTGTGTGACAAGCAGGACGAATGCCACAGCTTCGCCATCTTTCATCGAGCGGCCGATGAGCAGATCACCTTTCGCGGCCAAAAGCGGCGCGTATTTCCGCAAGAATTCAGGAGACGGGCCACCATATTCACGGATCGCCTTGTCCGCCGCATAAATACCGATCAGCCACGAAAGATGCGTGCCCGTCGGATCCCATTCGACATGCAGGCATGATTTTTCGGATTTGTTCAGTTTGTTGCGCCAGTTTGATTTGAGATTTGCGCGAAGTTCCTCAAGAGACGGCGTCAGATCCAGCCAGATGGTTTGATAGCCTTTGGCGAAGAAATTGAGGCCTGTCTGCCCTATCATTTTTTGCGCGGTAATGCCGTCTTCGGTTTCGGGAATGATGCGGCGTTTGCGGCCCCAGCGCTGCGGGAATTGTTTGTTCAGTTCATCAAAGAAAACTTTGACATGCATGGCGTTGCCGAAACCTTCAAACCATAAGGGCCCGCGATCGACCGCCACGGCATGAATGCGGTTCCATAAAATACCCGCCTCGAAAATCTGCACCAATCCTGCCTCGACGTCGTCGATTTCGATGACGCCCCAGCGCGCCTTTTGTTTTTGTATTGGGCAAATCGCGCGTGCGTATGTGTATGATTGGAGAATGTTGGATTTGGGCAGACGGGAAAATTTATTTTCCCATTCTTCAATGGATAACGTGTTCCACTTTATTGCGCACTGCATTTGATCCCTCTTCGCTCGCTTCATCAAAGCTGGAGATCAGAGCGGTGTCAATATCATCATCTTTGGCGGTATCCTTGTTCGGGATCAAACCTTTCTCCGCCATTTGTTTCACGACTTCTTCCACCATATGCGGCATTACCTGTTCCATCGCTTGCGCGACGGCGGCAGAATCAACAACAGGTTGTTGTTGCGGTGGTTGAGGCGGCGTTTGTTGTACAGGTTGTTGTTGTTGCTGTTGCGGTTGTGCCTGAACCTGACCGGACGGAGGCTGCAAAGGCGGTTCGGGATTGACCGGAGCAGGTATCGGTTGCGCGGGAGGCGGTGTCTGTTCCGGCTGAGATGGCGGCGCGGTTTGCGGCGGTGGTTCATGCGGAGTCGGCATGGTCGGAATTTCCGGTGATTGCGGAATGGTGGGCGTGGTCGGCTGCGGCTGGATTTCCGGCTGCGTCGGCTGCTGTCCCGGCTGGATTTCCGGCACGGGTTGCGCAGGTTGTTGTCCCGGCGCAGTTGTGGGTGTATCCACACCCTCCACCAAAGCTGCATCAGGCGCCACTTCGGTCACGGGATGTTTTTCGCCTTTGCCGACGACGATCGACAAGGCATCTTGTGTTTTGGAACGGGCGCTGTGAAGCGCGTTCAAATATCCTTCGGGGTTTTCAATAGCGGGTAACATAATGTCTCCTATAAAGCGGCAGTCGAGTTTCAAATAGCCATAGCCGAGGATGCGTCCGAACATACCCAGATCAAGATTCTCCCCGCGGATTTCTTCCAGATCGATATCTTTGACTTTTACAAAGATAAAACCTTCCTTCAAAACAACGCGGCGGGTGGTGAGGCCCACTTCGGTAACCAGCACTTTCAATACAAGAAAGAAAAACACCAAAAGACCGGCACCAAGGCAGATCCACAGAGCGCCATCAGCGAGATTCATAAACAACAGAGGCGCGGCAGGATTGTCTGCCCAACCTGAAAGCATGAAAGCGAAGGTCATGATGACCTTGTTGATGGCCCAGCCGACGATGGCCATGATCGCGAACCATACGAGGCCCTTTACCACATAGATCCAGTGGCATCTGGCAATGCCGATCAGATTTTCTTCGGGCGCAATAATTTTGCGTATATAAGCCATAAAATATTCTCTCTCCACAATATAATCGAAACACCAACGCCAAACGCCCCTTCCAGTTCCCCAAAGACGCGGAAATACCTGTAATTTCATGGGTTTTTCTGTCTTGGATTGAGCGTCCGCATTCTGTATGGTCTTGGAAACCATTTTTGAACGTTTTTTACCCTGAGGAATTATCACATGGCCAACACCGCCGCCGCGCCGATCGCCCCCAATCTTGCCACCATCATAGATGCCGCATGGGAGGCGAAAGAGTCCATCAATACCGCTACCAAAGGCGAAGTACGCGACGCGGTGAATGAAACGCTTGATCTTCTCGATTCAGGCAACCTGCGTATCGCGCAAAAAGATTCCGGTACATGGCAGGTCAATCAATGGGCGAAAAAAGCCGTGTTGCTTTCTTTCCGTCTCAACCCCAACGAAGCGATTTCCGGCAATGTCGGCGGCTCCACATGGTGGGACAAGGTGCCGAGCAAGTTCGATGGCATGAGCCCGGATCAATTCAAGGAAGCAGGTTTCCGCGCCGTGCCTGGCAGCATCGTGCGCCGTTCCGCGTTTATCGCACCCAATGTCGTTTTGATGCCTTCGTTCGTGAATGTCGGAGCCTATGTCGGTGAAAACACGATGGTCGACACGTGGGTGACGATCGGTTCCTGCGCACAGATCGGAAAACATTGTCACATATCGGGCGGCGTCGGAATCGGCGGCGTTCTCGAACCACTACAAGCGGGACCTGTCATCATCGAAGACAATTGTTTTATCGGCGCGCGTTCCGAAGTTGCCGAAGGCGTGATCATCGAAGAAGGCTCCGTCATTTCCATGGGTGTATTCCTCGGTGCATCCACCAAAATCATCGATAGAGAAACGGGCGAAGTTTTCATGGGCCGCGTGCCCGCCTATTCCGTGGTTATTCCCGGAACTCTTCCCGCCACCAAGCCCTTGCCAAACGGGGCGCCGGCACCATCTTTGGCTTGCGCGGTCATCGTAAAGCGCGTGGATGCCAAAACGCGTTCCAAAACCGGCATAAATGAACTCCTAAGAGATTGATTTTAAAGGTTTTTTCTTTTCATAATGTCTTTTGTTTACATTGCAGCGCCGTGGTGTTAGTCATAACGCGATTTCAACGGGTATGAACTGGTCATTTGCATGACGCAAAGTAATGGTCATTCGGCTATAGACGGCTGGGCTGAGCAAAAAGGGAAATTGAAAACCCTTTTCAATTCGCTTGCCTCCATGAAGACAGAAGAAATCGTCAATACTCTTGAAAGCGAGGCTTTCGTCCGCGAAACTTTCCGAACATTTTTAAAAGATTCAGGCCTGTATCTTTCCTTAAAAAACTTCGATGCGTTGCTTGCTGAAAAAAGCGGAGAAAAATTCCGCCGCAATGACGCCACTGTAAACTGGTATCACGAACTCAGCCCCATTCTTTTGCTTCTCGATCTGGCAAGAAGAGGAAGAAAAGACGGCGGTTTCGATATCGAAGATCTTGAACCCTATGGTGGTCTGGAAGTTTTGATATCCACCCATTTGCGCCACGACAGCGTGGAGGATTTTATAAGCAAAGAACAGCTCCGCAAGGATATGTTGAGAATGCGCCGCGAAATCCTCAAAGAGCATCTTGATTATGATCCCGTGAAATCTAGAAAGCAGGTCGAACAAATCTTGACCAATGTAAATTTCATGACACAGCTTAGAGCGCCCGGCATTGAAGGTGGTAAGCCCATCAAGGAAACAGCGTTAAAATACATGAACAGGCTTGTGACCAAATCGGACAGCCCCATCCCTTTTATGTTGAAACTTGCCGATAAGGCCCACAACCTTGCTCAATTGTTGTTCGCCCCCAAATTTGACGCCGCAAGGCGTCTCAAGCGTTGCAACGAAACGGAAAACCAGTTGGCGCCCCGAGAAGGCAACACAGACAAGGCTATCAGTCGATGGAGGCCATTCGAGCCAGCGATTGTACGTTTGGATGCAATGGTCGGGTTTATTTTATTTCCGCATTTCCGTTGGCTGGAGTGGGTGGACAAAGCTTATCCACCAGAACGCGAAATATCCAAGAACGTTGTGGGGACCGGTCGATACATGACCAAGGCACTTAGCTTCTTTCATGTGCCGGAAGGGCTTAACCCTCTGCATATCGCAACCACGCGCTTCATGAAGGCAGCCAAAGCCCAAACCACCCCTGAAAAAATAGTCGCGGGTAAAGAATTTCTGGAAGAAATATTCTACCCGGCAATTGAACCGCATAGGCAGCATTTCGATTATATAGATTTCAACGGCTCGAAGCCTAGATCAGACATTGCTTAAAGCCATGACCGCCGTCATAGTACCCCCTATGAACGTCGTAGAAGTCTTGCAAAAACTGATCCGGTTTCCGTCCGTGACCCCCGAAGACCACGGCGCGCAGGACTATCTTATTTCCCTGCTCAAGCCGATGGGTTTCACGATTTACGATCTGCCGTTCGAAGGGCGCGGTTCCTATCCCGTAAAGAACTTCTTTGCACGGCGCGGAACAAGCGGCCCGCATTTATGTTTCGGCGGGCATACCGACGTGGTGCCAGCGGGTGATGAAGCCGCATGGAGTGTGCCGCCGTTCAGCGGAGAAATCAAAGACGGCAAAATCATCGGGCGCGGCACATCCGACATGAAAGGCGAAGTCGCGGCGTTTATTGCGGCGGTTTCCAAGTTCGACAGCAGCAAAGGCTCCATCAGCCTGCTTATCACGGGCGATGAAGAAGCAGACGCCGTCAACGGCACGGTGCGCGTTCTGGAATGGATGAAAGACAACAACCAGATCCCGGACGTAGCGCTGGTGGGCGAGCCTTCCAGCCCTTCTTATATGGGGCAAAGCATGCGCATAGGACGCCGCGGTTCATTGTCCGCCGTACTCACCGCGCGCGGCACACAGGGCCATGTGGCGAACCCGCATCTGGCGGATAATCCCATGCCGCGTTTGATAAAATTTCTGGATGCGCTCTGCGCGCTAAAACTCGATGAGGGCATGGAATATTTCCCCGCCAGCAATCTCGAAGTCGTTTCCATCGATGTCGGTAACAAGGCGTTCAATGTCATTCCGGCCGCGGGGGTGGCCAAATTCAACGTGCGGTTCAACACCCACTGGACCCATGAAAGCCTTGAGAAGAAAATTACGGATACCCTCAAAACCGTAGGCGATAATTTCGAAGTGTCTTTTATCCGCGGCGGCGACCCGTTCCTGACAACGCCCGGCGCATGGACTGAGTTGGTGCGTGCATCGGTGACGCACATCATGGGGAAAGAGCCGGAGCTGAATGCAGGCGGCGGAACGTCGGATGCGCGGTTTATCGCCAAATATTGCCCAGTCGTCGAATCAGGCATGACCAGTAAAACCATTCATCACGTGGATGAGTACTGCACTTTGGAAGATCTTGAAAAATGTGAGTTAATTTACCTTGAAATATTGAAACGATATTTCGCGTAACACATTTCTGCCCCAATTCATCTTGAAATCATCATGTTCCGGCCAAACCGCCGTACCTTTTCGGGGGCAGTATGATCATGTCAAGACGACGTGCATCGCATGTCTATCATGACTCTCTCTGACCCCTGACTCCTCCCTGTGGCGATATTCCCCCGCCGCAGGGATTTTTTTGTCAGTAATCAATTCTTACGAGGGTTAGTCCATCAGACGGAGCGGTAATTCCCCCACGGGTGCGGTCATGCGCATCGAACGCGGATTTGAAATCATCCTTGGTCCATTTTCCTTCGCCCACATGCACCAGCGTGCCAATCGTATTGCGCACCTGATGATGCAGAAAGGATTTTCCTTCGCATTCCATGATAACTTCATCGCCGTTGCGTGTAATGGCGATACGCGAAATCGTTCGTACCGGCGATTTGGCCTGACAATCAGAATCGCGGAATGTCGTGAAATCATGCTTGCCCAACAATAATTGCGCCGTGTCATGCATGGCGGGCACATCAAGATTTTTCCAGAAATGCCACGCGAAACCCTGATCCGTTGTAATAGGCGCAGTGCGGTTGATAATGCGGTAACGATAGAGTTTGTTCGTTGCGTGAAACCGCGCATGGAATTCGGGATCAGCTATTTCGGCTTTAATAATTGCAATCGGTTGGGGGCGCAAATGTGCGTTCAAAGCTTTGGCCAGATCAAATCCCGTGAGTTTGCGGGTGCCGTAATCCAGATCGAAATGCGCGACCTGCCCCGCCGCGTGCACGCCTGTATCGGTACGACCTGCCGCTTGAATACGGATTTCCTGCTGGCAAAATTTGAAGATCGCTTCTTCGATATGCTGTTGCACGGAAGGCTGGCCGTCCTGACGCTGCCAGCCGCAATAAGGCGCGCCGTTATATTCGATGGTCAGTTTCCAGCGTGTCATGCCCGGAATCTCATGTAAGGTTGCGGCCTGCGGCAATATATCCGCCGCGAATGGCCTCTCCGATGCTCATCGGTTTTTTGCTTTCGGGTTGTACGGTCTCAAGCTTAAGCGTTGTGCCTTTACCGCATGCAACCAATCCGTCATCATCCAGAACGCTGCCCGCAGGCTCGTCCGATTTCATCGGCATGACAACGGCTTCGAGAATTTTCACGCGTCTACCCTTGCCGCTTTCGCACCAAGTGCCGGGCCAAGGATTGAGCGCGCGTATCTGACGATCGATGACCAACGCCTCCGCGTTCCAATCGATGCGGCCTTCTTCTTTTTTGAGCATCTTGGCATAGGTCGCGCCTTCATCAGGCTGGGGCGACGCGGCGAGTTCGCCTTTCGTGGCCAATTCTTCCACCACCTCGCCGATCAGCGAGCCGCCGATGGCCGATAAAAAGTCATGCAGGGATTCCGATGTCGTCGCGGGGCGGATAGGCACGGTTTTCTTTTTGATCATCGCACCCGTATCGAGGCCCACATCCATCTGCATGATTGTGATTCCTGTTTCGGTATCGCCCGCGAGTATCGCCCTTTGTATAGGTGCCGCACCGCGCCAACGGGGCAACAAAGATGCGTGGATATTTATGCATCCGTGTTTGGGCTCATCGAGAATGGCTTTGGGCAATATCAACCCGTAGGCGGCGACAATGGCAACATCGAGTTCCAGCGCCATAAAAGCGGCGATGTCTTCGTCTTTTTTGAAATTGACCGGCGTGCGCACTTCGATCTTCGCGGCCTTGGCGGCCTCGTGCACGGGCGATTCCTGCACATGCTGGCCCCTGCCCTTCGGGCGCGGAGGCTGAGAATATACACAAACGACTTTGTGACGCGAAGAGATCAAGGCTTTCAGCGCAGGAACTGCGAAATCGGGAGTGCCCATAAAGGCGATGCGGAGTTGTTTGCTCAAACCAAAGTCCTACAGCGCGTCGGAATCCTGTTCGGAATCTTTTTGCGCCTTTTTGAATTTCTTTATGATCATGTTGCGTTTCAACGTGGACAAATGGTCGATGAACAAAACGCCGTTCAAATGGTCAATTTCATGTTGCACACAGTGCGAACCAAGACCCGTGAATTCTTCTTCCTTCAACTTGCCGTCATAACCCAGAAATTTCACGCGCACGGAAAGAGGGCGTTCGACTTCGGCGAATTGACCGGGGATGGAAAGACATCCTTCTTCCCAGATGCTGGGTTCTTCCGACTTCCAGATGATTTCGGGATTGACCATGAAGATGGGTTGGCGGGAGGCTTTATCGTCTTCGCGCTGTGCTATATCCATCACCAGAACGCGGTTAAGCAGGCTCACCTGATTGGCGGCCAAACCTATACCAGGCGCGGCATACATCGTCTCCAGCATCTTATCGAGCTGTTTGCGAAGCGCGTCATCGACGGTGCCGACTTCCTTCGCCACCTGTTTCAGGACGGGATCGGGGACCTTGATAATTTCGTACTTATCCATGGGAGATTTTATTGCCCGAAAAATCGTCGCCGTCTACCCCTGAATCATCGGAAAATAACAAGGTTTTGGGCGTTTTTTCGAGCGGAACCACGTCCGAAAGCGCGGAATTCTGGTTACCGGAGTGAAGTTCGGTGAATTTGCGGGCGGCGGGCAAAACGCGGGAGTTCATGGAGCCCACGGCATCGTCATAGCTGCTGAAAGCCGCGTTCAGGCCTTTGCCGATCTTGACGAAATGTTCGGTGAATTTGGCAAAGCGTTTGTGCAGTTCCGCGCCGAGCGCCGCAACCTCCATTGCGTTCTTGGCCATTTCCACCTGACGCCAAGAAAGACCGACGACGCGGAGCAAAGAAATGATCAGCGTAGGCGATGCGATAACAACATTGTTGTCGGCGGCAAAATCCACGATGGTCGGATCGGATTGCAAAGTCGCACTGAATACAACTTCCGACGGCAAAAACAAAATCACGAAATCGGAGCCCGCAATATTTTCCTGATATGATCTTGCGCCAAGCGCCTTCACGTGAGCGCGCACGGCTTTGGCCATGTCGGATTTTATAGAAGTAATTTCGACCTCGGACAAATCATCATCGAGGCGCGCAATATAGGGACTGATCGGCGCTTTAGAATCGATGGCGATTTTAAACCCGTCATGCAGATTGATGATGACGTCGGGACGACCACCGCCTTCGATGGCGGTTTGTGTCTGGTAATGCAGGCCCTTTTGCAAATTGGCCTTGTCCAAAATGGCTTCGAGAATGAATTCGCCCCATTTGCCTTGCGCGGAAGGGTTTCTCAAAACGCCCGTGAGTTTGGATGTTTCCTTGTGCAGGTTTTGCAAATCCTGACGGATAGCTTTGTCCGTGCCCTGCAATTGTTCGACGATGGAGTTCATCTTCTCGAGATTTTTTTCGACGGGTTTGACCATCTTTTCGATTTCGAGCGTACGTTTTTCCAAATCATGCGCGCCGTCTTTCTGCGCGGATTTGAGTTTTTCGCCTGCAAGGGTGAGGAAGCTTTCGGTGTTCGATTTGAGCGCCTCTTGCGCCAGAATTTTAAACTGGTCACCCAGTGCGGCACGCTCTGACTCCAGCTTTGCGGTCAGGGATGCGTTTTCGCGCGAGGCCGCGGCGACTTTCAACCCGAAAATCAGGGCGGTGATGGCGGCACCCGCCAAAAACCCCGCAATAAGGGATGTGGGATCGAGCGCAACTTCCTGTAACGATAAATTATTATTCATGGTAAAATGCAGATTAGAGCAGTTTTGGACCCCCGCCAACGGAATTCTGACAAACACATGAAAAACCAGCAATCCGGCAATGCCATGATCTATATCCTGATCGCCCTTGCGTTATTAGGGGCGCTGACCATGGTTCTGGCGCGTGGCGCCAACGAAGGGGGCAGTGATCTGAGCGCGGATCAGGCCGAGTTGATGACCACCCGTATGACCGCGGCTGCAGGGGTTGCAAAAAACGCCGTAGACCAGATGATGATGTCCGGCACCGCCGTGAGCGCGCTGAATTTTGTAACGCCGAATGTGGCGAGCTATGACACCGCGCCGCATTACAACAAAATATTTCACCCCGACGGCGGCGGTCTTTCGCTCGATTCCGACAACATACAACTCTTTACCGGCACGGATACGGCGCCCACGCCGGGATGGTATCTGGGACGCTTCAACAATATTCAATGGACGCCCACGACTGCGAACGATGTGGTTCTGGCCGCGCATGACATCAGCCAAGCGGTGTGCGCCAACACGAACAAAAAGATCACGGGTAGCACTGCCATTCCCATTTTGCTCGGCACGGGTGACCCTGCAACCTATTTTGTGAACAACAGTTTTGGCGGACCCCCCAACGCAAACCTTACGACCGCGATATGCGCGGCATGCGAAGGCCATCCCGCGCTGTGTGTTTCCAACACGGGTGCGACACAGTTCACTTATTACAGCATTATTTCAGGGCAATAAGCGCGGCGCGCAACTCTTCAAGGCCGATATTTTTGTCTGCACTCGTCGTGTAAATAAACGGATAGGCCGCCGGATGTTTGCCGAGCACTTCCGTCGTTTGAAGTGACATCGCTTCGAGTTCTTTTTTCGAGGCCTTGTCGGCCTTGGTCAGAACGATGCGGTAATTCACTGCCGCCTTGTCCAGCATCCCCATCAAATGAAGATCAGTTTCCTTGAAGCCGTGGCGAGAGTCGATTAGCACCAACACGGTCTTTAAGTTGGGGCGGCCTTGCAGATATTGAAAGATCAGCGTGTCCCAGTTATCGCGCACTTTTTTAGCGACCTGCGCGTAACCGTAACCCGGCATATCGACAAGAAACATCACATTCGCCAGATTGAAGAAGTTCAATTGCTGGGTGCGGCCCGGTGTGTTGGACGTGCGTGCCAGCGTGTTGCGGCCCGTCAATGCATTCACCAACGATGATTTTCCAACATTCGAGCGGCCCGCGAAAGCGATTTCCGCCATGACGGGTTCGGGGATTTGCGAAAGATCCGCAGCGCCCCACACGAAATCGCACGGACCTGCAAATACACGCCGTGCCTGTTCGATCTGCTCCGGCGTGAATTCTTCCATTATTTTTTCTTTTTCTTTTTGGGCTTGGCCGGAGAAATTTCCTTTGCCGTGCCTTCGATGACATCTTCGATATCATGTTCGACCATTTCAAGGCTTGGGTGCACGGAAGGCCCTTCGGCGATTTCCTGTTCCAGCTTTTTCTTGTCCTTGCCTTTGCTGAAAAGATGGATCGGAACGCCCATCGATTTCATGATGACGCATTGCTGGATAACGCCGAGCACAGAACTAACGGTCCAGTAAACAACCAGACCGCTGGCAAAACCCGCCATGATATAGGTCATGAAATACGGCATCAGCTGCACGAATTTAGCTTGTATCGGATCCTCCGGCGGCGGGGAAACGTTACGCTGCACGATCATCGCAAGAAGCATCAGGCAAGGCCATATGCCGATCACAAGGAACGACGGGACGTCATAAGGCAGTGCTCCGAACAGATTGAAAATACTCGTAGGATCTTTGGCGGACAGATCCTGAATCCAGCCGAAGAACGGCGCGTGGCGCATTTCGATCGTGTTCGATAAAACTTTATACAGAGCGAAGAATATCGGAATTTGAATCAGGATCGGCAGACAGCCAGCCATCGGGTTGACGTCATGCTTTTGATACAACTTGACCAGTTCTTCCTGTAGTCTTTTTTTGTCGTCCTTGTATTCATGACGGATCGTGTACATTTCCGGAGAAACCTTGTTCAGCTTCGCGAATGATTTGTACGATACTTGCGTCAACGGAAACGCCAGCACACGCAGAATGCAGGTGAATATAACGATGGCAATGCCGAAATTACCCACAAGACCATAAATAAGATTGATGGCAAGAAAGAAGGGTTTGGTCAGGAAGTAGAACCAGCCGAAATCGACCGCGAGATCGAAGTGCGGAATCCCCCACTCTTTTTCATACTTTTCCAGCTTGTCTAGTTTCTTCGGGCCCGAGAAAACATCCACTTTGTAGACGGTGCTTTCGCCGCTTTTTACCGTGCGCGGCAAACCCGTAATGTCTGACTGATAACGGTCCTTGGTTTTTTCATTTACTGCAGGCGATGCCACGAAACGGAATTTGGAAGCCTGGGTCTGGTCGGCAGGCGCAAGCGCGGTGAGCCAGTATTTGCCTGTCGTGCCGATCCAGCCTTTTTGGGCATCGAATATTTCTTCACGTTTATCTTCAAAATCTTTATAACTGCGCTCTTCCAGCTTATCCTCGAAATAGCCGAGCGGGCCCTCATGGGCAACGCCTGCATTCAAATAGTCTTCGGGTTTGCCGTGTTCTGTGACCAGAGCATAAGGGGATACCGTGATATCGGAGCCGCTGTTGTTGATGATTTTGTTTTCGATCGTGAAGGCGGAAAAATCATCCACCGTAAAGGTTTTTTCGAATTCCACGCCGGCGACGGAGGTCGCAATCGTGAGCGGTTTGTTCGGCGCCAGAACATCACCCGATTTCACGCGCCATTGCGTAGAGGAGTCGGGCACAGATGCATTTCCCGTCCAGCCCGTTTCCACATAACGCGGGAACGGCGTTTGCGCGGGAGACAATACTTTCACGCGTTCTTTTTTCTCAACCGTCTTGAAATACTCTTTGAGTTCCAGATCGTCGAGGCGGCCGCCTTTCAGATTGATGGAGCCGTCCATGATATCGTTGTTGAATTTGACGCGCGATGTCGCGGCGATCATTTCCTCGCGCGGTTTGACGATGGCGGTATCTAGAATTTCGGAAGGTGCGGAGGCTGCAACTTTTTGTGCCTGAATGGCGGCGGCGCGCATAGCTTCGGCATTCGGGCGCGCGATAAAATGATCGTAGCTGAGCCACATCATGATCGAAATCGCGGCGAAGATGATCAGGTTCCGGATGTCTTGCGGATGCATTTGATCACGTTGTTGCATTAATTGTGTCTTTCTTGTTTTTGCGCTTTATTTTGAATACCGCGTTTATAGCCGATGATCCCTGCCCAATCAATGCTGGGCGGCACTTCATCGGCCATCGGGCCCTTGTAATAGGGATGGCAGCGAATCAGCCG
Source organism: Micavibrio sp. UBA7689 (assembly GCA_002482805.1). GTDB lineage: Bacteria > Pseudomonadota > Alphaproteobacteria > Micavibrionales > Micavibrionaceae > Micavibrio_A. The sequence goes on along the minus strand of DLGR01000045.1, from coordinate 177,723 downwards.
TTTTATGGCCAGCACGAAGCCTTTTAACGCGCCGTGCTGTTCCAAAGCCTGATGGGCGTAAACCGAGCATGTGGGATGGAAACGGCAATTCGGACCCGTCAGCGGCGATATGGCCCACGCGTAGATTTTGATGAGAAATTGAAGCGCGGTTTTAAGCATCGATGCCATAGCCGGTTTTTTCAAGGCACCAGATCAAATCTTTTTCCATTTGCGTGTAAAGGCGCGTCGCCGCCCCTTCGCGCGCGATCAGGATGTAATCCGTTCCTGCCTTGGCATGAAACGGCAGAACATCGGAGCAAAGTGCGCGCAAGCGGCGTTTCATACGGTTTCTTTTGACGGCGGATTTTTCAAGGCGCTTGGTAACGGTGATGCCGAAACGGCTTTTTTCAAACCCGTTGGGCGATGCCAGAAACGTAAAACCCTTGGCCACCCATTTATCGGCACCTGTGCCCAGACGCAAAAAATCGGACCGCTTTTGAAGGCGGTCCAATTTTTGTAATTCTTCTTTTTTGGCTTTCATTGGTTTAGCCCTTCCGACAAGGGTCTAAAACCCGCGAAATTAAGCGCTCAGGCGCTTGCGGCCTTTCGCACGGCGGCGGGCCAGAACCTGACGACCGTCAACAGTGGCCATGCGGGCACGGAAACCGTGGCGGCGGGCGCGAACGAGGCGGCTGGGTTGGAATGTGCGTTTCATCGGTAAATCCTTGGTTTTTTCTATATTTCTTGAATTTCGGAGGCTGTTTTAACCCAAGGGCCTCTCATTGTCAATTTTTCTTGCGATTCAGGCCTCCGCCCCTCATATTATCCATAGACGCGCTTGATTTTCAGGTACTTACCTGTGCTATGATAGAGGCCGACAACGCCCCTCCCCGGGGCCCTTTTACTAGGAATTCGAAGACGTATGTATCAGGACACTAACTGGATCCCCGTAACGGGCGACGAACTGGCCGGATTTCTGGAACAGGTCAACCCGATCGGCGGCAAGCATAAGGTCAACCCTGCCTCGACCAAGGTCGAATACCGCATGCTGCCCTTTTACGACAACGTTGTCATGATCCGCATCAAGGACCCCGCATGGTCCCCTTCGAACCTCTACATCTATTACCTGAGCGACCAAGGCAAGCTGTACTGGCTCAATGGCTCTTCCCCGCCCATCCATGAATGCAACGCGAAAGCGCCCGTCAAGATTACGGATGACAATGTACTCGAATATTTACGCTTCTTCTGTTTCTATGTGCGCGGAGACGAAGGCCCGTTCCTGATAGCGGAAGCATCCGATGATCCCTATATTCCCAAGAATCTCGACGACCGCACGAAATCTGTCATCGAAGGCACGATCCGCCCCGCATCATACGAGGGCAAGAACGCCGAAGGCCATTTCCTGTGCGACGCCGTGGTCTATTATTCGAACGCCCTGTTTATAGCGAATTTCGCCGTCGAACCGGGCGGCATGATCCGGATGCTCGACGACCAGCCGATCGCCACCGATCTGGCCGTGAAGGTCGATGCGCCCGTAGCCTAAAATTTTGGTAAATAAAGAGTAAATTTTCCTGCTTCTACCGCCCTTTAGGGGGCATTAGCCAAATTTTCATTCCGACATGCCACTATGATATACTTTTAGTATATAGCTGAAGGCTTGGGGTCTATGGTTCAAAAAAGTAAGAATTTTATGTTGTTCTTGTTCGCCGCACTCGTGGCCTATGCGCCGTGGGGTGGTGTAGCGTTTGCTGTGAACGGTGAACCTCCCGCCGCCGCAGCCGGCGGCGGAGATATGGGCGCAGACTGCGGCGCGGACACGATGGGTGGTATCATCAACTGTTTGCGTGAAGGCACGGCGGACAATCTGATCGCCGTTATGCAAGGCGGAGCCTATGCGTTCGGTCTTTTGCTCGGTGTTACGGGTATCGTCAAATTGAAGAACCACGTTGAAAGCCCGAACAACGTTCCTCTTTCCGATTCTATGAAACGTTTTGCAGCAGGCGGTGCGCTTTTCGCGCTTGGCTATTTGCGCGAGATTTTCGAAAATACCATCACGAATAACGAAGCTTCCGGTTATGCCGACACCGGCATGAACGGCGATGTAGGCGATGGCCTCGGTCTGGACGGAATGCTGGTCGCGATGATGCAAGATATCTTCGCCCCATTGCAGCTTATCTTTGCATCGTTCGGTTACGTGGCAGGTATCATGCTTATGCTGATCGGTATCTCACGCCTTTTGAAGTCCGAGCAGGAAGGCCCGCGCGGCCCCGCCGGTATCGGCACCATCATGACATTCCTGATGGCGGCTTGCTTGTTCTCGCTCAACACGCTCAGCTCCCACCTGACGGAAACAATGTTCCTCGACGGCACATTTAAAACGAACGGCACTCTGCAATATGCGGACGGTCTGGGCGATACCGTGGGACATGTTCACGCGGTCATTTCCTCTATCATCGCATTCGGTATCATCATCGGATGGGTCAGTATCATCCGCGGCATCTTTATCATCCGCGGCGTATCGGAGGGCAGCGGTAACGCGTCCATGATGGCGGCCATCACACATCTGATAGGCGGGGTCTTGGCTCTGAACCTCGGCAGCGTGGTCATGGCAGTCCAGAACACGCTCGGTATCACGCAATACGGGATTATATTCCAATAGATTTTTTACCTCCCTGGTAAGAAAACCTAAGGGCCGATAGAAATATCGGCCCCTTTTTTTATCCTTATTTTGTCATCGTCATCATCCGCGCTGCGCTAGCGTCGAGACGATGACAAGTTCCTATAAAGCATCATTTCCCTCTTCGCCGGTGCGGATGCGCACGGCGGTGGAAAGATCATAGACAAAGATTTTACCGTCACCGATGCGGCCCGTGCCGGCGGCGTTCTTGATGGCTTCTATGACAGGTTTTACAAGCTTGTCGGATATGGCCACTTCAACTTTTACTTTCGGCAGAAAGTTCACCGAATATTCCGCGCCGCGGTAAATTTCCGTCTGGCCTTTCTGGCGGCCGAATCCTTTGACTTCCGTGACCGTCAGCCCTTCGACGCCCAAAGCCGTCAAGGCCTCACGGACATCGTCCAGTTTGAAGGGTTTGATAACCGCCATTACCATTTTCATGAAAAGTGTTCCTTATTGTTTCACACCCCGTTCGGGTCTATACAATTATCAACTTATATATTGCCTTGTAAAGGATGCCGGTGCGCATGGCAGCAAAACAAAAAGCGATTATGACCGATGTTACCATAGTGGGCGGCGGCCCCGCGGGATGCACCATGGCGGCTCTTTTGGGCGCGGGCGGCGTTACGGCCGTGTGCATCGATCAGGACGATCCTTCAAGAACGATGGGCCATGATTTCGACGGGCGCACCACGGCCATATCCTATGGTTCAAGACGAATTATAGATGCGGCAGGTGCGTGGAATTCATTAAAGGCGCAAGCCTGCCCGATCAAGGATATAAAAATCACGGAATCGGGATCGCCTGTCCTTCTCGAATTTTTGCGTGGCGATACAGATGCCGAAGCGTTCGGATGGATCGTGGAAAACAGGCTCTTGCGCAAATCATTGTATGAGCGCATCGCATCCTTAAAAAATATCCAGCACATCGCGCCATCCAAAGTCACGGGATTCGAACAAGGCAAGGATATCGTCAAAACATTTTTGGGAGATGGACTCGAAATACATTCCAAACTTGTGATCGGTGCGGACGGGCGCAATTCTTTTACCCGCACACAAATGGGCATTGCCACCCGCGGATGGGATTACAACCAACGCGCCCTTGTATGCGTCATCGGCCATGAAAAGCCGCACAACAATACGGCGGTGGAAGATTTCAGAGGCGCTGGCCCCTTTGCCATTCTCCCGATGATGGATGATGACAAAGGCGGGCACCGCTCGGCACTGGTCTGGACGGAACACGGCAAAGAAGATGCATCGGCGCTGTATTGGGATGAAGATGTGTTCAATGCGGCACTGAACGAACGCTTTCCTACTTCCTACGGCGCCGTAAAAGCAACGGGAAAGCGTTTTTGCTATCCGCTCGGCCTTATCCACGCGCAAAGCTACACCGCACCCCGTATGGCTTTGGTGGCCGACGCCGCGCACGGCATTCACCCGATCGCGGGGCAAGGATTGAATATAGGCCTGCGCGATATCGCGGTGTTATCGGAGCTTTTGATCGAGGCCAAATCGAGCGGCCAAGATTTGGGCGGGGACGATATTCTGATGGCCTATGTATCACGCCGACGCGCTGACAATATGGCGATGGCAGGTGCAACCGACATTCTGAACAAACTGTTTTCCAACGATTCAAAATCGTTGCGCGCGTTGCGGATTGCGGGCTTAAAGATGGTTCAGAAAATCGGCCCAGCACGGCGTTTCTTTATGAAACAGGCCATGGGCGAAGGCGGTCAGATACCCACCCTGCGCGGCCAGAAAAAATAATTCTTATTCTTTGATAAGCGGATTTTTCCAATCCGGCGGCATGATCAAATTCATTTCCGTTTTTGCGACCACAGGCAAAAGCCTGTTGAATTTGCGCACCTCTTCCACGTCGATGGCGCGGCGGTTTCTTTGAATCTTGATGACCTTCATGCCTTGCTTTTCATCGGGCGCGAAAGTGCATTCGACCATTTCGTTCTTTTGTTCGCCGAACGGGTCGATATGGTTGAAGTAAATGCGGATGGCCGTGGCGGAACCTTCGATGCCGGTGTATTTCAGCGTGTGCGGATAGGGCGTGTTCATTTCCAGCCATACGGAACAGAGCCCATAGGTTTGCGGGCCGGGTTTTCCGCCGCCCGCCATCATAAACAACAGGATCATGACGGCAACGCCTGCGGCCACACCGCCGGCAACGATTTTATTTTGTTTTTTCTTTTTGGCCGCCGCTACAGGATCAACTTCGGCTTGTTCGGACAGGATTTCATCGATGGAAACATCGCCCCTGTATTGTTCCGGCGCATCATCATATAGGGGTTTTTCGGGAGGAATATCGTTTTCGACAGCGCTTAAATCGACTTCGTCTATTTGCGGCGCCTCGATGGGCAGGCTTGGCTTGCCGCCGCTGACACCCATTTTTTTTGCGCTAGGTTTTTCATCCATGGCTTACGCCGCTTCGCTGTCGGGGTTCTTATCCAGCCTGCTGACGCTTGCGGCAATGAGTTCGGCTACGATGTCTTCGATAACCTGACTTACTGCGGCGGAGCGCACTTCGCCTTTTTCGGAAAGCATCAGAACGCGGCGTTTGATTTCACCGCGTGCGGAACCGCCCGGAAAGTTGGCGGCCAGCATCTGGCGGGCACGCGCCGCGCCAAGTTTTTGATAGAGGCGGCCGCGAATAGCGACGTCTTCGGAAGATGTGGACAGCGCCCACAATTCGATCGGCCCCAGCGTGTTGAGCAAGTGTTGTTCGAATTTTCCTTCGGTCGTACCAAGCACGAGGAGTGCGGGCGCGCCGCCGGCACGTGGACCGGTCAGTTTGTAACGGATGATGTTACGCGCGGTTTGCGACAGGCCGAAACGCTCGCGGATATTGTCCACGGCCTGATCGGAAATGGCCGCGCCCAAAACCCAAACACCTGTGGCAAGATCGACCATGTCGTCGTCGAAGTCGTCCAGCAACTGGGAAGCCAGTGCGATTTGGACGCCGCGCTTACGGCCTTCACGCACGTCGCGGACGATCTGCGCGCGCACGGAGCGCGACCGCGATGTTCTGTGGAATTCGTCGTAGCATAAACGCTTCGGCGTCTCGATGATGTTCTGGATGCGGAGCTCATGATAAAGTTTGTACTTCTCCGGCATGTGTTCGATCATTTCCATACCGACCCACCATGCGCGGACCAGCACGTGACGCGCCAGCATGTACATGATCGATGTTTGGCGATCGGAGCTTTCATCCCCTTGCGGCGATACGTCCATCAAGTCCAATGCGCAAACGCGCGCGCCCGAAACATCAAAGCGCGTGATGCCCGACAAAATCGGGAATTCGCGAATGGCCGATGTGATCATACGCTCGAACGCGTTGATAACGGTTTCGGATGTCGTCCCGATACCCGTTTGTTCCAACAATGATCTGATCTGCGGGCGACGGGAGGCGACGATGGCATCCGATAAGGTCGGCGATGCGTGACGTTGCGCGGATTGGGCGACGTTGATTTCGCCGATATCGAACATGCGATCCACGATATCCCACCAGTAAGGATCGGTCGGCAAATGCAGATTGTGTTTGGCAATTGCCTCGTCCACTTCAGAATCAAGGCGCGGCAGATAAGGGCGCGGTTCGGCGTTGGCAGCAGTATCGTCGCGCCAGCGGAACATTTCATCGACCACAAGGCCGCAGAGCTGTTGCATACCGTCATAAGGACGATCCTGCCCTGCGGAAGTTGCAAGCAGTGTCAAGAGTTCGACAAGATATGATCTTTCGTCGATCATCGGATAACGACAGCCGAGTTGCGTGTCAAAAGGGTTGACCGAATAAGCCTGCGTCATCTGCAAACGGTGCGCGGCGGCCTGATGTTTTTTGTTTTCGGGGAGCGCTTCGCGGATCATCGAGATCATCCCCGACGAAGACGGTCCGATATCGATCATCGCAATATAGGGCAATTGCGAAAGACCGCCCGACAGACACGTCGCCATGTTGGTGGAGTTCAAGAGAACGGATTTACCCGCGCCCGGTTGCGCGAAGATCAGATCGAACCATGTGGTGGTGACGTTGGAACCTGTTTGATAGGGCCAGACTTTACCGTCCGGCGTTCTGAACAGCATCGAACCTGCGGCGAACGGCGAGCTTGGGCGCTGCCACGGCATCAGTTTCATGATTTCGAACATGGGCGCGATAGCGGCCGGTGCCGTGCCCGCGCAATGGATACCCATGGCTGAAGACATCACGCAGTCCAGCGGATCGCCGGAGAATTCCGAGACCTGACAATAGCCCCACGATTCCACAGCCTGAATAAGGTTGGACAAACGATCCTGCAGAAGGCGCAAATTGTCGCGCGGTGCCCATGTCGCCATGGAAATGCGCACGCGCACAACGGGTTCTTTGCGCGATAGACGCTGCAAACCTTCGAGCGAGAATTTGATTTGTTTGTTGAGCGGATTGGTCACGCCCATCAACGTCGCAACGGATGAACGCAAGGATGTCGCATACACGCCGCCGCCTTCGATCAAAAACGAAATGCGGTACGGAACTTTGGATTCGAACAAACGATTCAAAAGCATCGGGAACGGTGACGGGTCCATAGGCGCCAGCGTGATGTCCGCACCGCCCCAGACCAGATCCCCGATACGCACGAGGGTTTCGTTCAACACATAGCTGTCAGCCAATGCGAGCTGTTGGCGCAAGGACGGCCAGATAATATCCGACATGTCGGTTTTCGACATCGGCGCGCGCGGCGGAATAACATCGCCCGGCAAACAGGCGCGCCAGTTTTCGTGCGCTTTGGTAGGATACAAATTGTTTTTAACGGCGCGCAGTGCGTCTTGCACCTGCATCACTTCGGCGCGGATGCCGAGTTCATCCAGAGAAGACATTACACCCGCGATGTAAGAGCGGTGGCGCGTGCGCAACGCTTCGATAGTGGCCAGCGGGTTCTGCGCATGGCCCGCCGATACCCATTTTTTACCGCGCGCATCGGACGCCGCGCGTTTGAGTTCACTCTTGGTGAGGATCGAAGGTCTTGTCCACAAAACGAAATAGCATTCTTCGTAAGAGAGGAAGCGTGACAGGTGGCGCACGCGTTCATCGAAAATATCCTTCATGTCCATTTCCATCGCTTCGGTGGAAACGCGTGAAGGTCTGATCAGATCTTCGAGATGGCGTGTGATGCGTGCAGGATCACGCACGAAATAAACCTGCATGGCGTGGCCGACACGGTCGAAGCGCGCGCCGATTTTGATGGTCGCGCCTTCGATCAAGAAGTTATATTCCTCTTCGCCTATGATCTGGCGCGAGCCGTCCACTTTCAGATACGTAACCATCGAGCCGTCGGAAGATACGAGGGTCACCTCATCATCCGCTGTTTCCAAGCGGATGAAAGTCTCCAGCGACGCTTTCATAGCGATCTGAAACGGGGCCAGTAACTTGTCTAAAAGGCGCATGAGAGCTTAATATTCTTCGGGGTGTTCTTGCAAAAATATTACAGGATAAAGGGTAGTATACTATGTCTTGGGAACATAGAGGAAATTTGGACTAAGCTTTCGTTTTTAAGGGATAAATCGGCGCAGCAAAACGAAGTGAGGGAGCTTAAGCAGCCTGCGTTTTCATTTTTGCATAAATAGTTTTCCACTGGGCGGGCGGATATAGAGCGAAGGGGCCATCCTTCGAACGCCAATAAGCCAGAATCTGCGGGAACTGGTTGAATTTCAATTCGCCCTCGCTGATATTGCGGCGATCCAGCGGCAAAAGGCGCACGCCTTCGAGTTTTTCCTTGCGCGCCTGATAATGTTTGGGACCTAAAAAGTCGCGCATGACGGTAGCCAGAAAGAACGGATCATCCGTTGCCAGCCTTGCCCGCACATCCTCACGTCGCGCCATGAGCGCATCGATCGCGGCCCTTGCCGCATCGGCCATGGTGCCTTGAGAAATGCGCGCCACGTATAGCGCGCGCGCCATGTGGTTCAATTCCGCCTGCCCTATTTCAGGCAGCCAGATCATCACACCCGAGTTCATGACGCTGGTTTTTTCGAGATCAAAACATTGCTGGCAATAGATACAGGACGTCGCGAGATTGTCTTCACGCACATCATCGAGATTGCCGTTGATATGGGTTAATTCTTGATATTTTTGGGATTGGAAGCCGCAGAAGCGACAGGTGTGTTTATCGCGTTCAAGTATCTTGGGGCGCAGCTTTTGTAATTCCGCCGCCGCCTTTTCGGCAATTTGGGCATTGCCCGAAGATCGGACAATGCCCAGTGTTATTGGCAGATAAGCCATTTAGCCTTCTATATTATTCGACGCCCATCGTGATAGCGCCAACCGTCGGTACGGATACGCCTGCACCCGAACCAATCGTGGTGAACATGGCTTCGTATACGATCGGCAGAGCGAACAAACCGCCGCCAGCTGCCAAACGGATCGCGCCTTGTTGCAGCGGCGTTTGACCGGGGTTTTCAACGTGGTCTTTAATTTTCAACACGCCGAGAACGCCGAGAACGATACCCATCATGTACGATACGCCGGTGATAAGACCCGGAACCGTGCTGATAGAAGATTCGATGTTCGTTACGATGTTACCGAAGTTGTTAGCAGAAGCGGATTCCACACCGGCCGTCATGCCGATAAATACGGCTGCGCCGCCTGCCATCATTTTTTGTTTCAATTTCGTCATAGTCTTTCTCCTTCTAAGTCGTTATTTACCAAAACCGTTAAATTTTTAAACTTTGCCGTTCACTTCAAATTCTTTAAAAGAATCGCTGATTTGTATTGTGCCACCTGTCTTCAAGTATACAAAATCAAAATTCTTTTTGCGAATTTGAACCCCTAAGGTCTTTAACAGGCTTTCCCTTTAAAAGGCGGGCCCATCAATCACCCTATAAATCTATTTAAACACATTTTGGACAAATTAGGCAAATTTGTGAATGAGGGGTGGGAAAATGGCATATAAATAATTGTTTTAATTAAATATTTTTATATATATTTTGATTCAATAATACAACTTTCCGCCCTCAATTGTGACAAAATTGTGTCAGAATGCGGCAAAAGATGATCAAAAGGCCAATCCGGCCTTTTTCCATTAATTTCACTATTGGTGGATAGCGCCTTGGGTGCCCTGAATGGTCCATTGACCGTTCTGGTAGACGATGCCCGTGACCTTGCCGATACCCGTCAGGGTGTCGCCTACGACAACGCTTTGCATGTCGCGGGAGCCTTGCGGGGAAACCCATGCGCGGCCCGGTTGGGCAGCGCGCAGTTCCCATTGGGAGGTCGGAGCAGTTTTAGAAGCTGCGACCTTTTTCGGAGCTGGTGCAGGAGCGGGAGCCGCCTCTTCCGTCGTTTCCTCTACAGCCGCGTCTTCCACAGGCTCGGGCTTGGGCTCAACCTTTTTGGGTTTGGCTTTTTTCTCGGGCGCAGGTGCGGCGGGACGGGAGCGCAGCTCGGCGATTTCCTCTTTCAAGGACTGAACAGTTTCTTCGATATCTTTGGTGTCGTCGCCTTTGGCTTCACGCACCGTGTTCAGATCGCTTTCGATTTTCTCCATGCGTTGCAGGAGTTCGTCGATCTTGCCTTCTAGTTTGCTTTCCAGCGCTTTGACTTCCTCAGCATCGACCGCGGCAACAACAGGCGGCGCTTCAACTACGGGTGTTTCAGACGCAGGTGTTTCGGCCACAGGAATTTCAACGGCCGCTTCCACGGGATTTTCTGCCGCTTTCACTTCTTCCGTTTTGGCTTCTTCGGAATTCGCTTCTTCCGCGGGTGTTTCACCGGTTTGATCAGCGGAGCGCTCTGCAATCGCTTTGTTCAGTATATCTTGCGCGCTCGGCGTTTCCGGAGAAGCGGTTGGTTCCGGCGGTGTTTCGCCCGCAGGCGCTTCAACAGCAGGTGTTGCTTCCGCCGTTGCGGGCGCGTTGGGATCATCCGTCGTGACGGGGACTACAGGAACCTGTTCGCCATTCGCTACAGGAACAGTGTCGTCGGGACCGCGCGGAGCTTCAGCCGAGGGTGTAGCGCCTTCTTCACCGGGCATGGGGGTCAAAGCCAGCGATGTGTCTTCGGGTGCGATGGGCGTCGGCTGCGGTGGATTGGTTTCTTCGGGCACCTTGGTCAGGAAGCCTTGATCTTCTTCGGCAGGGGTTTCCGCCGTTGGATCTTTGGGTTTATCGCCGAACAGCGTGCCATCCATGATGCCGCCGACATTTAAAAGCGATTTGAAATTATCTACGGGCTTGCCGCCCGCCGCGCTGCCCGCAGGCGGTTTGCTCAAATTGAACAGCATGACGCCGACGCCGAGCACCACAGCGCCCATGATGATCAGCGTGTTCGTGCTCATCTTCTTTTTTTCGCCGGATTTTACAGACTTGTCTTTTTTGGCCTTCTTGCCTTTTTTACCGGCGTCTTCGGCTTCTTCATCCTGCCAGTCTTCGGCTTCGAAATCTTCATCGGCCAAATCGCCTTCTTCAGGGGGCAGATCTTCTATGCCGGCATCCTCGACCGTTTCGTCGAAATAGGCGTCATCGAAATCTTCGCCTTCGAAACCATCGTCATCGAATTCGCCGCCGCCTTTGCCTTTGTTTTTGTCAATCATCTGATCCGCCCGTTTTCCGATCGCTGTTTTCTCTAAGCGTTAATTACAAGCCTGAAATTAGGCGATTTTCTATCTGCTTTCAAGGCTGGTATCCACGACAGGGGCAATAAACAAAATGCCCATGGGGGTGCCTGACGCCAAACGCAGCATAGGTTTGGTGTTATCGGCCTCATCGTTCAGGATGTCGCTCAGCTTGTCGCCCGCTTCGGAAACCCCGGAAGCCACTTCCTGTTCGGAATCCTTATCCGAAGTGGACTGCGTAACGGACGAATCCGAAATAAAGACGCTGGTGGTGCCGGATTCCGAAAGCGCATCGGCAAAACCTGTCACAAATTCAGCGGCCATCGGCAGGATGATACGCTTGAAGTAGCGACGATCGATTTCCGTGACCATGCCCGGCAACGTGCTGTTCGGGTCAATCGCCACAGCTTCAACCGGATAATCGATACCGTCGATAACGATCGTGTTGAAGTTAAGCGTGATATATTCATCCGTGGACGTAAAGCTTCCGATCACACGGGAACCGCGCAAGGGACCAGAAATGATTTGCGCCATGACAGGGCCGGGGGCATCTGTATTCGCTTCGATAACAGACTGGCCATATTCGATAGTGCCTGCAGGAATTACGATATCTTCGATTTGATCGTCTTCCACACCTGCTTTCGAAGCGTTGGCGGCCTGTGTGCGCATATTTTGCTCTTCGGCTTTTTTGCGTCTTTTCTCCTGCACCGATTCCACGAAATCGACGCCCGTGATGTTTTTATTCTGCGGGCCTTCGATCTTTTGCGTCTTCAGCATGGATTGCATTTGTCCCGCCATCGAATCCGCCATCGCGTTGATGGCAGGCGTTTTGGTGTCAACCTGTTTGCCCGCTTGTCCCGGAGGCTTCGCTTGTTTCAGCGTTTCTTGCTGGCGCACGCGCTCTTCTTGCATGCGTTTCCAGCGATCCAGCGGATCTTCACCCGACGGCGCTTCGGCAGGAACCGGGAGCTGACCTTTGGGCGGCTCGTAAGGCATGGGAACGGTGGACTGCTCTTTGCGCAATGCGTCTTCCGCGCGCTGCAAATTCGTTTCTTCGATGGAATCCTGCATCGTCTTGGAAACTTCGGCTGTGCCGGGGGCTTCGTTGACGTCGTTACCGCGCGTGGCGATGGTGGAGTTCGTCACTTTTTCTTCCGGGCCGCCGAACAAAACCAATCCGCCAGCAACTACAGCCAGACCCGCCAAAATGACGCCGATCTTGACCATAGGGTTGTTGCGCCACAAATCGCCCAGCGAACCTTTCTTCGAAAAATCATCGAAGCCGCCGTCGTCAAAATTCTCGACGTCCAGATCATCGTTTTCATTGTTACTCATCGAGCAGGTCCTTTTTTTCCGACAATGTGGCCCGCAGGAACTCGCCGCCATCAGACAGCAAAAGCACGGGTGCATTGGTAAGAGCGTAAACGTTCATTCCGTCCGCTGAGGATACGGAGCTGTGCCATGCCGGCGACATAAGCGTGAGCGGCGTGCGCACATAGGTGGTGCCGTTGGATGCATAAGCCGTCGTGCGTCCGTCAACGCCGCCGACTTCCAGTTTTTCCATGCCTACGGGCATAACACCGTCCAGAAGCGATGTAAGATCAGGAGAGCCCGCAACCATCGTGGATTTCGCGCCCTGCATCAAAGGCGCAGCGGCGAACGGGCCATATTCGGGAATGCGCGCATCGACGCGGTATTGAACGGTGTCGCGCGATGTTTCGAGCGTCAGCGTGAGCGGCGTTTTCAAAGTCAGAAGACGAATAACGATGTTACCGCGCGCAAAATGTTCCATCGGCGTGATGCGGATGATATGGCCGCCTTCTTCAGGTTCGACCACTTCGAAATCACCGGCCCATGTCACATCCTGCACCGGCCATGGAGAACCCGTGGCATCGAGCATGTTGATGGTCGTGACGTTGCCGACAGCTGTTTTGATGGTGGGTGGAACGATGCCCGGATCCAAGGATATGTTTTGCACCGTGATTTCAGGCGTCGGCAATTTATAGACGGGCGTCTGCACCGCTTCCTGAGTTTCGTCATAGCGTTTCAAAAGCGTTTTGACCTGATCGGGCGAAAGCGGGAAAGTACCCGTCAATGCCGCATCATAAGCTTCGGTGCGAATTTCATTTTGTAGTTGTTCCTGCGTTTGCCCCGCGGCGTTTACCGCGCCCGTGCCTGCTTCCAAGCCAAGATCGGACATCGCAGGCGCGCCAACATCGGGCAGCGCATCTTCCTTGCCCACTTCATCGGCTTTGGCACCGTATTTTTCGAGGATGTCCGGCAGAGCCGGCGCGGAATCATCTTCTGCTGCAGCGGCGGCATCTTCCACCGCATTGGGTTTGTCGTCAGCGGACTTTGCGCCCAATTGTGCCGCGAGATCGGACGCACTGTTTTCCGTGGGCGCTTCTGCCGTTTCGGGTGCGCCCTCTTCTTTATTGCTCTCTACCTTCTGGGCGGCCGCGCCCATGGCGGTCGCGGGTACCAGTTTCTTTTCTTCGGGTGCGGGAGGGGCATTTTCAGCCTCTGCCGCCGCTTCCGCAGCAATATCGGCGCGGGCGGCTTTTTTGGCCTCGTCTTCCGGCGCGGCTTGCGGAATGTTTATGTCAGGAAATGCCGCCGGTACTTGCTCTTCCGCGGCTTCTGCAGAGAGCTGAGATTTCGTTTCCTGCGCCGATACCGGAGCCGCAAAAGCAACCGCAACAAGAACCAAAGTGCTCACCATAAGGAGAGAGCTTTTTTCCCGTTCAAAAGATTTTTGTAATTTCATAAATGCCAACACCAATCTTACCCTAATTCTTAACCCGGAACCGCTATCCATTGCGCGATACCAACGCCGTTCGGGCTTTCCAGTCTGGGAACGCGAACGACGACGATCGTGACAATCCATTTATCGGTACGGGTTTTAGAGCCCGACACATAAGACAGGATCATCGGGACCTGTACAACCCATTGATATTGACCTGCGACCACACCTTCGGATTTCAGGACGGGCGCGCCGCGGGGAACGGCGGAAACCTCCTGCGTGTTGGCTTCGATCGATTCAATAATACGTGATTGCTGCAAGGCTTTGGAGAAGCTGTCCCAACCTGCGCGGGTAAAATGGCGCGAGGATTCCTGCAGGTTTCTGCGGTAGTTGGAGAACGAGAACGACATTGTTTCGGACGCCGATTGCGCAACCCATGAGAGTAACGCAGGCGTGGAGAGGTTCGGTTCGGTCAGCGGTACCATCGGGATCAGACGTCCGTCTTCCGTGGTAGCAAAGTAGCGGTTTTCAGGCTGGTGCACATAAATCACAAAGAACATCGCCCCGATCAGGCCAAAAATAACAAAACATTGGATAACGGCTACGCGAAGCGCCATGCGGTAACCGTCGCGATAGAATTCGTTTCTGACCATAACACGGCCCAGACCCGACGTATCCGAACTGTCAGGGCGCGTTACGGCAGCTTTTTTTGGACGGCCTACCCCTTCCGGCGGGCGGCCTTGGGGCCTTGCGCTACGCGGATTGGGTGCTTTGGGTGCTGTATCTTCGGCCATGGGATCAAGACTTCATCGTTAAAATGCGAGACGCATAGGATAGCGGATTTGGCCCTTAAAACCAAATCGCCCTTCCATTGGAACATATTCGTTTCAAAAGAACAATTTCCGATATGAAAGTTGTCCCCCCGTAAAAATCAAAAAACCGAGGCCTTCGGGGGGAGACAAACGTGCGTTTTGGTTTTAAACTGTGTTAGAATTTTTCTAGGCTTTGAAGAAACGGCGTTTTTTCAAAGAATTATGGTTTATCATTCCTAAACACCGCTTTAGGAGCCATAGGGACCGCAAGGCTTCGGGGGATTGCCGCTTGGACAAGGCACGGGTTAAAAAATCGAGAATTCTGGTCGCCAGCCTTATCGCTGCGCTGGCATTGTTGTTGCCGGGCGTAAAAAACGCCTATGCCTCGGGTACATGTATGTGCTCCGCCTGCGCTACCGAAATTCCCCAACACCATCTGGAAATTCAAGAAAATATTTCCGATTCTTTTGACGAACACGAGGACTGGATCGTCAACACGTGGTGGGAGGAAAACATCCTGCCTGCCATGCATCTCTTTGCGGAACAATTGACTGTTGCCGGTGAGCTGCAGGTTGAAGGCGTCGGCATGATGCTGGACGCGAAACATCAATTGGAAACACAAAGATTGTTTCAGACGCTCAGCGCGCAGGCGCACAAGGATTACCATCCTTCCGAAGGCATGTGTACGTTCGGTACTACGGTGCGCGCGCTGGCAAGTTCCGAACGCAGATCCAACCTTGCGCAGACGACCCTTGCGCAACGCATGATGCAGAGACAAACTTTGGGTGGTATGGGCTTATCCAGCAATTCCGGGGATTCCGATATCGCTTCACGCCTGCAACGTTTCATACAAGTTTATTGCGATCCCGCCGACAACGCCAAAGGCCTGGTCAATCTGTGCCAGACGAATGCAGAGCCCGGCCGCCGCAATATTGACGTCGATTACACACGCAACATCGAGACACGCCTGACGCTGGATCTGGATTTTGCGCCGACACCGCCCGCGCCAGCCGCGGGAACGGGCGCTGCGGAAGAAACGCCGGATGAAGAAGATGTTTTCGCACTGTCCGCCAATCTTTTTGCGCATAGCGTGCCCTCGCTCATCCCGCCCACCAAGCTGGCCAACGCCGATCCCGAGAGCAACAGGATCATGCTCAATAACGTCGAGCGCTATATGGATTTACGTTCGATTTTTGCCAAACGCTCCGTTGCACAAAACTCTTTTGCAGCGTTGGTATCGATGCGCGCGGCGGGCGATCCTTCTTCGGCGCCTTTCACGAAGGCCGTCATACGCGAACTCGGCGTGGCGGACGATGAAGAGATCAATGCACTGCTCGGCGACAATCCCAGCTATTTCGCGCAGATGGAAGTGCTCACGAAAAAGCTCTACCAAAATCCGCTTTTTTACACGGAGTTGATCGACAAGCCTGTCAACATCGAGCGCAAGGGCGCTGCATTACAAGCCATCGGATTGATGCAGGATCGCGATTTGTACAACAGCTTGCTGCGCTCAGAGGCTGTGCTGTCCGTTCTTCTAGAAACCATGCTGGTGCGTGAACAGGAAAAAGCCGCCAGTGCGTTAGGCGGCCTGGCTCCGGGAGATGCGCAATGACACACTTCATGAGACGCCTCTCCGCTTTCACGCTTACTCTATCTCTGGTTGTCGTATCGGGCCTTATCCTCTTCACGCCACTTTCGCCGTCATACGCGGGATTTAGCGTTTGTGGCGTATGTAACGGAGCCTGTGATTTGGGCAATATTAACTGCGACACAGGGTGCACGACGACATCCGAAACCAATACCGAGACCACAAACGAGTGGCTGGACCAGCGTTTCACCATGCACCGCAACTGGATGGTCAATGTTTTGTTCGCGCAAACCATTCTTCCTTCGATGCAGCGTATGGCCGAGCAATTGACGGCCGCTTCCATGCACCAGATTCTTGCGATCGGCATGCTTCTCGATGCCAAGCACCAGTTGGAAACCCAACGTTTGTTTCAGCAAATGATGGCGCAGGCACACAAAGATTATCACCCGTCGGAAGGCATGTGTACGTTCGGAACCGCCACCCGCTCTCTGGCCGCCGCCGACCGTAATATGGACTTGAGCGCCATCGGTGTTTCGACCCGTGTTCTGCAACGCGAACTTCTGTCGGGAGACGCGGTAACGGGGAACGGACGCACATCCGATTATTTGAGCCGTATCGCGCAATTCCGCGAAGTTTATTGCGCACGCGGCGATAACGGCCGCGGTCTTGGCGCGTTGTGCCCCGATGTGCCCGCAGACCCCGGACGTGTGAACAACGACATCAGCTACACCAACGTGCTCGACGGGCCTTTGACGCTGCAACTGAACTTTACACCCGGCGGTGATGTTGATCACGGCGACCGCGGGACAACAGCCGCAGAAGAAGATATTCTGGCACTGGCATCGAATCTTTACGCACACAAAGTGCCGCCTGCAATTCCGGCAACCTTCCTTTCCAACGAAGCCGGCGTTCCCAACACCGAAGGCGTGACGCAATATATGGACATCCGCTCCATAGCGGCCAAGCGTTCCGTGGCGCGTAACTCCTTCGCCGCTATCGCGGCCCTCAAAACGCAAGGCGAGGTAGAAGTTGCGCCTTACATGTACGCCATCATGAAAGAAATGGGCATGTCGCAAGACGATGACGCAGGAGAAGAGATCATCACCTATCTCGGTGAGCGCCCGAGCTATTACGCGCAGATGGAAGTGCTCACCAAAAAGCTCTACCAAAACCCTATATTCTACACAGAACTTATCGACAAGCCTGCAAACGTGGACCGTAAAACGGTCGCCATGCAGGCTATTGAATTGATGCAAAGACGCGATATGTACCGCAGTATCCTGCGCTCCGAATCCATTCTTTCCGTCATGCTGGAAACGGCGTTGCTTGAGCAGCAACAAAGCGTCAACAACGAGATAAACCGTCTCGGTATGGAAGGCGAATCCACAGTACTTCCCGATGCACCATAGAACGGGAAGCGATGGTAAGCACATGACGCAAGACCGCCCGCAAACAAAGAGACATTCCCGTAAAGCTTTTGCCGGCATAACGGCTGTGATCGCGCTTTTGACTCTTGTTACGTTTGCTTTGGTTGAAAAGAATCCGGAAAAGCCTTCCGCCATTTTAAGTTATGCGGGGAATGAAGCAGGAAGAATTTCTGCAACATTGCAAGATGGGAGCGGTATAACCGAGTTAAGCGCCGGAGACGGCAACTTTGATCTTCCGGCAGCCCAGAAAATTTCCTTACCTTACATAGTTTCGTCTTCCTTCTATTCCGGCGACGATGCGGGCGCGCAGGATTTCGTTTTCACCGTATCGCAGGATCGTAAAAAGATAAGCGTTCTGATCGATGGTTTCGGCGCCGACGATACGGTCACGCTCGCTCTCAACGGCCGCGCGTCTTTTACGGATATCCCGATGGATTGGAGCGGCAGGATGGAATTTGTCTCCGATTTGAACGAGGATAAATCCATCAAAGCCTGCGTGGAAATCAATGGGCGCGATATCAAAGTGTGCCACCAAATTCCGGAAGGTTTGGGAGCATGATGCGTTCTTTCAAATTATTTCTGGCACTTGTTTTGGTCTGCGGCTTTTTGGGTGCGGGGGCAAAGTCCTCGCACGCCATCGGCAATCAGCCTGATGATTATTCCAATGATTTGAGAACCATATGGATAGCATCCATGCAACGTATGGCCGAACAAGCTTCGGTCATGATGGAATTGCAGATATTGGCCATCGGCATGATGCTGGACGCCAAGCATCAATTGGAAACGCAGCGCCTATTCCAAGAAAAACTTGCCGAAGCGCATAGGGATTACCAGCCGAGCGAGCAGATGTGTACCTTCGGCACATTCGCGCGAGACCTTTATCAAACCGAAGAACGCACCACCATTACGCGCACCGCGCTGGTCCAATTCATGCAGCAGCGTGAAACCGGCAACGGCGACAGCACTGGAAGAGCTGCCGATACCGACCGTCTTTCGCGCCTGAAGAAATTCCGGAGCACATTCTGCGACCGCGGCGACAATGGCGGCGGATTAGGAACGCTGTGCCCTACCGCGACGCTGCCCGCCATGCGTAACCGCGACATCAACTACACGGTGACTGTGGACCAACCCCTATCGCTGGATATCGATATGTCCAACGCAGAAGGAACCGATGACGAAGAAGCCGTATTCGCTTTGCTCAACAATCTTTTCGCACACAAGCAAAACGAAAAGCTTCCCACCACCGTGATGGATCAGCACAAATACCAATATCATTACGCCAACCTGCGCTCGATCATCGCGATGCGCGGCATCGCCAGAAACTCTTTCGCCAATATCATCGCCATGAAAACAGCGGCGCCGGAAACGATAAGCAACGGCCCTTATTTGCGCGCGCTACTCCGTGAATTCGGTGTAGGTGATGACGAGATTACGGCGCAACTCGGGGAAAGTCCGAGTTACTACGCACAGATGGAACTTTTGACCAAAAAGATCTATCAAAGTCCGAACTTCTACGCAGGCCTTTATGATAAGCCCGCCAACGTCCAGCGTATCCGTGCGGCGATGAAGGCGGTCAAACTGATGCAGGACCGCGACATACACGCCGCCTATCTGCGCAGGGAAATGCTGCTTTCCATGATCCTTGAAATGCGCCTGCGCAACAACGCGGATTCGACCTATGCGGCAACCGAAAGCGCCTTGTTCTCCACCCCTACCAACGACGCCACCGAAGCGCCCTAATCCCCCCAAAGGCCGCGGTTTTGGCACCGTCCTTGCAAGATATCTCCTGATATATGAATCGGGCCCCTTAGAAGGCCCCGACAGGATTTTGTAAGGACAAGGACGTATGACGTTTCAGGCATTAAACGCCGCGCTTTCCGGCCTTCGTGTGGCCCAGCAGCAGCTGAACATCATATCCAACAACGTCGCCAACGCGACCACCCCCGGCTACACCCGAAAAATACTTCCGCAAAGCAGCCAAGTTATTAATTCTACTGGACAATTGGTCGGTGTGCAGGCCGAAACCATGATCCGCAAAGTTGACCTTAATCTGGAAAAAGAGCTTTGGACCCAGATCAGCGCGGTGTCCGCCCTGGATACCAAGGCCGCCTATCTGGATCGGATCGAGAAATTCCACGGTCCTACGAATAAAGAGTTGTCTATAGCGGCACAAATTGCCCAGCTGAAGGATAAATTCGCCGCCCTGTCCGATTCCCCGGGCGAAGGCTCGCTCCTGCAATCCACCCTCAGTCAGGCGATTACGGTAGCCAACAAATTCAACGAGTTCGGACAACTGGTCACGGATTTGCGCAACGAAGCGCAGGACGACATGGCAGAAACCGTCACACGCATCAACGATGTCTTGCAAACGGTCGCAGACCTCAACGCTCAGATCAAAAGCTCGTACGCTACCGGACGCTCGATCGCGGGCATCGAAGACCAGCGCGACGAGGCGATCAAGGAGCTTTCCACGCTCATCGACCTTACCATGTTCACGCGCGGCGATAACGTTATCGTCTTGCAGACCTCGACGGGCGTGCAGCTGGCCGATGAAGTCGCCACCGAAATTTATTTCGATCCTATCGCACTCGGCGCGACGACCACCTACCCCTTGTCTGCCGCAGGCGTTTATGTGGGCGGCAATCCGCTCGATGTGCCCAGCGCGTTCGACGTCACGAGAACCGACCTCGGCGGCAAGCTTGGCGGTCTTATCGAGCTACGCGACGAAACACTGATGCGTTATCAGACCCATATCGACGAGATGGCGCACAAACTGGCACTCCGCCTCGATGCACAAGGCTTGCGCTTATTCACGGATCCTTCGGGCATTGTTCCGCTCGATACACCGCCGGACACAACACTTGGCACACCTGTTACATATGTGGGTTTTGCATCGGTCATTCAGGTAAACCAGAATATCCGCAACGATGTCACACTGCTGCAACAAGGAACCTACACATCGGATGTTTCTATTCCCACAGCATCGAACGAAGTCATCCGCCGTGTTATCGAATTCGGTTTCGGCACCATCAACTATCAACAAATCGAGGGCGATACGGATTTGAATTTCGTCGGCCCCGCCACGGATTTGCAGACATGGCTCGGCCTTACCTCTACCAACAATATCGTGCAGGGGATCGATTTATCCGACTTCCCGCAAATCGATGACGGGGTGCCAGGCGGCAATGATATCGCCGATGATTTGCAGGATTATTTCCCCAACTGGCCTAACCAAGACCAATTCCGAATAACTTTCAGCGAACCGCGGTTGGGCCTTGGCCCTGTAACGATCGGCGTTGATCTGAGTGTAGCGGGTGGCCTCTATCCGCCCGGCCCCGGCATCAACGATGCGCTTGACCAGATTATCGCCATGGTCAACGACCAGATAGCCTTGGCGGGTCTTCCTGCAGGATTAACCGCATCGGCAACCCGCAACACACACGGACAGCTTGTCATCAACTCCAGCGGTAACGTGGCCTATGACGCCAGCAGTTTTCCGGGCGGTATGGGCACAGATGCTTTCGAAGCTTTGGGTCTGAACGAAGGCACGTATATAACCGAAGATCCCTATTTCGACATTCAGATCGGCAATGGCCAGTTCCACCGCGTCACGATAGAACCCGGCGAAGACGTTACCGATCTTATCGCCAAGCTGGAATACAATCCCGCAACACAAACGGGCATTCCCGGACTCCATGTGGTATTCGACGCTTTGACCGGCTTTATCACGCTACGCCCCGGCATAGATGATTCCAACGGCGGCCCCGAATTCGGCGGTGATATGCGCATTATTTCCGGCCCCGGTACAACAACAGGTGCGGTCAACCCCGCCCTTGCCGCTCTTCCCAGCGGCGTGAATGTCGTAAGCGCCCTGTTCGGCAGCTATACGGTCGCAGGACCCACAGTCACGCAAATCAACGCCGTCGAAGACGTTCTGTACGGATCGGAAACCGAAGCGGGTTCCGGCATTTTCGTTCCTTTCCGCCGCGACTTCCTCGGCCCCGGATTTGATACGCGCACGGGCATTCTGAGCGGTCAGGGGATCATCGATTTTTCGCAAAAGATCGTCAACGCGCATGCGCAGGACGTGATTTTGAATGACAGCGCCATCGCGGACGAAAGCACGCTACGCGATATTCTGCAGGAAAGATTCCTGAATGAATCAACCGTCAATATAGATGAAGAGCTTTCCATGTTGATCGTCATACAAACCGCCTATGCGGCATCGGCCAGAGCCGTAAGCGCCGCAAGCGAAATGTTCGACGAACTTCTGGCGGCCGTATAATGAGAATACAAGGAGATTAACATGGCAGGTATATCGACATTGGGTCAGTTTCTGGACCAGATATCGCGATTAAGAACGCAGCAGCAACAGCTGGGCGATTTGACCGTGCAGATTTCCTCGGGTAAAAAAACCCAAAAACTTTCCGGTCTTGGATCCGAAATCATGCGCACGTCCAGAGCGCGTGTGAGCGTCAACGAGCTGACTATTTATTCCGATAACATCACCAACGCCAACCGCCGCATCAATTTGATGCAGACCGCGCTGGGAGAAGTTAAAGATCAGGCCGACCATATTCTGGACGGGTTGCGCGTCGCCGTGCAGGAAGGCGACTTTCCGGATTTTGAAAGCATCCAGCAACTGACACGCAGCGTGCTCAGCTTTGTCAAAGACATCATGAATCAAAAGGACGGCGATCGTTATCTGTTCGCGGGCGGAGACACATCGGAAAGACCCATCGATGAAGGCGGTCTGTTTGAAGGCGCGCTCGGTGAGTTTATTCCCGATGAATCAGATCTTACCAACCCGCCGCTGGTCGCTAGCGGCATGATCGGCGATTGGGGCGACGGCACCATCACGACGGACCAGTTCATCGCATCCTACAAAGCCGTCAATGAAACTACGCTGGGTTTTTCCAATCCGCTGACCACCAACACCGCGGGCAAGACAATCGTGCGTGTTTCCGATACTTCGGAATTTGATTATACGAAGCTGGCCAACGACCCGTCTTTGCGCGAAATAGTGCGCATATTGGGTGTGTTGCAATCCCTGCCGCCCGTACAATACGCACCCGGCGCTTTGAACGATCCGACAGCCACCACGTTTGCGGAAGACACGGCCCCTTACCCGCCTGCGGCAAAACAGGAAAGCTTCTTCGCGGTTATCAACGACCTGACGGCTTCGTTATCCATTGCGGTAAAAGATCTTACGCAAGATCAATTCGATTTGGCGCAAGTGCAGGCGCAGATTAAGCTCGTCAAGGATTCCAACACGGACCAGATCAATGCCTTTAAAGACATTATCGGCGAGATCGAGGATGTGGATACGACCGAAGCTTCTGCGAAAATCCTGCAATTGCAGACACAATTGCAGGCGTCGTATCAGGTCACCGCACTTGTAGCGCAGTTAACCTTATCCAACTTCCTATCGTAATTTCTAGATATCAGGAATTCGCGGAGCGGATCGTGATCGTGTTGTTTTCGATCACGGCGCGCATGCCGTTCGGCGCGAGCATTTCATCCAGTACTTGATTCCAAGGCTTTCCACCCTGCCATGACACATTCGTGCCCACATTCACATCAGGCGAAAAAGCATAGCTGTAATCGGGTGGTACGACCTGGCTCAAAGCCAGCGCGAGCGGAAGATCGCGGCCAAAACCTACGGCTTCGGTGAAGCCCGTGTTGGCGGGCGTTGCTTGTGCTTGTTGCGCGGGCGTTATTACGGGCGCAGGTTGCGGCATGCGCGGCGCAGCGGCGGTAACGGGTTGCACGACAGATTGTGCCACTTGTTTAGGTGCAATTGGCGGCAGAACCTGTTGTTCGACAGGATCCGTAAGCGGTTTCAAAGGCTCGCCTTCCCCGCCCGGAATCGGCGTCATAGAGGAAATGTTGATCGCTTTCGAAATTTTTCTGCCCGTCGTGTTTTGATACTGGTTGCCTTTGTCGTGGCGTGCGGAAATGTTCGCGCGTGCCAACATGCCTGCCTTGTTGTTGGTGCCGGGAACGCCAACGGGACGCAGCGCGCCTGTTTCTTCCATCATTGCTTGTTCCACAGGCAGCGTTGCCATATCGCCGTTATGAACGGCTTGGTCTTCCAAAGGATACGGGTCAATCACCAGCGCGGCATTGATATCTTCCACGGGTTCGGTGGCGCGGAGCAGAATTTCCGCATCCATCGGTTGGGCTTTTTGCGCCTGCGCTGTAATCGGGTTTTTCTGGCGGCGGACATAAACCGGTGTTTCAGGTTCTAGACTGACTTCGGGTACGGCGGCGCTGACAGGTTTGGAAATAACCTTGTCACGATCTGGACCTTCCACGATGGCTTCGACCATCGTATCGGCGAGCGGCATTTGCGCGACGGGCGGTACGGTTACCGGTACCAGATTCATCGGGGCATTCGCTTCGGGAACGGGCGCTTCTGCGGCCGCAGGCTTGGAAGCCGGCGTGAATTCAAATCCTGCCTGTGCAGGCACGGAAGAAATAAGCACGCCTGCCAGCAATGCAATTTTAACGCTCGTGAAACGTGTCATCGTTAAGCCTTTACGAAAAATGGGTGTGTTCTGCGTAAACTAATGAATCACAGCGGAAGTTTCAAGGGAAAGTCGCCGCTATTTCAGCCGAAATCGATCATGCGGCGGCGGCGTATCTTCAGCCACGCGCTGCGTTTTTGCCCCAAAAGCCAAGAACGCAAGGCGCGCATGGAGGCATCGAAGCTTAAACCCCGTTTTTCCATCATCATAAAGGCCGTGGTGGAGAGAACCACCAAAACAAGCGTGATGGGGCGGAAATAGAACAGCAGGATGAAGAACGGAATACCCGCGCGCACGTCGAGCGCAAAAAAGCGCACGGGGCGCATGGAGTTTCTCCAGTGCCAGTTCGCCCGTTCCTCGTCTGTATCTTCTTTTTGGGACATTAGTCGCCTCCGCCGGCACCTGAAGACGATGATAGCATGATGTAGTTGCGGCGATCAATTAAACCGGCATCGAACGCAATCGCCGCGGATTTGGCCATAGTCTGTCCGTAGAAAGGAAGCATCCTTTGAATCTCGGTCGGCCACATCTGGAAATCCATGGCGAGTAATTTGTCGCGTACTTCATCCGTAAAGCGCATCCATTCACGAAGACCCACGCGCCCGCCGTTGACTTTGGGGGCCAGTGCTTGCGTTACCACAAGGCGCATCGTTTCCATGAGGGCGTAGGCGCGCTCGGAACGTTCACTGGGTTCGAAAGCGGAGACCATACGTTGAATGGTGGCGGCAACGCCCGTCGTGTGCGTCGTGGTATATACAAGGTGTCCCGTTTGCGCGGCTTCGATACCTGCGGCAATCGTCTCGCGGTCCCGCGCCTCGCCCACCAGAATGATATTGGGTTTGCGGCGCAGAGCGTTACGCACACCGCGTGCGAAGTCGGGCAGGTGTTTGGGAATTTCGGTTTGTGAAATCAAGGAGCGCGGTGATTTGATCGCGTCATACACATATTCGATAGGCGCTTCGTAGCAGACGATCTTCCCTGCACCGCGCTTTCTCTCCATAAGCATACGGATACCCGCGGCGAGGAGCGTCGTCTTACCCGAACCTGTCGGACCCGTGATAACCACCATGCCCTGACGCGGCGCCCATGCATTGATAACATCGGCTTCGACGTTCAGATCTTTCATGCTCGGCGGTTCGGATGGGAGAACACGCATCGTGATGGCGGCAGAATCTCTCCCGCGCGACAATATAGGCGTGATGTTCACACGGAAGCGGATGCGGGTGTAACGATCGGGGCGGATTTCGTAGGACAAATCAAGATCGTTGCCGGATGCAAGACGTGCGCCTGCTTCGGGGCCATAAATCTTATTCAAGAATACGTTCATGTCGGCGGCGTCGATCGGGCGATATGTTCCAGGATAGAGCGTGCCGTAAATTTCGTTATAAGCGGGACGGTCCGATTGAATGGAAATATCGGAGGAGTTTTTCTTTACGCACCACATCAAAAAAGGATCGACGAGTTCGTCGGTGAAACGCGAAGGTTCATCGGGCCAAGCTTCGGCGATGTTGTCTTTCGCTTTAAGTAAGCTTACCGGTTTGCGGGCTGCCATTCCTGCGTTCCTGTCTGAAGGGCGGGCAGGCCTGTGATGGTGACGGCACGATCGCCGACACGCATCGCGTTGCCGCCGCCTGTTACGCCGCGGTCAACCTGCAGCGCATAAGGCGGGGATACCATGCCTTGTGAAAGAAGCGAGCGGTAACGCACCATGCCTTGATAATCGGAAGTGAGTTTGTTGAGGTCGGCCTGGAAAATTTCATCGGCCTGCTCTACGCCTGCCTGCCAGCCTTCTTCGAACCATGTGTTCCATTGCGCCTGTTCTTCGGCGTTTTCGGGAAGAAGAATATCCGGCGGCGGAGAAACATTGCCCCATTGGCGCTCCAGATATGCTCTCCATGTGCGCGCGGTAGAAACGATTTTGGCATTGCGCCCGATATTGTAAACGCGGTCGGCAACGGCCGCTTCCAATCCGCCTTGATCGATGGCAGTGGCATCAACAGCTTCAGAGATGATCGGCGGTTCAATCAAAAGACCCGAAGGGGCAGCGATCAAAAGTTGTCGGAAGTCGAAAACCTTATCGAGGTACCGTGCACGTGTTTCCATTTCCTTCCGGATGAAATATGTGCGCCAGTTCAAACCGCCGCGTGCGCCATAAGACATCGCTGCTTCTTTGATCGCGTCGTTTCTGATGTCGTACGGCATCGATGATTCTGCTTCGTCGTCATCTGATTTTTTTACTTTGCGGATCGACATCAATTCGGATTGCGTGGGCGGCGGTACCGCTTCGTCAACGGCGGAAGCGCGCGCGGGGGCAGCTTCAAACGCGCCCAAACAAATGAACACGCCTGCAAGAATTGCGAATTGTGCGAAAGCCGCCAGTCTCAACTCTAGCCTCCTACGCCTGTGACGGGCGCGTAATGCAGTTCGATGATCTTGCGTTCGGAATCAACCTTCACGTCGCCGCGCACGCCGAGTTGCAAACCAACATCGCGCAAAACTTCGATCACAGGCTGGTTCTGCACGTCGATATTTACGACGAGCGGAACGGGCGGACGGTTGCCCAAGGAAACGAAATTATAGCTCGCGCGGTCGGCAAGCTTGTGCAGAATTTGTTCGGGCGGACCTACCCATGTGATTGTGACGGCCCGCGCCAATTCATCGGGTGCGTTGTGGATCGGCTGGACAGCGACACCGGGCGATTTTTGCTGTTCGATGGCGGCGAGTGTTTCCAGAGAATTGGATGCCTTGTCCGCAGCCTCTGCCAGCATAAGGGATACCTTATCGGGCGAGGTCACGACCTGTGCGTTACGTTCGGGCAAAGCGCACGCGGACATAAGGAAAACCGCGGCGATGGCGGCGGTATACTTCGGTATGGACCGTAGAGTTTCAAACATGCTCATCATGGATCTTCGAATCGGGGTTCTTGCGACTGTCTAAGCTTATCCCCTCAGTCTAGAGGGAACAAGACAGGTATTAAAGTAATCCAGTGCCTTAAATCAAATTTAGCACAGGCTTTGCGGAGATTCCTAATTTGGGAAAAAGGGCGAAATATTAACGGGTGCCCGCGTCGCGGAGCAGACCCTTGGCGCGCATGGCGTTCACAACCTTGCCCTTGTAGGGATGACCATATTGGGGCGTTCTGGAATGATAATGGGCGATTGCCTGCGAGAGCGAGCCTGTTTCATTCATGTGGGTGCGTAAAATCCATGCAGAAACGCCCATATTGGTGCAGGGATCGTCGCGCACCCAGCGATAGGCCGTGTCTTCGGCAACGCCCCATTTTTCCGCCAGAAGCGGGATCCAGAGCGTGTTGATCTGCATGGGGCCAAGGTCGTAAGAGCCGTTTTGATTGGGTCCGACAGCCTGACCGGACGTGCCGCCTTCGACCTGGTGAATACCCACAAGCACCGCGGGGGGCACAGAGTAAGTCTGCGCCGCCAACATCAAACAAGCTGCAAGGATTTTGGTCATTCTATTATTAGGTCATCAAATGGTTAAGGAAAATTTAGCGTGGTCACGCCATGGAGTGCAAACCATACCAGATTCTTGTGGAAAATCAAAAGCCCGAATGGAACCGATTATTTCTTCTTGAAGAAGGACATCGGATTGGCAGCGGCGCCAGCCGGAGGGGCTACAGGGGGAGGTGTGGCGGGCGTGGCTGCGGCGACAGGTGGCGTTGCAACGGGTGGTGGTGCGGCAGGCGACGTTTCGACAGGTGCCGCGGGAACCGCTGGTTTTACAGAAGATCCACCTGAAGATTGCGATACGGTTGTTCCACCCTTACCGCCACCCATCGATTTGGCGACGACTTCGAGCATGGCGCGTTGCTTTTCGAATGTCGTCCAGACGGGTTCCATAGTGGCCGAGGCATCGCTTCCCGATGTTTTGAGACGTTTCGTTTCATTGCGGTGAGCCGCAGCGTAGAGCCGCCCGAGCGCCTCAAGGATTACCAGCTCGCCCATAGCGTTTTCCGAACCGCCCAACCAGACCTGCATGTCTTTCGCCGCTCTGCCCAAACGATCCGCGACGTCCTGAATAAGCTTTGTCTCGGATTGCCCGAAAGAAAATTCAGAGACCGCAGATATGACAGGAAGCAGTGCGTGCATAGCGTAGATGTTGGTTTGCACGGGATCAAAAAAGGGCGGTGTGCCATCCAGCGTTTTCAATCTCTGCGCGTGTTCGGCGGCCGGGGCAAAATTGTCGGCAAACACGATTACGGCCTGTAACGCCTTTACGATGCGCTGGCTTTCGGCGTCCGTCGGCACCCTCCCTGTCTGTGCGTAAGAATCCGAGATCAGCCCGCCCGCCAGTGCGGCCAGACAGACGCGGATGGCATCCGCATCGCCATCATCGGTTTTCAGATTCATGGATTGCGAAAGGGTGATGCCCGTTTTGACGCTTTCGGATAAAAGCGTGGCTAGCGTACTGGCATCCTTTTCCCCCGTCGCGTCACCGGACGAATGGGCAGATACGGCACCCATCAAAGGCGCGCCGAGTTTTTGTAAAAGCTGGAGAAGGAATTGAGTACGCGAATCCATGGCCATAAAACTTGAAAATAGTTGCCTGCAAGTCTAGCAAGCCTCATCCCCAAACCCAAGGGGTTAAACGCCTTCGGGACTGAAAATCCCCGCTATTGGGGGCTTGGAACAGGCGTCGCGTCCGTAACAGCGGCCGTCTGTAGGTCTGCGATCAAGCCGTCCGTGTCCTTGGCGCGGCCCCTGATGATTTTAACCTCACCCTTTTTGTCGCGGTAGATGGTCAGAGGGGTCACATTGAATTTCCAAGCGTTCATGAGGGCCATGTTCTTTTGCACGGCCTGGGTGGACACATCCTGCTTGGCAGGCAGGGCGTCCTTATCGCCATCCAGATATTTCATATAGCGCTCTTCTGCATCAGGCGCCGCCAGAAGGAACGAGGCCTGCGCCAAAGAGCCGTCCTGAAAACCCACGGGAATGATGCGCACCTGAACGACGCCCTTGCTGATCAAATCTTTTTTGCGCAGATCATCCAAGAAAGCATGGCAATGGGCGCAGTTCGGATCGACGAAGCTATAGATCACCGGAGCGGATTCGTTGCCCAATTTGATCCAGTTGCTGTTTTGCACATCGGCGAACATGCGTTCCGCAGGCGTTTTCAGTTCCATGTTGTCGGTGACGCTCTCACCGATTTTGACTTCGTTTTCGGGCTTAGGTTTGTCGACCGCCAGAAGATCGAGCACATCGCCGCCTTGTGCTTGCAAAGCGCTTACTTGTTCAATGGTGATAGGCTTCCCATCGGCACCGAACATCAGCCCGGTAACAAAGGCTTTCTTGTCTTGCGTGATGTAATAATATTGTTCCTGACCTTGATAAATCGCGATCCAGCCTTCCATGCCGTGTTCGTTGCCCAGATAGCGCATCTGCGCGCCGCGCTCCGAGAGCAATTGCAACGCTTCGGGAATTTCGGGTATCGCGGTTTCTTTTTGCGCGAAAGCAGGCTGTGTGAAAATCATGAGGGCGGCAAGAAGGGCGAGAAAGCGCATGGGATGATCCTTTGTGGGCCAGAATTCTTTATGAATCTATCGTACGCCAGTGCCTTCGGAAAGATCAAAATTGAAGGCCCGCGCCTATAAAAACAGAGTGATTATGCCTGTATAGCCATAAAGACGGTTGCCCATGATTTCCCCGCTGCCGTAAAAACCGACGATAGGCACATCACCCAGAATTTCACGGATCAAGGCCATTTCACCGCCAGCCTTTTCATTGGCCGCAAAGGATACTTCGGTGCGCGCTACGCACGTGACATAGATAGCGGCCTTGGGTGTGAATTCCCCTCTTTCGTGCATAATGCGTTTGCGCAGCGCGACCAGTGTTTGTGAAAGATCGGACCGCACCGTCTCATTGTCGCGGTGTACGAAGAGGATTTTTTGTCCGTCTTCCAAAAATTCCGACACCGCCATATGACCTGTTTCAGGATCGATCGCCATGATGTTACGGACCATGAAATCATTCTGGTCCGAGCCCGTGACAGGAAACGCGACATGGGCGGTGCCTTGCAATAGCTGCGTGAGGTTTTCGGGAAGCGGATTGCCCTTCATGATTGCTTCTTCGGCGTTGTAGCCCAAACGCTCCTGCGCAAAGCTGCGCATGTCTTCACCGAATACTTCGAACGGTGTTTTGCTGTCCAGATAGGCGATGACGTGGTCCCCTGCTTTGGATATTTCGTGCAAAGGCCCCATGGGAATGCAGCCTTGCGAAAGTGAAGTTGCCACTTGAATGTCCTGCGAGAAGATAAAACCGCTGATCCCGCCCGCATGCGCATCGTGCGAAAACAAAACGGGTTCTTTTTGTGAAGACGCCATTCCGCCCGTCAGAAACCCTCCGACCAGAACATCTATTTCTTCGAGCGCCTGCGCGGGGTGTTTGTCGACCATCGGATCGACATGCGCAACGATGAGCATCGGATCATTCTTATTCAGCCATGGCTCCAGATCTTTGTGCAGCTGTTTAAAATTCGGACCGCTCGCGGAAAAGCCGTGGAAGGACGAAGCAGGCACTTCGCCGATCAAAACGCTGATCGCGGGAATGCCCACGAACTCCTCGCCCATGCCGCATATGCCGATGGCGCTGCATCCCGTCCAATGATCGATGCCTGTGACAGATTTAAATAACATGATGATGCTGGACGCATCGGCCACCAACGGGTCGGTGATATACAAAAATCCGATATTGGGTTTGAAACCGTCGGTTTTCATCGCGACGATATCCTCGAGCACTTTTTTGGAAATATCGCGCCAATTCTCGCCTTTGTGGGCGGTGCTGACGAACTTTGTAGAGGCTATCGCGTTCATAGGCA
Organism: Micavibrio sp. UBA7689; assembly: GCA_002482805.1. GTDB lineage: Bacteria > Pseudomonadota > Alphaproteobacteria > Micavibrionales > Micavibrionaceae > Micavibrio_A. The sequence continues at coordinate 146,549 of DLGR01000045.1, read as the reverse complement.
CAGTATAGGCCTTAATTGCGGCTCTTCAATGACCTATTGCGCCCATAATTTTTCTGCTATTATCGCAGTCATAATATTTATTAAGACAGGAATAAACGATGGACAATTTTATCAATCTTCTCATCTTCCCGATCGGACCCATACTCATCGTCGTATGGGGAATTGTGCTGTTCAACAAACTGGTGTTCCTGCGCCAGAACCGCAAAAACGCATTTTCCGATATCGACGTGCAACTCAAACAGCGCCTCGATCTCGTGCCATCTCTGGTTGAAACCGTGAAAGGATACGCGGCGCACGAAAAAACGGTTTTCGAAAACGTGACCGCCGCGCGTGCGGGCGTTGCCTCTTCCTCGGGCAATATGGATGAGCGCATCAAGGCCGAACAAAAACTCGGCATGGCGCTGGCAAGTCTTTACGCCGTTGCCGAAAATTATCCCGCCTTGAAAGCCGACCAGAATTTCGCGCAATTGATGTCTGAACTTTCCGACATCGAAAACAAGATTGCCGCCGCACGCCGCTTCTTCAACAATGCTACGAGCCAGTACAACACGGCAACAGAACAATTCCCGTCGGTCATTCTTGCCAAACTCTTCCGCTTTACGCCGGAAGAGTTCTACGAGGATACGTCGATGCCGCGCGAACAACTGCAGACCGCGCCGAGCGTGAAGTTCTAGGAGATACGTGTGAGCGACCCCCGCCCCATCAAAGGGCTGCATGCCTCTATCTGGGACAATAACGTAAAATCCATACTGCTGCTGTGCGTCTATCCGTTCATTTTGAGCGCGGTAATTTTCGCGGTTTTGTTCGCGCTGTCTTTCTTTTCGGGCAATCAACTCCCCGTAGAAATACATACCCAGCATGCGATGGGGCTTTTGTATCAATGGTGGCCGATCATATTGGGCGTGGTCGGTATATGGTTCGTGATCGCATATTTCTTTCAAGGGATAATGATCCGCGCCATGTCACATTCGCATCCCGTGGCCCGAAAAGATGAGCCGGAACTTTACAACCTCGTCGAAAATATGTGCATCGCCACGGGCACGCCCATGCCACGTCTGGAGATCATCGAATCCCATGCGCGCAATGCATTCGCCAGCGGCATCAACCAACAAACCTACTGTATCACCGTCACACGCGGACTTATGCAATCCCTGTCCAAAGACGAACTTGAAGGTGTTTTGGCCCACGAACTTACGCACATTCTCAATCGCGATGTCCGCCTGATGATGGTGTGTGTGGTGTTTACGGGCATGCTCGGCATCGCCTGCCAGTTGTTGTGGAGCAATTTCCGCTACGGGCTTTATCTCCCGCGTCGCTCGAGCGGCAACGGCAAGGGAGGCGGCATCTGGGTCATCCTGATCGCTGTCATGGTCATTTTATGGGTCGGGTATATGGCGACACTGCTGGCCCGATTTGCGATTTCGAGAACACGCGAATATATGGCCGATGCGGGTGCGGTTTCCATCACCAAGAATCCCGATGCCATGATGCGCGCGCTCATCCGTATTTCCGGCGCAGCCGATATTCCCAAAGCCCCCGCCGACATCAAGGCGATGTGTTTTGAAAATGCGCGGCCGTTTTTGGGATTCTTTGCCACGCACCCGCCTATCCAAGCGCGCATTCAGGCGATAGCGGATTATTCCGCCCTGCCCGTTCCCGATCTGAAACCGAAAATTTCCGCCTCCGACGAAGAGGCCTTCGGGCGCCCAGCGCCGCCGCGCGAGAACTGGACCACCCGCCAGCGTTTCAAGGAACGCCGCCCCGCCAACCCATGGCAATAGCTATAAGATTCGGCGCGATACCGCTTTCCCTTGGAAATGTGATAAAATAACCCTATATTCTGGTAGTGTGATTTTCACAGTCTTAACCTAGGAGAACAAAGACAATGTCTGACAATTTCGGCTATCAACAACCATCCGTTTCGCGCGCAGGCGCCAATGTGGATGCGGGTCTGAAAGCCCACATGCTAAGTGTTTACAACCGTATGACCGCGGGCGTGTTTATCACGGGCCTAACGGCTTGGCTGGTATCCAGCAGCCCTGCACTGATGAACTTCTTCCTCGGCGGTCCGCAGATGTACATCGTGATCTTCGCGCCTCTGGCCGTTCTGTGGTTCGGCTTCCGCCCCGAGCGCATGTCCCCGAACCAATTGATGGCTTCGTTCGGTGTGCTGTCGGTTTTGTACGGGATCAGCTTCGCCGCGATATTCATGATCTATACCCAAGCCAGCATCGCCCAAGCCTTCTTCATGGCAACGGCATTGTTCGCGGGGCTTAGCATCTTCGGCTATGTGACGAAGAAAAACCTAGATGCGCTCGGCACTTTCGCCATCATGGGCATCATGGGTGTTTTCATCGTTTCCATCGGCACGATGGTTGCGGGCATGTTCGGTGTTGAAACCAGCATGATGCAAACGGTTATTTCCGCCGTCGGTCTTCTGGCGTTCGCAGGCCTCACCGCCTACCGCACGCAAACGATGAAAGAAATGTACCATGCAAGCCACGGCGCGGATGCGAATTCCCGCATGGCGTGGGCCGCTGCTCTGGATCTTTACATCAGCTTCATCGCGATGTTCCAGTACATCCTGCACCTGCTCGGCAACAGAAACTAATTCTGCGCCGCACAATGTAGGGTTGCCTACCATCGAAATCATTCAAACCCGCGTGGAGACAATCCCCGCGGGTTTTTAACCTTTTGGATATACATTTGTATTAGATTTGAGAAACCGGATGCAAAAGCAGAACTAAAATTATAAGTTGTAATCTGGTCGTAGCGGGGAAAAGGTTTCGAAGACAAATGGATAACCGACATATCCTTCTGGTGGATGACACAAAGGCGCTCACCGAACTTTACAGGGAAGCGCTTTCGACAGAAGGGTATGAGGTAACCGCCGCGCATTCGGGCGGCGAATTGTTCGATATCCTCGGCAAGGAATCCTTCTCCCCCGATCTTCTGGTGCTCGATGTCAAACTGCCCGATATGGACGGGCTGGAAATTCTGGCGCGTTTGCGCGAACTCCATTTCAACGCGCCCGTCATCGTCATTACAGGAAACGGCTCCATCCACACGGCGGTGGAAGCGATGCGGCTCGGCGCCGCCGACTTTCTCGTCAAACCTTTTCCCATCGACAATCTGATCGATTCCGCCGTGCGTGCGCTCAACGCCGCGGGGCTTACGACCAAGGCGGAAATCAGCGACACGGTCGAACAACTCCATGACGCGGAAGAAAGCACGAAAGCGGGCGTGGCCCCGCGGGCGGGTTTCGGCGGGTTTATCGGTATCTCGCAACCCATGCAGCTGGTCTATGACGTCATCGAATCCGCCGCGAAATCCAACGCCACCGTGTTCATCACGGGGGAGTCCGGCACGGGCAAGGAAATCTGCGCCGAAGCGATCCATCGTTATTCCAAACGCGCCAAAGCCCCGTTCATCGCCATCAACTGCGCCGCCATACCGCGCGACCTTCTGGAATCCGAACTCTTCGGCCATGTGAAAGGCGCGTTTACGGGGGCGGTACATGAGCGCGAGGGCGCGGTGTCACTCGCACGGGGCGGCACGCTCTTTCTGGATGAAATCGCGGAAATGGCGCCAGACATGCAGACAAAGCTTTTGCGTTTCCTGCAAAACCTCACCTACCGCAAAGTCGGCGGCAACAAAATGGAACGCGCCAATGTGCGCATTATTTGCGCCACCAACCGCGACCCGCATGCCGAAATCAAACGCGGCGCGCTTCGTCAGGATTTATATTACCGGCTGCATGTCGTGCCGATCCATATGCCGCCTTTGCGCATGCGCCGCACGGATATTATCGACCTCGCCGATTACTTCCTCAAACTCTACGCCCGCGAGGAAAACAAATCCTTCCGCAGTTTCTCGCCCGAGGCAGAGCGCGTGATGACAACCTTTCCTTGGCCGGGGAATGTGAGAGAGCTTCAAAACATCGTGCGCGGGATTGTGGTTTTGCACGATGCGCGCATCGTCACCATCTCCATGCTTCCCGATTCCTTGCGCCAGACACAAAGCCTGAGCATCGATATGCCCGAAGCGCCGCTTTTGAAAACATCTTCGATCTCATCGGATATATCGCCTTTGTGGAAGGTGGAACGGTCCGCCATCGAAACCGCGATTGCGGTGTACGAGGGCAATATCCCGCGTGCCGCGGCACTCCTCGAAATCTCGCCCTCCACGATCTACCGCAAGAAAATGCTCTGGGACAAATATCCTATGGGGCCCGCACCACAGGATTCCGCGCACTTCTAGGGGGTTGACCCGCACCCCTTCGCACTCCTAGATTGGGCCATCCAAACCCAATCAGGAGAACATCATGGGCATGATCAACGAATTCAAGAATTTCATCGCGCGCGGTAACGTGTTCGATATGGCCGTCGGTATCATCATCGGCGCGGCCTTTACCACCATCGTCAATTCGCTGGTCGGCGACCTGATCATGCCGATCATCGGCGTTGTCACATCGGGCGTTGATTTCTCGGACCTTTTCATCGCATTGGACGGCAATGATTACGCCACCATGGATGCCGCCAAAACGGCAGGCGCCGCGGTTATCTCCTATGGTGTGTTCATCAACGCGGTTATCAATTTCATGATCGTGGCCTTCGTGATTTTCATGCTGGTCAAACAGGTCAACCGCCTGAAAAAAGAAGAGGCCGCAGCCCCCGCCGCGCCGCCCGCCGATGTCCTGCTCCTTACGGAAATCCGCGATCTTTTAAAGAAATAAGCTTTTCCAAAGCGTTACAAAACGGCCTCCGTCAAAAGGGGCCGTTTTTTTACTTGATAATGCGGGGATACTTCCCTATTTTCCCCGCTACCAGACGTCTTTCACATTGTGGGGGTATAGCTCAGCTGGGAGAGCGCTTGCATGGCATGCAAGAGGTCGGCGGTTCGATCCCGCTTACCTCCACCAATTTTTAGATATTTAGATGCAATTCTCCACCGTTCGCCCCGAACCCGCCGATATCGAGCGTCTTACAGAGCTTTATCGGGAGTGTCGTCGCGCAACGGATATGGCAATCGTGCCGGAATATTTTGAATCCCTGCCCGATTTTGTTTTCAGCGAAAAATGGAAAAATCTTTTTTCCGGCAACACGCACAAGGGCAAACTCGCCTTGGCGAACGGCGCATGGGCCGGTTTTTATATTGTGGGCCCTATGGATGATTACAATGAAAATCTCCATGACCGCGCCGTTTCGAAAGACTGCGGCGAACTGCACCAGATTTATCTGCTGCCCGCATATCAAGGAAAAGGCTTCGGCAAAAAACTTTACAAAGAATTGCAGCAGGATTTTAGAGAGCTGGGCTATTCGTCCTTTATTGCTTGCACATATCTGGAGAATGAAGGCGCAAAAGCCTTTTACAAAGCCATAGGGGCTACCCATTTAAAAGACGATGTTCTGGGCGCGCCGTGGCACAGACCCGTTACATTTTATATAGACAAAGCCTGACAAACCCCTGCCTTTCCACGCATTTAGCCCATACGCGGGTATTTTTAACTTTTTTCTAACCATGGTTTTCCTACAATAGAGATGGGTGCGCTTTCCGCCCCTATAAACAAGGAACATCACCATGGACGCAAATCTGGACTTCGATGAAGAGGTAAAACGCCTGCAATCTTTGCGCGGGCTCGATATTCTCGACACGCCCGCGGACAACCGTTACGAGCGCGTCACGCGCCTTGTGCAAAACATGCTCAAAGTGCCGATGGCGTCGTTCAACCTGATCGATGAAATGCGTCAATGGACGAAATCCACCCAAGGGATGAGCATTTTCGAAATCGCGCGCAAAGAATCCTTTTGCAATCACGTCGTTCAAAACAACCAGAGCATCGTGGTGTCCGATGCGCGCCTTGATGCACGTTTCATGGACAATCCCTATGTCACGGGCAACCCCAATATCGTTTTCTATGCCGGATACCCCGTGCATGCGCCGGATGGTGCGTGTGTCGGCGCGTTATGCGCCATCGACAAAAAGACCCGCGAAATAAGCGCGAAGGAAATTCAAATTCTGCGCGACCTTGCGGGTGTTCTGGAGAGCGAGTTGAGGCTCGACCAGATGACCAAGAAACTTTCTACGGCCGAAGAAAAACTTTCCCAAGCCGAACGCGTTTCCATGGTCGATCCCGTCACGCGTTTGTGGAACCGTCACGGCATCGTGCATATGTTGAAACGTGAATGGAGCGAAGCCCTGCGCGATGGCAAGGCCTTGTCGCTTATCATCGCCGATATCGACGGGTTCAAGAATTTCAGCCTTGAAAAAGGGCCTGAAGCCGCAACCGAACTTGCCATGCAGGTTTCACGCGGTTTGATGTCTTCCTTGCGCAATGAAGATTCCATCGGCCGTGTGGAACTGGATGAATTCATGATCGTCCTGCCGGATTGTTCGCCCGACAGAATAGAATCCATCGTGAACCGGATAGGACAAGAGATGCTGGTGAACGGCATGGATACGGGTGAGCCTTTGCCGCTTACGCTATCCTATGGCGCGGCGTCGATTTTCCCAGACAAGGACATGGAGATGACGGATTTGATGCGTCTTGCGGATGAAGCCATCGTGCGAGCCAAGAAAACGGGGCGCAACAAAACGGTGATCTTCACCGCCAAGGATATGCACGCAGCAGCCTAAGGACCCTAGACGATCACTTCCTTTTCGCCCTTGGCCGCAACTTTCATCAGCACCAGCGTGAAAACATTGAGCACGAAGAACCCCGTGACCACGGGGATAAGCGTGCCGTTATAAAGCTGGCCGATGCTGGAGCCGATGATGAGCGCGATGCAGGACGATACCGCGCCGGTGACGGCCGAGGCTATGCCTGCAATGTGCCCCATCGGTTCCATGGCGATGGCATTGAGATTGCCGAACATAAGCCCGAAGCAAAAGAAAATCACGGTAGCGTAAGTCAGGAACATCCAGAGCTCTACATCTACGGTCAAATTCACAATGAGGAATATGGCAGATGCCGCAATGAGGCAAAGTGTTGATTCCGTGCAGATCAGGCGCATACCGATCTTTTGCACGATGCGGGAATTGACCAAGGATGCCACGCCCAGCACCAGCGCGAGAGCGCCGAAATAAAGCGCAAATTTGTTGCCTACGCCGAACTGCACCTGAAATATCTGCTGGCAGGAGCTCAAATACCCGATAAAGCTTCCGAACAGAAAACCCATGGCGATGGTGTAGCAAACCGTGATGCGGTTTTTGAACACGATTTTAAAGCCGCGCAGGATATCGGTGACGCTGAATTTGATTTTGTCCTCGGGTTTGAGTGTTTCTTCCAACCTGAAATAAACCCATGTGCCGATCACGGCGGCGTAACAGATATAAAGCAGGAAAATGGCGCGCCAGTCCGCGAAAAACAAAATACCTTGCCCGATGGCGGGTGCCACGGCGGGCACCAGAATGAATATCATCATGACGAGCGACATGATGCGCGCCATATCGCGCCCTGCATATTTGTCGCGGACCACAGCAACGGATGTCACGTAAGGTGCGGATACACCGAGGCCCTGAATAACACGGCCCAGCAGAATAACTTCCATGCTTTGCGCGAAATAACACACAGCACTGCCAAGTCCGTAGAGCACCAGACCGCCGTATAAAACTTTTTTACGACCCAGCGCATCCGACAAAGGCCCGCAGACCAATTGGCCGATCATCGAACCCGCGAAGATCGAGGAAATGATGAATTGCGTTTCGTTGGCGTGGGTGGCTTGAAGATCCGTCCCTATAACACCCAGCGCAGGCATCATGGCATCGATGGATATGGCGAAGATGGATATCATCGAAGCCATCAGGATGATAAATTCGGTCATAGTTTCCTTCCGGTATTCTGTGCGGTCGCCGTTCGGGCAGGTTGAGAGGCTTTCCCGGCTACAGGGAATCTTGATGGAACAAGGTACCAAGGGATTGAACGTACGGGTAGCAGAACCTGCATAATAACCATCAACTGCAGGGGCTTACTCCCCGCGAACTCCAACGCGCGATAGAGTGAAAGGTGCCGATTTTTCTTTGCGCCGCCGCCGATAGTGGTAAACTTAGCCGCGTCGAATACCTCTTAGCTTTTAGGAATTAACCACTATGCATAAACTTCTTGCTGTTCTTGTATTAATTATGGTAACTATCTCTACAACCGGCTGTACCAATACAGCCGAGGGTGCTGGCCGCGATATCGAAGGCATGGGCCAGTGGATGCAAGATACTTTCTAAGGGAATAAGGCTGCGGCCCCTCCCTTATTTATAAGGAGCGAAAAAATGGTCCGTTTTATATTCATCTGCATGGGCGTTGTAGCCGTGGCCGTGGTCACCTTGGCGGCCCAAGGCGTTTACGACGGCATCAAAAGCGCCCAGACGAACGTTCAAGCACGCAATGAAGCTGTCATCGAAGAGCCGGTAGAAGCCATTGCCGCCGCCGAACCTACCGCCGCAGAGCTGAACGCCATTATGCCCACGGCTGGTGATGTTATAGCAGTGGACCCCAATGATACATTCCAAGGTGGTTTCACGAACGAAGCGCCTAAAGCCTTGAGCGACACACCTGCTGCGGACCCGATGGTTCCCGAAGCTGTGGTCGAAGGAATTCCCGACTAAGTTTACCAGAAAATTTAAAGAGTCGGATTTTTTCCGCTTGCAGCAGCCCGTCATTCGGGCTGCAATGCATGTATGGGCTCTGCATCCGTTTCATCCATCATCTTGTCCCCGCGCGCGGGATTTTTTTATGCGCTGTCGTTTGCCGGTGTGCTGGCCGCGTGCCTAGCCGCGCCGCGCCTTTTGTCTTTCCTGCCTGCCGTGCTCGGCATTGCCGGCGTTGCATGGATCAAAATCCAACACGGTACCTTTCCCGCTTTCGATAAAAAGCTTGCCGTATTTTTTGCAGGTATTGTTGTCTGGGGAACTCTCAGCACGTTTTGGGCGGTGGATGGCGCATACACGGCAGAGCGCGCGCTTAAAATTTCGGGTATATTGCTACCCGCCATCGCGCTTTTCGCTTCGGTGCAATCCCTGCCTGCCTCAATGCCAAACAAAGACCGTATTGCGGCAATCGTCGTCTATGTCTGCGCACTGGCAGGCACCATTTTGTTTTTTGAATATTTTTCCAAATTCTTTTTGACCCGCAGCGTCATCGGCATGAGGCTTGAAGATATGCCCGAAAACATGCGCAACGGATTCGTCATCAACCGTTCCACCGTATTTCTGACCGCCGCATGTTGGCCCGCCGCTTTGTTCGTATGGACATCGGGTTTGGAAAAGATCAAAAAATATATACATCTTTGCATTCTGTTCTTGCCCGTGCTCGCCTGTCTTTATATCACGGACAGCCAGACCGCACAGATTGCAGGCTTGTTCGGCTTCCTTATGCTTTTCTTCCCGGCGCATCGCAAGAAAGCCCGGCAAATTCTGATGGGCGTGGTTCTTGTCATGATGTTCGCAGCACCGTTTTTGATCAAACCCTCTTATGAAGTTTTCTTTACCCACACGGACACAATCGCCAAAGACAGCTTCCTGAAACGGGCCAGCATTCCGCATCGTCTGGAAGTGTGGGATTTTGCAACCACAAAAATCTTCGAGCGTCCCTTGTTCGGATACGGCATGGATTCCATGCGCTTTATGAAAGCCGACTACGTCATGAAACACATGAAAACCGATACGGTCATGCACCCGCACAATGCGGTTTTGCAGATATGGCTGGAATTCGGTGTCATCGGTATCATTGCGGCGATGGCGTTCGTGTTTTTTCTTTTCCGCCGCATCGACGCACTTCCAGCGCTCCAGCAAAGATATTACACGCTGCTCTTTGTGGTGCTGCTCAGCATATTAAGCACGGGCTACGGATTATGGCAGGCATGGCTGCTTGGAATGCTCAACGCAATCACGGCCATGAGTATCATGGCCGTGCGCGTAAATTCGAAGTCGTAAAGCTGAATTAGAATTTTTTCGACAGGTTGAAGTACACCTTGGGATCGCGGTCGCCGCCATCACGGTCCTGCGTTGCTACACGGCGCGTCATCGGGACAGCAATCGCAAAGCCTGCATCGACATCGTAAGGCAGATCAAAACGAACACCGGCGCCGACGGAGGCGACAGAGTCACGTTTTTGCGCGCTGGTCGTGAAATCTTCGTTCCAAACGCGTCCGATGTCCCAGAAGCCGAACAATTGATAAGATTCCAAGAAGTTTGTATCGAACTTCACAGGATCATTCCATTGCAGTTCGACCTTACCGGAAATACCGTGGTCGCCCGTTATTTCGGAAGGATCGTAACCGCGGCCTGAATTGATACCGCCGACGGCGAATTCTTCGGAAGACAACAAGGCATTGGAAGCCAATTGTCCGCGTGCGCCCAAAAGCAGGTTCACGCCGTTGGTGATGCGTTCCAGACGCTGGAATTCAACTTCCAGTTTCGTGAATTGCGGATCAGCCAGGTCGCGCGTCATATTGTCATCGCCTTCATCGCTGGCACCCAGAATACCAAGACCTTTGGAAACTTCGGCGTCTATCGTGTTGGCGGCTGCCGTAAAGATCGTGTCGATAAATTCAAAACGTCCGCCTGCGCGGGCGACCGTCAGACGGTCGCGACGGGTTTCTTCAACATTGTTTTCGGATTTGACGCGTCTCCAGTCCAGATTCAAACGACCGTACAGGTTTTCTGCGCGGGAGCGGATGAAAGGATGCGTCACACCCACATTGAGCAGATAGGAGCGTCCTTCAACATCGAATTCTCTCAGCGTATAGCCGGGTTCCGTGTCGGTCACGCTGCCGTTGAAGTGAACTTTCGTTCCGTATGGGCCGATCGGTTGTTCGTAGCCAGCAGACAGGTAGCCGAGTTCGTACCAGCTTTGCGGCGCCATCACGATTTGGCCCGTGATCGCTTCGTTTTGTCCGAGCAGAGAGTTCAACGTACCTGAAGCACCCAATTGTACGGGGCCGAGGAAGCGTGAACCGTAATTGTCTACGCTCAGCAAGCCGTCATAAGGATCATAAGACAGAATGATGACCATGTCTGCGGCACCGGGTGTGGACGACGGGCTCAAAACAGAGCGTGCCGTAACTCCGGGGAGATCGTTGATGATCAGAAGTTCGCGTTCCAGATCGCGCGCGTTCAGAGGGCCGCCTTTGGAAATCTGCGAAGCGTATTGTTCGATGTTCCCCATGTTGATCGGAGCATCGGGGTTTTCTTTTTGCAGCGTGATGTTTTGGATAAAGCCTTCCACCACACGCAATGTCGGTGTGCCGTCGCCGTTTCCGTTCTCGGTCACAACAACCTGTGTCAGGATGTAACCATCGTTACGGTACTTTAACGTGACTGCGTTTGCGATCGTGTAAACATCGGCGACGCTGACCGTCTGGCCCAGTTTATCGCTGAACAAAGCTTCCAATTGTGAATCGCTGTAGACGGTCGCGCCGGAAAAATGAACACCTTTTAATGTAAATTTGACGTTCTCGGAGCCCTTGGGTGCATTCAAAGGAGCTGCCTGCTTCACTTTGAGTTCCGGCGTGACTTCGGGAGTCATGTCGGGTTGTTTGATTTCTTCACCGGCGCGTGAAGGATCGGCGATACCGGTTGCCTGATCAAGTTGCGCCAAGGCGGGGGAAATTGCTAGAACGAGCGCCGATGCGCCGATCATTCCTGCAAGACGGAATGTATGAAACTGACCCTTGGTTTTCATTGATATGCCCTTTGCATATGAAATTAAATAAAAATACGGAATTACTGTTATTACAGCGCGGGAGGAATGACAAGACAGGTCAAGCGCTTTCTCTAGAAAAATACGTCAGTTCGGGCATTTGGGCAACAGGGCTAATGCTAATATACGGGTCCGAATGTGCTCCAAAAGACACAAAACTCCCCCAGAATAATTATTTTCATATGGTCTTAACGCATGTTTTCATAAAAAAATGGCGGAAACCCTATATACATTAGAATTATCTAAATTATAGCACTCGTATAGAAGATTAATAATTCGTTAAAAACTATTGTTAACGCCCAAAAAAAGTGGCATTTATGCGGCGGCTACAAATATTCCCGAAGTGTGGGGGCGTCCCGAAATGGGCTCGCTTCAAATTTTTAATAACGTCTTTTAAGTTGGAGAGCACGAAGATGAGAGTAATTCAAAACGGTTTTGGTAATAATTTTGGTTTGGTGGGGAAAAACTTCCGCCGTTACCTGACGACGACAGCGCTCACCGCGACTTCGCTTATCGCACTCTCTGCTCCTGCTCTCGCTGATAACTGGACCGACATGGAATACACGGCCGGCGGCGGCACGATGGACACAACCGTTGCGAACACAACGACATTCAATCAAGATACATCCTCCGCAACCATGCAAGGCGATGCTGACATCACGTCCAACTGGACCGTCAACATCAACATGGGCTCCAGCAACGACAAAGTCGTTGTATATGATACCGAAAACGATCCTACACAGATTTTGGGCGCGCTTAACTCCAACGGCCGCGTTTACATCTTCGATCGTAACGGCGTTATCTTCGGCGCGGGCTCCCAAGTAAACGTAGGCTCCATCGTTGCTTCTTCGGGTTCGCTGGATGAACAAAATACCGGCTCAGACGTCGCAATCAAAGATGTTGCAGGCGGTGGTGACGTGAATATCGAACAAGGCGCGACGATCTCCGTGGCTGACGCTGGTCTGGCCGCTTTCGTTGCACCGAATGTTTCCAATTCCGGCGTGATCAACGCAAAAGTGGGCAATGTCGTTCTGGCTTCCGGTAACACGGTAACGCTTGACCTTTACGGCGATGGTCTCGTCAACGTTGCAGTTGACGGTGCGCTCGAAAACGCTCTGGTTCAGAACTCCGGTCAAATCAACGCAAACGGCGGTAACGTCGTTCTGGCCGCTACGGCTGCCAAAGGCGCTGTTGACTCCGTCATCAATATGGACGGCATCATCGATGTGTCTTCCGCTTCCTCCAAAGGCGGCAACGTAAAAATTTCCGGCGGCAGCAAAGGTGTTGTCACGGTTGACGGCTCCATCAATGCAAACGGCGCAACGGGCGGCGGCACGGTTACGGTTACGGGCGAAAATATTCTCGCCTCCGATGGTTCCGTTATCTCTGCTGACGCTGTTACGGCCGGCGACGGCGGTTCCGTTATTCTGCTCGCAGATAAAGGCTTGATCTTCACGGGTACGGCCAATGCACGCGGCGGCGTACTGGGTGGTAAAGGCGGTTTTGTCGACACGTCTGGTAAAGGATGGGTTGGCATCAACGGTACTGTTGATGTATCCGCATTCTCCGGTCTGCACGGCTCTTGGCTGGTTGACCCATCGAACCTGACGATTACGGATTCGGGCTTTGCCACAACCAATGTCGGCGGCACGGGAACTTCCGGTTCTCCTTTCAAACCCGATGGCGACTTTATCTCCACACTCAAAACATCTTCTATCCAGACGGCTCTTAACTCGGGCGCGAACGTATTTATCACGACCGTCGGAACCCCGAACCAATTCGGTCAAGACGGCACGATCACGATCGCTTCCAACATCACAACGAACGCTGGCGCTGAATCCACGCTGAATCTCGAAGCAGCCGGCAGCATCTGGCTGCAATCCGGCAAAACCATCAGCGCAACGGGCGCTAAAGTTTTGAATGTTGTCATGCACGCACTCGGCGGTCTTCCGATCGTCGGCGGCGTTATCATAGACGGCGCGATCAAAACCAACGGCGGCGATGTAACGCTGACGGCCGACATCAACAACATCCTCATCGGCAATAACGGCCTGATTGAAACCAAAGGCGGTGATATCAAAACGAACGCCGATTTCATCCTTCCTACGGGCGCCGCGGGCGTTCCTGCGACGGGCGGCACAGTCATCAACGGCGTCGTTGATGCAGGCGGCGGCAATATCGACATCCACCAGAGCGGCATGCTGAAAGCGAAAGCTAACAGCGTTCGCACGACAGGTACTGGCACTATCAAGCTCAGTCAGTCTAACCTTCTCGGCCTGGGCGGCGGCGGCACGATCCAAAACGCGATCGACGCTATTCAGAACACGGGTACTGGCACGAACACCGTTAATGTTGGCATCGGGACATACAATGAATCCGTTCTCGCGGACGTCAATAATCTGGTTCTCAACGGCGCATGGGCAGGCATCAATCCGCTGATCCGTCTGCTGGTTCCTTCCCTTCTCGAAACAGTAATCGCTCCAAACTCCCCCGGTATCCGCATCACGGCCGACAACGTAACGGTCGATGGTTTCACGATCACTGGCGCAACGGGTGCTGACGGTTACGGTATCTGGGTTGATTCCGCAGATAACGCGACATTGAAAAACAACAAGATCTCCAACACGGACCAAGCGGGTATCTACCTGAACGGTTTTGCCAAAGATTCTATCGTTGAAGACAACCAAGTTTCCAACGCACGCGGCGGCGGTATCGTTGCCAACGGCGTATGGAACACGGAAATCCGTCGTAACTTCATCGATGACATCCGCGGCAACGGTATCTATCTCGGCGATTCCGTCGGCACCATGAACATCACGGGCAACGTGATCGGTCTGGGCGGCACGGGCACCGGCGTTAAAGACATCTGGGGCGATGGTATCGAACTGTACCAAGTGAACGGTGCGAAAGTTTCGAAAAACATCATCACCAACACTTGGGACCCCACGAAAAACAACACGAACGACAACAGCTCGGGCGTTTACCTGCGCAACACGCAAAACGTCGTTGTGGGCGGTAATAACCTCACCGATGCCAACATCATCTACGGTGTTGACTGGGACGGCGTTAAAGTTTCCCAAGGTTCGGGCAACGTGGTCCGTCATAACGCAATTTCCGATACCACACGTATCGGCATTTACGGCGACCAAACGAAAAACTTCACCGTTGACCAAAACCTCGTTACCAATGCCAACCTCGACTTACTCGGTGTTATCACCATTTTGGGCGGCAACGACCACACGATCACCAATAACATCATCAGCAGCCCTGTTGGTTTGGCTGATGCCGGTATCTGGCTGGAAGGCACCTACTCCGGTCAAAACCTGATCGAAGGCAACATCATCCATGATGTTCGCGGCACGGGTATCGAAGTGAAAAACGTTACCGATGCAGACATCAAGTTCAACTCGGTTTCCAAAACCAGCCGTGCAGACAATATCCTGAATGGCGACGGTATCCGCCTGCGCGATTCCAACGGCGACCTGAACATCGTCGGCAACATCATAGGCGATGTACTGGGCGGTTCCTTTATCGAAGGTAACGGTATCAAAATCCAAGGCACGAACGGCGTTAAGATCAGATCGAACGTTATCACGGGCACGAAAGCCAGCGACCCCTACACCGGTAACGACGCTTCAGGCGTATACCTCGTGGGCGTCAACGACACGCAAGTCGGCGGTCCGGGCCTCCTCGACGGCAACCTGATCTACAATGTAGACTGGGACGGCGTTAAAGTCTCCGACGGCTCGGGCAACGTTATTCGCCACAACATTATCAATGACACGACCCGTATCGGCGTCTACGGCGACCGCACGAACAACTTCACGGTTGATCAGAACTCCGTAACAAACGCCAACCTCGACCTGCTCGGTGTCATCACAGTACTCGGCGGCGAAAACCACACGATCACGAACAATCTCGTATCCAGCCCTGTCGGCATCGCTGATGCCGGTATCTGGCTCGAAGGTGCATGGACGGGCCAGAACCTGATTCAGGGCAACATCGTTCATGATGTTCGCGGCACGGGCATCGAAGTGAAGAATGTCGGCGATGTAGACATCCTGAACAACGTCGTCACGAAAACCAGCCGTGCAGACAACATTCTGAACGGCGACGGTATCCGTCTGCGCGATTCTGTCGGTGATCTGAACATCGTCGGCAACGTTGTCGGCGACCTGCTGTTCGGAACCTTCATCGAAGGCGACGGCATCAAGATTCAGGGCGCGAACAACGTCAAGATTAAGTCGAACATCATCTCCAACACGAAATCCAGCGACCCGGTTGTCGGCGACGACGCCTCGGGTATCTACATCGTGGGCGTTACAGGCACGCAAATCGGCGGTCCTGACCTGCTTGATGCAAACGTCATTACCAATGCAGATTGGGACGGCGTCAAGATTGCAGGCGGTACGACGAACACTGTCCAGGGCAACCTGATTTCCCACTCCACCCGTATCGGTATTTACGGCGAAGGCGCGGAAGATGTGACGGCGATCAATAACATCGTCTATGACTCCAACCTCCCTATTTTCGGCGGCATTACGCTGTTGGGCGGCGGTAGCCATTACGTGAACGGCAACATCGTATCCAATGCGGATTCCTCCACGGGCTGGGCTGGCGTTTACCTTGCCGGCAACACAGGCCACAACGAGATTTCCGACAACTGGATCTACAACTTCAGCCATGAAGGCGTACACGTCGACACGACGACGGGATCCTTCGAAGTCGACAACAATAAGATCGCAGATGTTGAAACGGGTATTTACGCCCGCCTCGTCGAAGGTCTGGTTATCACCGACAACCTGATCGACGGTCGCTTCCTGAAATCCGGCAAGGGTCAAACGGGTATCTATGTTCAAGACTCTGCCGGTGCACAAATCGGCGGCGGTCTGCTCTCCGATACCAACTATGTCGAAGACTTCAAAACGGGCATCCGCGTTGTAACCAGCACAGGCGCAGCCGTTCTTGGCAACATCGTCAACCAGTTCGTTGACAACGGTATCCATGTTACGGACAGCGACGAAGTCGACGTCAAGAAGAACGTCGTCGGCCTCGGCGACGGCAACGGTATACTGCTTGAAAGCAGCGACTATGCCGAAATCAACGAAAACGGCGTTGCCCTTGTAGGCGGTAACGGTATCCAGGTTGTCGACAGCCACTATGCTGACATCCTCGGAAACATCGTTGCCCTGACCGGCGGCTTCGGTATCTATGTTGATCCATCCGACTATGTAGAAATCGCCAACAACTGGGTGCATTTCACGGGCGATGACGGTATCCGTCTCGATGAAGGCATTTACGGCTCTATCTACGGCAACCATGTCGGCTTTACGCTCGGCGACGGTATCGATGTACGCAAAAACAACGTTGCGATCTACGACAACATCGTTCACCACACGCTGGACAACGGTATCGTCGTATATGACACAGTCTACACCAACATCGCAGGCAACACTGTTTACCGCACCGGCAAAAACGGCATCTTCACGAACTACGTGAGCGAAGTCGATGTTACCGGCAACACAGTCAAAAAAGCAGGCTGGGACGGTATCCATGTTTCCTTCTTTGATGATGCGTTTATCCAAGGCAACACGGTTTCTAAATCCGGCGATGATGGTATCGAAGCCCATGACGGCCACATCGTTGAAATCGATGGCAATACGGTTTCGAAATCCGGCTGGGGCAACTGGTGGAGCGAAGCATATGATGAATTCCACGGCGGTCATGACGGTATCTCTGTTCGCAACATCCACGGCGCCTATGTCGAAGGTGAAGAGGAAGAAGGCGATTACGAATACGCCATCCTTGAAGAAGGAGCTGTCTGGGAACCCGGTTCTGTCCGCATCACCAACAACGGCGTTGGCGCAGATGAGCCAGATGACGAAGTTGAAGCAGATAACGAAGAACAATCGGAAAATGCCAAATTCGCATCCTTCTACGGCGATGATAACGGCGTTTCCCGCAGCGGCGATGACGGTATCGAAGTCGTCAATGTCGAAGGTTTCGCTTATATAGCGGGCAACAGCGTCGAACATTCGGGCGTTGGTTCGTTCGGCATTCCTTACGGTCAGGCCGATTCTTATGGCGCAGACGGCATCCATGTACGCGATGTCTATCTGACTGACTTCTATGGTCTGAACCCGCACGCACGCGAAGGCGACATCGGCAATGGCGAATACAACATTGTTGTTTCCGACAACGATGTTAATAACAGCCTCGATGACGGTATCGAAGTTCTCGGCACGACAAGATCCCGATACTCTGAGCGCGTTTCTCTTCTCGACTGCTATGATGATTGCGGCGATGAAGAGCTGCCGGAATACGGCGACCACACGGAAGGCACCTACGGTGAATACGAAGGCGAATACGAAGCCTACGGAAACACCCAGCGCGTTCTGGTTTCCCAAAACACGGTTTCCAACTCCGGTTGGGGCGCGCCTTCCGAAGGTTACGGCCAGTCCGATTATTGGTACTCAGGCGGTGACGGTATCCATGTCGAAAACGTCTATGCTTATGGTTATGCCGTTGGCGCATCCGAAGAAAATGTATTCTCCGGTTACGCTGTAGACATCCTCGGGAACACGGTCGACAAATCCGGCGATGACGGCATCGATGTCGAATACGCTTCCTCGACACTGATCGACGACAACACGGTGACGAATTCCGGTTGGGTAGGTGAGGGCGAAAGCGGTGAAGTGTTCGCTAAAATCGAAGGCGTTGAAACCGGCGCAGATTACTTCGGCGCGGACGGCATCTTTGTAAACAACGTGGGCGGCAGCAATTATGCTCCGACGATTTTCGCTCTCGAAGAAGGTCCGGGCGACGGTTATCAGGAATACTCCGTGGTAATCCGCCGCAACGACGTAGACAACAGCCTCGATGACGGTATCCAGGTCAATAACGATATGTACTACGGCAACGACTCGAAATCCGAAGTGGGCGTTTACGACTACTTCGGCTACACAGCGCCTGTTCTGGTCGGCGGAAACTATGAAGGAGATGGCAACAATGTCACCGACTCCGGTTTCCATGGTCTGTACATCTCCGGCCCCGGCCACAACAATGTGATCGTTTCCGGTAACGCCTTCGCCAATTTCCACACGGGCGGTACGTTCGAAAGCGGCCTGATCGACCTGTCGCAAGCGGGCAATAGCTGGAGCAACGGCAAAATCGGTCTGCGCTTCTCGCCATACCTGCTTGGTTACAGCTGGCCTGAAAACGAAGGTGAAGAGTCTGTACCGTACTTCGCCTACCTTGATCTGGTAGACGATGATGCTCCCGGCTCCACGCCGTACCCAGAAACACCGACCAATTTCGGTGGCACGATCGGCAAGCAAATCTTCACGGGCTTTAAGGAAGAAGGCGACTTCTATGTATACCTTGACGACTATGCCCTGACGAACGATGGCACACCGATCTGGTTGAACGGGCTGAACTCCACCTACGACGACATCACGCCATCCGACACGGGCGGTGCGTTGTCTCAAGACGATCTCGACTACCTTGAAGCACGCTTCCGTCACTTCCCGGATGCAGGCGCAGAGACGGCTGATATCTTCTGGTTCGGCTTCTTGGCTGAAGATCTGTTCGACATTAACGAGAACCTGATCTTCAACGAGTTCGCAGCGTTTAATGGCGATGTCACGGGCCTGAACGTTCGTATCCTCGGCCTGCCGAGCACGGGCAACGCAGGTCCCGGACCCGCAGCGTTCAACAATATCCAGACATTCGCAGGCGGCTCTAACCCGTCCGATCTGAATGAAATTGAAACTGCAGCCGGTGGCGATGAAGGCGGTAACAATCCGTCCAACTTGAATGAAATCGAAACCGAATCCGGTGGTGAGAACGAAAACTGCTGGTCCGCTGCCGCTAATGCAGCAGGCGCCGGTCAAACGGTTAACGTTGTCTACGGCGGTTCGTTCGAAGACAACATGAACCAAGCCGCTTCTTGCGGAACGAGCTTCTAAGCCTCGTTTAAATCATTTCAAAAAACCCCCGCGCCACATATTGGCTCGGGGGTTTTTCTTTAGAAAAATCAATATGTTAATAATTAAGTTTCCGTTTTATGTGGCCTATTTTGATACCCCCATGGTAAGATGGGTTATAAGAAAAAAAGACAAATAAGCGTGAAATCATGACAACGACACCTGCCAAATACCCTCTCGAAATCCGCGAGGCGCGTTCCGACGCCGATTACCATCTGGCGTACCCCATCATCCGACAGCTCTTCCCGCAGTTGGACATGCAGACTTATGCACGCCGTGTGTTCGTCGCACGGGCCACGGGATACAGGATGTTTATGGGCGAAGTGGACAAACAACTGGTCGGGTTGATCGGCGTGATCGCGAACCACAATCTGCATGACGGTTACGTCACCTATATCGAACATGTTGTGGTCGATAAGAAAGCCCGCGGTCATGGCTATGGATCGCAACTGATCAAATTTGCCGAAGACCGCGCTTTGGAAGAAGGATGCCAATTGATCGAACTCGACACCGATATTGGCGCGGATTCCGCCACACGTTTGTACGAAAATGCGGGCTATGAGAAATCAGGCGATTACTATTTCAAACGTCTGCGCGAAGAAAATATCGGCAGCGATTAAATAGACTTCGGTAGCAGGAAATAATATTTACCGCGGGCCTTCATAGGGCCTGCCATTTTTTCGGCTGTCTCTCCACCGCCCCAGTAGAAATCACCGCGCACCGCCCCTTTGATAGCTCCGCCTGTATCTTGCGCCATCAACAAACGTTGCAACGGCGCGCCGTTTTCATCCTTATAATCGAGATCGACATAGACAGGAAAGCCATAAGGGAGTTTGCCGTGATCGATGGCGAGTGAGCGTTTGGCCGTAAGCTTTACACCCTCCCCGCCTTGCGGGCCAGCACCCGTTCCGTCATCGGGCGTTTCTCGAAAGAACACGAAAGACGGATTGGTGTTGAGCAGCTCATCGGCTTCACTTGGATTTTGCCTGAGCCATGTGCGGATCGCCTCCATGCTGACTTCTTCTTTTTTGTAGATACCGCGTTTGACGAGTTCACGACCGACCGCGTTGTAAACATGGCCGTTTTGCCCGTCATAACCGACACGCATCACACCGCCGTCATCCAAATGCACTACGCCCGATCCTTGCACCTGTACGAAGAAAGCGTCGTGTTTATCGTCCAGCCATACGATGGGCCATGTTTGTTCCGCCGGCAATTTCCCAGCCTCGATATCAGCGCGACTTTCATATGGTTTTAATTTTCCGTCGATCACGCGGCCCGCGATGCGCTGGCCTTTCAATTCTGATCTGAAATCGCCCAACTCCACCATTACCAAATCAGTGGGGCGGCCCAGCAACGGATATTGATAGGGGCCGTGTTTCGTACGCGATCCGTTGAGTGTTGATTCATAATAGCCTGTGAACAATCCTTGCGGATTGCCGTTCGCTGTAGCGCTCACCACTTTAAAATTATTCTGCAGGAAGTTTTTCACGCCCGCTGTATCGTTCGGATTGATGCCCGCGCCCTCTTTGCAGGCCGCCTGCCAGTCACCGTACGTGCCCCATTCCGGATTGCTTGAGAATTTATCGGCGGGTGATTTTTTCAGGATGCGTTTGCAGGATGTGTTATACGCGTTCATGAAACCTGCCATATCATCTTTTTCCCATCCTTGCAGGTCAGAAAAAGATGCGGCCTTCAAAACCAAGGGTGTTTTGTCATCGGATGTTGCGGTTGTCGTCTTACCGGTGGCGCAAGCGGTCAGAAGTGATGCGGCACAAACGGTAAAAAGAATTTTCTTGATCATGGAAACCTCGCGAAAGAAAAAGGGGCCTTTATACAGCCCCTCTTTTATCGCACGGAAAAACATTCTCTGCCTAGAAGATATGAAATTTTATCCCGCGTCGGGAACCGGCGTTTTGTGATCTTCCGTAACATCGCCGTCGCGCGTTTCATGCAGATACCACATTGGATCACGTGATTTTAGTGGCTTAGAGAATGTCCATATATCGTTCATTTCCGTGATACGGTCGGGATCGCCGGAAATGACGGCGCCGTCCTTGTTCTTGATGACGCATGTTTCGTCCGCGATGATGCGCATCTTGATATAGACGGATTTGGAATCCTTGCGCGCCTCTAAAATATCCATTTTACGCACAGCATGGATTTCGCTTGTCATCGTCTCGCCTGCGGCCTCGCGCTGCTTCAGTGCGCCATCGAATGCCGTGTAGACTTGCGGCTCCAAAAGATTTTTTAGTGTATCGCGATCGCCCACGGCAAAGGCTTCGACGATAATCGCGAATGCATCCTGTGCACCTTGCGCAAAACGTGCGAGATCGAAGTCAGGCATGGAACGCGCAACTTCAAATATTTCGCGTGAAACAGCTTCGTTTGAAATGCTCACTCCACGCGGCAATGCGGGTGCAATGGTATCGGTGAGTGCCAATGTCGTGACTTCCTCGTTTGGTTTTACGGCGCGGTTGGCCGCGGGATTTTTTTCAGGTGGCGGTGCAGTGAAGGGATTGGGCCGCTCGCGCTCATCGCCGTGACGCGTTCCTAAAATGCTGCGTAACCAAATGACCAAACCTGCGGCGATTACGGCGTATAAAATCAGAGCGGCATCCACGATGTGTAAATCCTTTTTGCTTGCATTGAACTGCAGACCCCCTAGTTTATCACAGACTATTTACCAAAAGGAAAGTCCCTTTGGAATTGCCCATTACCGTTCTTTAAATTGGCGGTTTTATGGCGAAAAACAAGGGCGAAAGCGACATAAGAAAGGCGCGCGCATTATGTTCTGGCAAGCAGGTATGGGGCTTATACTGATCGAGCTTTTCACCTTCTTTTTGGTGGTCGGAAAAATCGGTTTTTTCAAAACGTTTTTGCTATGGGGATGCAGTGCCGTACTCGGCATCTGGCTGGTACAGGCGCAAGGCCTTGCTACTGCCGCGCGCATTCAACAACTTTTCGACGAAGGGGAAAGCCCCGCATCCGCCGTGTTTGAAAGTATTTGTCTTTTAATCGCGGGGTTGTTGTTTATTTTTCCAGGCTTCATCAGCGATATTGCCGCCTTCGCTTTGCTAGTTCCCCCTCTCCGCACATCCTTTAAATCCTTACTGGGCAAGCATTTCCAGTGGACAGAAGAAAAACAGCGTGAAGAGAGTGGCATCATAGAGGGCGATTATATACGAGTCGAAGAAGAAGCACCCAGGCTGCGGGATAAAAAAAACCCCGATCATTGATCGGGGTTTTAGTTTGCCTTGGGAGGTACAAAATTTTTTTAGCACAGAGCCGCGCGGACGAAATCGATTTTTACAGCTTCATCCGTGTTATTGGCGCGTTCGTAGCGGCGTTTGGCGCGAACGGCCAGAGTGATGGTTGCAGCGATCAAAAGCACGTCCAGTGAGGTCATAAGGCAAAACATCAAATCTTGAAGAACGACGGCGCCGTAGCCGATGGTGACGAAATTTTCGCCAAGCCAGATCAACCAGCCTGTAACAGCAAAGCCTTTAGGAGCTTCTTTTGTCATGATGAATTCTTTGATTTGCGGCAAATAGCCGGCGACAGTGGAGATGGAAAGAAGAGGATACAGATATGTAAAGACCAGCGTAAGCATGACACGAACTCCCTTGTTCTCATGCTATCGCGTCTCCTAAACGCCTGACTGCAAAGCTATAAGACCGCCTGCAACACCGCTGTGATAGTTGTTTGTAGTTTCTTATGGAAATAAAGGTGCCATGGGAATTATATTATGACAAGCGAAATCGTAAAGTTTTTGTTAAGTTTTTGTGTTGCATTGCACAAATCATAAAAATTCCCATTATATTACAATATGTTATAGATGGTGGACGAAGATGCTTTTTTCGTGCTACTCCCATGCAGCGAATAATATTGAGGCCATGACATGAGTGAAAAAGCTTCCGAAAAACCCGTTGTAGACGTCGAACCCCCCGTTCTTCCGGTTCAGGTCCACGCTCAGTATGTTAAGGATTTTTCCTTTGAAAATCCGATGGCACCGGATTCCCTACGCCCCAGTGGCGGCAAGCCCGAACTTGACGTCAATATCATGTTGGACGCCTCAAAAATTAACGACGAATCCAATCCTGACCTTTATGAATCCACCCTGAAATTGACGGTTAAGTCCTTGCGGGACAATCAGGTTTTGTTCATTTCCGAGATTGTTTACGCAGCTCTGATCACAGTCAAAAACGTACCTCAGGCAGCCGTGCGCTCCATATTGTATGTAGAAGTGCCACAAATGCTCTTTCCGTTCGCCCGCCAGATGCTTTCGTCTGCTGTTACGGGCGGCGGATTCCCGCCGCTTTTGCTCAATCCCGTGGATTTCAAGGCGATGTATACCGCCTCCCTGAAGAAAACCGGCATTGAAGGCAACGCCTGACCTCCTGATTACCCTTTGATATTTTAAGGTTTTTTCCTCTTTTCCACAGACCACAACTCAGGTAGCATGGAATGCCTGTGTACCGTTCTGTGTACTCATTTTGTTTTTCCATTCTTTTCAATGGGTTGCTATCAGGCGCCCAATATCTAAAATTTTAACGATTCTTAACGGTTTCAAGGCGATAATGAAACTAGGGGAAAAGACGCTCCAGCCTTCATTTTGCAGGTCCCTTTCGGAAGCGTTTTTGAGACCGTGGGGTTGCAGGGGTTTATGACGATTTTTACACGACGTAAAAATTCAACCGGTGCGTTGGGCAGGGATGGCTCGACAACGGAAAACCTGACCCAAAAAATTCCTTCAAAAAAATCTTCTGCCGAAAATTCAAAAAACAAAAACCGCATCAGAGGAAATATTTTCTTCGCGCTGTTCGCGGCCGTCGCGATGGTCGGCACGGTCGGTTACGGATTCAACACCGTGATCAAAGGACCGCTAACAAGCATGTCCGATGTGACGCGCAGAACGGTCACTGAAAATTACGTCATCACCGCATCGCGTGTTGCGATCGTCAATGCCACGACGCAACAAGCCAACAGCGGAGATTGTGACGCGGACGGTATGATCGAACCGCTTCCCTATCGCGCACCTGCGGGTGCGCCCGCACCTACAGGCGGCGGTTTAATTCCGCTCGATCTCGTGCCCGATACAACAGACCCTTGGAACACGCAATACGGTTACTGCGCATGGGACGCCGGTTCATCTTCCGTATCAGATGCGGTTGTCGGATGTGGCGGGGCGACGCCACGCCGTCTGGAAGGCTCTCCCAACAACAACCGTTATTCCATCGCCATCATCAGCGCGGGTAAGGACAAGAAATTCAACACGACCTGCAATGCATACGTCAATGACAGCACCAATCTTCTGGTCAAAACAGACGGCAGCGACGATATCGTGCTCGCCTACACCTATGCCGAAGCCAATGATCTGGGCAATGGTTTGTGGAAAGAAAAAGTTGCGGACCCCACAACTCTGCAAACCGACAAGAGTGTCGAGAGCACCGGCGGCGCGACATTCTCCGATAAAGTTGTTTTGACGGGTAACACCGCAACGGGCGGCGGTCTGGTTCTTCCCGGCGACCCCGGCGATGATTCACTCTCAGGCCCTTGTAATTCCGTGAACGAAAAACAATTGCGCCGTAACACGTCAACATCTCCGCCCACCTTGGAAATTTGCGATTACAACGGCGGCGCTGGCTTGGGTTGGACGCCTGTTTCGGGTAGTGGTACGTCTACGCCTTCTGGGCCCGCGGACTGCACGGGGTTGGGCGCTGCCCATTACAACGATGCCGCGTCAGGACATTGTTATTTTTACGTGAATGTAACGCGGAGTTACGATGACTCGCAGGCCCATTGCGTCGCGAATGGCGGCTACCTAATGGTCCCGAGCACTTTGGCGGAAAACAATATTATTGCGGATGAGCTGGGTGTGACATGGGTGCGTATCGGTATCACCGATGCGGCGGTGGAAGGCGATTGGGAGTATGCATTTGGTGAACTCGCCGGAACACAATTCTGGTCAGGCGATGAAACCGGAAGTCCTGTCGGTGGACAATTCAATGCATGGGAATCTCCGACATTTTCCAAAACTGAGCCCAATGGCGGCGCAGGCGAAAACTGTGCCGTCGCCACGGATTACTACAGTTGGTATGACGTAAGTTGCCCTGCCACCATTGAATTTGTCTGCGAGGTTCCAGGAACGCCTTCCGGTGGTGGCGGTAGTGGATCTGGCGCCGCTGACTGTACGGGTTTGGGCGATGACTTTGTAAACGATCCCACAACGGGCCATTGTTATTTTCAAGATAGCGCTGGATCAGATTATCCCGGTACCAATGCTGTTTGCACAGGCATCGACCCTGCCGCTTATATTGTTTCTATTACCAGCGCTGACGAGAACACGCTGATTGGGGCGCAAGGATGGGACTGGGGTTGGATCGGTGCTTCAGATGACCCCTCGGCAGGCACTACGGAAGGCAACTTTGTTTATACAAGCGGCGAACTTGCCGGCACGCAATTCTGGACCGGAGGTTTAGGCGGTTCTGCCGTCGGCGGACAATTCAGCAACTGGGAGTCGGGGCACCCGGACAATTTTTTTGGCGACTCGGATTGCGTTGTTACTGTCAACAGCGGTGAATGGCATGTTCACGGCTGTTCACAAATTCAACCAGTTATATGCGAAAAAAGTGCCGCCGGGGCCACACCTGTAAATCCAACCCCCGTTGCCCGTTGGAGACTTGATGAATCTTCCGGCACCACGGTTACCGATTCTATTGGCGGGCACAATGGAACATTAATCGGTACCGCCACATGGCAGCCTACGGGAGGCGCAAATCGCGGGGCGCTGTCCTTTACCGCAGGTAACAACGCATATATCAGAATCCCCAGGGCGGCCGCCCTTGAGCCAAGCGCGGTCACAGTTTCTCTGTGGATGTTGCCAGCTGCCACACAAAGTGACTGGGCCGGCCTTTTTACCAAAACCTGGAACAATAATTCGGGCCCGACCAATCATAGTTACGGGTTATATTACAACGCTAGCAGCGATACAAAGTTGCGTGCCCATATAGGCAGGACCGGCGGAGTCAATTTTATAAATATGGCCGGCAATATTGCGACCGCATGGACGCATGTTGCCTTAACCTACGATCCTAATTCTTCAAACTTATTCAATTTTTATATAAACGGTGTTTTGGATTCGTCCTCTGCGCTATTGGATCCTATCGTTTACGATACTGCGAACTCTGGAGATATTTATATTGGTTCTACACAAAGCGCCAACGGCGAAAGATTTACGGGGCTTATAGACGATGTACGGGTTTATAACAAAGCTCTGACGGCCGATCAGATTATGGCCATAGTGACGGCGACATCACCGCCGCCCCCGTCTTTGAAAATGACGAACAGACCTGGTGAACTGGTAGGATGGGGTCTGGATACGGAACAAACGCAGGGCAACGGCGCAAGTTCTTTGAACACCTCTTCGCCCTACTTCCTGCCGAATGGCGAGGACTTCGTTCAAGTATCTTCCGGTCGCTATCACGGCTGTGGCGTGAAAAAAGACGGCACTGTGTGGTGCTGGGGTGATGGCGACAGCTATAAGCTGGGTAACGGCAGCACGACCGATCAAGGCACTATGGTTCAGGTACCGGGACTGGCAGATTTTGTGAAAGTTGTCGCGGGCGGATCACATAGTTGCGCACTCAAGAATAACGGGAGTGTCTGGTGCTGGGGCGAAGGTTCCAGCGGTGAACTCGGCAATGGTACCAGCACGGATTCTTTGGTCCCCGTACAAGTATCGGGAGTAAACGATTACACGGACATCGCCGCGACAGAGGGCACGTCATGTGGACTGACTTACTCTGGGGCGGTCAATTGCTGGGGGATGGGCGCTCAGGGCCAGCTCGGCAACGGCGGCAGCGGTACCGCAGCATCGCCGAACCCCGTCATAAACATCACAAATTTCACTCAGATCAGCGGAGCAGAAAGAACTCTTGGCGCAAACGAAGGGCATTTCTGCGGCGTGACGAAAGCGGGCACGGCCTATTGCTGGGGTCGTGAGGCTGGCGGTGAATTCGGCAACACGTCGGGTGCATCTGGAAATCAAAACGTACCAACGCAATTCGGCACTAGAACCGATTTGGCTAAGATATCAACCAGCGGTACGTTGACCTGTGCGATCACTGCAAGCGGTTCCGCTTATTGTTCGGGTAGTGATTCCGTGGGCCAACTTGGTAACGGCGCAGTTACCACAGGAACGCAACATGACCCACTTATAGTTTCCGATGTAACAGATTTTATCGATATCGAAGCGGGCGTCGATGCGGCATGCGGCATACGCAAAGGCCGTGAAGTTGTTTGTTGGGGTAACGATGCGAATGGCGAACTCGGCAATGGTCCCGGCGTGACCGCCAACCAGACAACCCCTGTTAAAACCAACATTCGCAACGCGATTGCCATCAGCATCGGCGATCTTTCACATACTGCGATCATCGATAACAGTGCCACCGACGCCGTCGTTGCGGATAAAAACCTCAATCTTATCGCAGCGGGCCGTGAATCCGGTTGCACGATTATAAAAGATGGTGGAGCGGCATGCTGGGGGGATGACACCAACGGCGAACTCGGCAATGGTACAATCACCGGAACGCAATACACACCCACCGCTGTTAACGACGCCGGTCCCTGGATGCAGATATCTAATTCCGTCGGCAGTACTGCCTTCGGTCATGCCTGCGGTATCAAAGGTGACGGCAGTGCATGGTGTTGGGGTTATGGCGGAGATGGACAGCTTGGTAACGGAACGTCAACCCAGACATCTCCCGTAGTGGTCGATGTCGCCACCAGAAAATGGTCGCAGGTATCTGTGGGTGCGGGATATGCATGCGGTCTTGAACCGGACGGCGAGATGTATTGCTGGGGTGTCGGCTTCGGCGCCACGCCCACACAGGCACAAGCTGGAAAAGTCTGGACAAAAATAAGTGCCGGGCGCGGCAATACTTGCGGTATTACAAAAGACGGACGTGCGTGGTGCTGGGGCGAAGATGCTTTGGGACAATTGGGTAATGGCGCCACGACGACAACCACGCAAACGACCGCTGTCGAAATCTCCGGCGATGGGCCGTGGGTTGATATTTCTGCAGGTGATGTTTCCTGCGGTATCAAATCGAACGGGACATTATGGTGCTGGGGTGATCTCACATCCGCCGCAATCACGGGATGGGACAACACCGTCCCGCAATTGATGATGGATATAGGTCCATGGGTAAAGGTCAAAAGCGCAAGACGCAATGTTTGCGCCATCAAGGCAAACGGAACTCTGTGGTGCTTCGGTGAAGGTTCCGATTACATGAACGGCAACAACAGCACGACTGACTACGCCTATCCCCAACTCGTGTTCGGCGGCGGTCAATATATAGATGTCTCCGTTGGATATGACCAAGTCTGCGCTATGAAATCCGATTACACGGCCTACTGCTGGGGTCTTAACGGCACGGGCCAGATCGGTAACGCTTCGCAACAAGGCGCCACGGCACAACGCCCTGTCCGCGTGGAGTTGACGCCGCAAAGAGCCGGTTGGGAATGGAATTCTACCGACACTGCGATCAAACCTGCAACAGGATTGAGCCCGATCATCGGCACGTCGCGCTGGATTTCCGATGATGGCGCTGCGAATAAAGGTTTGAATCTCGGCACGTCGGGCAGAGCGCAATTGAGACAAAGCACAGCCAACCAGCTTTTGGTCGAAACAAAAGGGGCTGGACATGACGCACAAGCTACGTTGCGGGCGCCGTCGGCGACTATAGGAAGCAACATAACAGCCGGTCTTATACGCCACTTCAAACTGGACGAGACAACAGGTGCTACTATTGTGGACACCATAGGCGGCGGTAACGGAACATGGTCCGATGGTTCAGGCAACGTTGTGGTGCAGGAAACCGTGCCGGGCATTAACGGTACCGCACTGCAATTTGATGGAACAGATGACCGCATATCCATTTCGAATTTCACGCCAGCTACAGAGGGAACCGTATCTGCCTGGGTAAAATTCGATGACGTTAATGAGAATAGATTCATCGGTGGGCACGATGACTTTGAAATTATGCTTTACGGTTCGAGTGGATGGATAGAATCAGATATTGGTGGAAGCGCAGGTCCTGTCATGACTTCGCCGGTAGCCAACACTTGGTATTTTGTCGCGGTGAATTGGACGGCAATCGAAAGCAGCCTCTACATTAATGGATCCCTTGTAGCTGTAGAGCCTGGGCCAACAATACCAACAGGGCCTTTTACGCTATATATAGGAGGTAGCGTGAGCGGCGATAACATGGATGGCACCATCGACGATGTACGTATTTATGACCGTGCGCTGGATCCCGGTGAGGTTTCCCAGCTTTATTACTTTACCCAAAATGCAGTTATCACACGTTCAATAGGCCTTGACGCCACCACAGGCAATTTTGAAATTTCGCGTAACAACACTGCCGCTTCAGGGTGGCTGTCTTCTCTGCCACCGGACATAGAGATTGATGAGACAGGCAATGTCGGTATCGGCACCAGCGGCGCACCCGCATCCAAACTCGACGTCAACGGGGCTATTAAAATCGGTAACGAAGTATCATGCGGCGGCAGTTCGGAAGGTACAATCCGCTGGACCGGCACGACCATGGAATATTGCGATGGCGGAAGCTGGACGCCTTTGACATCCGTCAATACCGTTGGCGGTGGCGGCACCGGAAGCGGCTACTCATTGTGGCAGTCTTACTCTAAAGGCCCCGCTATGATCAAGGGTGGCGGAACTGCATGGACATTCGGCTCCGCAGGTTACGGAAGACTGGGTAACGGTCAAGATATGACAGACGCCTATTCGTCGGTACCTGTTGAAGTATGGAACGATTCTACTTCGGACGGTTGGGAAGACTGGATAGATTTGCGCACTACGCTCCTGACAAGCTGTGGCGTTCGCGCCAACGGCGAAGGATGGTGCTGGGGAAGTGGTTTAGATGGAAATATTGGTGGTGGTGATTTGGTTGACTCATCCGTTCCCCTCCCGGTGGTCAACACTGCAGACACGGGTTTTTACTACGACTGGAAAATGATCAATCCCGGTCTTTCATCTGTATGCGGTGTGCGTGCCATGGGTACGGCATATTGTTGGGGTGCGGCGATATACGGCACGCTCGGGAACAATACGACCACCGGCGTGTATGATACGCCAAACCCCGTACACAGCGATGCCAACCCTTGGACGCCATGGACGGACTGGAAATTTGTCGAAACAGAAATATCAGCAGCAGTCGGTCTGCGTGCCAATGGCGGGGCCTATAGTTGGGGTTACAACGAATATGGTCTTGGTTTTGCCGCCGCCAGTGCCACATTCCAGCCACGCCCACAACTCGTCAAAGGCGCGGGCGGTATTGCGGGGTACACGGACTGGAAAGATCTTGCAGCAGGATGGGAAAATATTTGCGGTATCCGCGGTAACGGACAAATGTATTGCTGGGGGAAAGGTGCCGAGGGAGCTTTGGCTACTGGCAACGACAGCGATGCAAACTACCCCACCCGTACACTCGATACGAATTGTTCCAGCTCTTCCACCAACTGGGTTGATGTGGATATCAGTGGGTATCATGGTTGCGCCATCAAGGCGGGCGGCACCTTGTGGTGCTGGGGACGTTCCCAAGAGGGACAGACCGGAAACAACGATGCAGGCCCGTCTAGCGGGGACTCGGGCGCTGGTTTCAATTACTGCATGCATCAGGTTCTGGCCGATGACGGCGGTGCAGGCTGGACAGACTGGGTATCAGTATCCAGTGACTATTATAATACGTGCGGACAACGCGCCAATGGTTCCGTTTGGTGCTGGGGTCAAGGCGCGGCCGGTGACGGTTACGACTCTTATCTTCCTGTAATGGTGCAGACACCATGATGAAAAAAATGCGCAACCATAAAAAATCTTCACAAAGCGGCAACATCTTTTTCATGTTGTTCGCTTCGGTTGCGTTGATAGGCGCGGTTACGGTCGGCGCGAACAACACGATGAAGGGCATCGTGACATCAATGTCGGATGTAACGCGCAAAACCATTGCCGAAGAAAAAATGATGGGCGCCGCGCGCCTTGCGATTCAGGCCTCAACCGTTACGGCGGGTGGAAACTGCGACGGTGTTGCAGACCCGACCGACGTTCAGGTAGAACCGCTTCCTTTCCGCACGGCGACAGGCGTGCATCCCGACGGCGGCGGATGGGTTCCGCTTGATATCGGCGCGACGGATAAAGATCCGTGGGGCACGAATTACGGTTACTGCGTCTGGGATCCGGGACCGACCTTCGATGATCCCGCCTGCGGTGGGCCCGGTGCAAACCGTCTGGATGGCACGAGCAGTGCTTCGGATACGGTGGTTGCCATTATTTCGGCGGGTAAAGACAAAAAATTCTCCACCACCTGCGGTACGGGGGGTGGCGGTGGTGGCGGATGGTCGCCCGCCGATCTCGCCGTGGCGCCGCTTATCTGGTTCGACGCGCAAACGCCGGCATCCATCGTTCACACCGCCGGTGCGGTTACCACATGGACAGATCGTTCAAACAGTCGCGTTGCAACACTCGATGGCGGTTCGGCATCACCGACATATTCTGCGACTTCTTTCCAGGGCGTTCTGCCAGGCGTTGCTTTTACCGGCGGACCGGGGGGCGGCGACGGCTCAAACGGCCAACGCATGGTCGGCACGCTTCCCGTAGTCCCCGCGAATGCTAATGTATTCGCTTTCCTTGTCATGGATTGGGGCGGTGTGAACACGGGCTTCGGGCAGGCGATCAGCGTAAACGGGGGCGGCAATGCTTATTGGAACGCGAATGCGGTATGGGTCGGGGCGAACTATCCCGATGAAGCGACCATCTTCCAGTTTGGAAACTCATATTATTCGGAAACATGGTCCACCTCAGGCGATATACTTTATGCGGGCGTGCGGTCCGCTTCGGATGAATTCGTAACCGGCTTTAACGGGGCGGCGCCGGGCGTACGCGGAACGGGTACCCCTGATCTGAACGCGTCAACAACGCATTTTTATATAGGCGGTGACGCGGGCGATAATAACTATCACGTTAACGGTACGATCGGCGAATTTTTGTGGCTCGGATATGAACCATCACAAGCTGATCGCGAAAGCATAGAAGGTTATCTCGCGCACAAATGGGGGCTTGAGGCGAAATTGCCAGGCGGACACCCTTATAAGTCCGCACCTCCGGGCGGCGGCGGTGGCGGCGGGTCGTCCGTAACGCGCGCTGCGGGAAGCGATGACATCATTCTTGAATACACATATGCGGATGCGGGTGGTATCGGCGGTGAAGATTTGTGGAAAATCATGGACATCAAACCCGACACCGCGATGATCGACAAAAACATCGAAGTCGGCGGCACGACACAATTCGGCGGCGCATTAAACTTGATGGGTTCGGGCCTTATTCTTCCTGATTCCACCGCTACGGGTGCATGTGATGCGACCACGGATCAGCAATTGCGCATGAATTTCACGGTATCGCCGCCTTCACTCGAAATTTGCGATTACGGCGCGGGCGCAGGACTTGGCTGGACGGCGATGGCGATGGCGGGTGGCGGTGGCCCCGCCCCGACCACCGAATGGGAGCCGCCTGCGAATATTGTCGGTTGGTGGAAACTGGATGAAACATCAGGAAGCACTATTGCAGATGAAATGGCCGCGCACAACGGCACATGGAGTGATGGGAGCGGCAATAGTGTTGCAGAGGAGACCGCGGCTGGAAAAGACGGAACTGCAATTTCTTTTGACGGTGTAAACGATCAAATTCTTATAGCCAATCCCACATTGCTGAATTTTGGTACTGCGAATTACACCATTGTAGCGTGGATTAAAAGCGACCCGAATGGACTTGATCGCCCTATCCTAAGCAAAAGCGCGGCGGGATCTTGGGCAAGCCCGGGGAAGGAATTTTTTGTTAATCCCGCCAACGAATTAGAGTTTGACGCATTTGGTGTGGGTGGCGTTCAATCTACCGGCACGCTGGATTCGGGGTGGCACCATGTCGCCGTAACCTTTACTGATAGTACTAACGCTGTGCAGCTTTATATTGACGGAGTTCCGAATGGTAGCGGAACTTTGGCGCTCACGGCAGATAACGTGGCCCATGTTATCAAGATCGGAGGTGTGGCATCGGACTCGACGGACGCTACACTTGATAACGTTATGATATTTGAGCGTGCGTTGACGGCGCGGGAAATTATGGACATCTACCGCAACACCGGCGGATGGGAAGCGCCTGCCGGCAGCGGCGGAAGCGACAGCACCAACCTTGTCGCACACTGGCCTTTTGACGAAGGATCCGGAACGACAACGGCGGATTCTTCCGGCAACGGACATGACGGCACGCTTACCAACGAAGGCGGCTCTCTGCCTTTATGGAACTCCGGTCATATCGGCACGGGCTCACTTACATTCGACGTGGACAACAGCGTTCGTGTTCCCGACCCAGGAACGGACAGTGATCTTGATTTCACAACGGGTGATTCCATCACCATCATGTCGTGGATAAAACCTGATCCCTTTAACAGTCAGTGGGGGGCAATCCTCAACAAGGGAACTGTCGGAAGCGATGATTCTAACTATTCCTTCTGGCAGGGCAACGGGGCGGGCGTCGGCGGATCCGACCTTTCCTTCGTTATCACCTCCGGCAACGGAAATTATAGCAACATGGGTGTGGATCAAAGTGTTCTGACGCAAGGCGTATGGCAGCATGTTGCGGTTACCTTCACCTTCGGAAACTCGTCCGCCGCGAAATTCTACGTCAACGGCGTGGAATATAACGGCGTCGAAAAGTTCGGGGATATGGATTCCGCGCCGACGCAAAACAATGCGCCGATATTGCTCGGGCACACAAATCAGCCGGACCCATTCAATTATCAAGGCGGCATCGACGATGTGCGCTTATATAAAGGTATTATGAGCGCCGCACAAATCGCCGACGTTTATGCGCAAGGCGGCGGTAGCACAAACCCTGGAAACTCCCTTGCGCAGAACGTCAATAAATATCGCGGGAAAATCTCGAGTGGTGGTGTCTTTGCTTGCGGCATCAAATCAGATGCCTCCCTCTGGTGCTGGGGTAGAGATGCTGAATTACAGCTGGGCAATGGTACCGTGCTAACAGCTACGACCAATTCCCCCAGCAGAGTTAATAGCGGCGACGCCTTTACGGAAGTCGCAGCAAGCAATCAACAGGCGTGTGCACTGAAAGGCGATGGAACATTGTGGTGTTGGGGCGCCAACAGCGACGGGCGCCTTGGTCTTGGTGATACCACGCCGCGCGCTTCTCCTACGCAAGTGGGCACGGCAAGATGGACAAATATTACTATGGGCACTTCCGGAGGATGCGGCGTGCAGGTCAATGGCGCGGCCTATTGCTGGGGCGCGGGCACGCTTGGCAAACTCGGCAACAACGCCACGTCGCAGCAAACTTCACCCGTTGCGGTGAATACAGCCACCGGTGGCCTGTGGAGTACACTAAGCGCGGGCCACGAACATACTTGTGGTATAAAAACGGATGGTAGTGCGTGGTGCTGGGGCAGTGATGGCATTGGCCGATTGGGCGACGGCGCAACGCTTGCCAGCGTGCAGGTTCCCAAGCCCGTGGCGGAACAAGGGCCATGGACCAGCATTTCGGCAGGGGAGAATCATACCTGTGCCGTCAAGTTGGATGGCAGCGCATGGTGCTGGGGCCAAAACACCAAAGGACAGCTCGGTATCGGCCAAGCGGATAGCAATGACCACCCGATACCCGAACGCGTGACCGATCCGGGGCCGTGGCTTTCCATCGTAGCTGGGGAGCAGGCGAAATCCACATGCGGTATCAAAGCAGACGGCACCATGTGGTGCTGGGGAGAGGACCTCAACGGGCGTCTCGGGAACGGCTCTACGCTTACTGTGGATCAGGTTTCTCCTTCTATGGTCTCGGATCCCGGTCCATGGGTAGAGGCATCTTTCGGAGCATATCCATGCGGCACTAAAGCAGACGGCAGTGCGTGGTGCTGGGGCCCAAACAGTGCTGGGCAGGCAGGCGCATTGGGTACAGGCGATAACGTCAGTATTGATATACCCGGACGCGTTGTGAATTTCCCCGGCGTTGCACCTTTCCGCTGGACAGGCAATACAGGATTGGAAGCTGTGGGTGTAAACAATATCGCGATGGGTACGGCGGGAATAAGTTACGACGGGATGAGCGATGCGACTCCATTACCCAACGGATTATCTTTCCCTGGTTCGGGCAGAACACGCCTGCGTTATGCAAGTTCTTCCGGAGGCAGCAGTCTTCCATCCGGCGTGTTGGCATACTGGAACTTCAATGAAGGTTCCGGCACTACAGCGGCCGATTCTTCCGGCAACGGATATAACGGTACATTTAATGGTACTCCCATATGGACGACGGGTATTTCAGGCTCAGCGCTAGAGTTTGATGCCAATAGTGTTGGGGTTGCCGATATAAGCGCGCTAGATCTTACAGCTGCTTCAACAATTTCACTATGGATTAAACCCAATACGATAAGCTTTAACAAAGATATCATGGGTAAAGGTGATGGATTTAATATATGGCAATATTCAATTCAAACAAGCAACAATCAGGTTGGGACATGGTTTTTTAATAACGGAACAGCTACTGCCGACGAACGTGTTGCATTCACAACCGGAAACGTTCTGACTGCCGGCACATGGACGCACTATGCGCAGACTTTGGATCCTGCAACTGACATTTTTAGAATTTATATCAACGGGATCCTGGTAAGCCATACAAATTACGGGGGTGGAGGAAGTGTTGAAACGGCTTCATTCAAGAATACAAACCAGCCCTTTTATATTGGTAGCAGCGGATATGCAGGCGCTGAACCCGACAGTGTTATGGATGAGGTTGTTTTATACGATCGCGCACTTTCTGCACCCGAGATAGCACAACTTTATGCGGCGACTGGCGGCGGNNCGGCGGTCTTAAAGTAGGGGATGATACGGATGCCTGCACGACTGAAAAAAATGGTACCTTAAAGTATGTAAGCGGCGAAATTCAGCCGTGGAAATATTGCGATGGCTCGGCTTGGGTTGATTTCTAGGATGAAAACAACATGAACGATGTGAGCCAACCATTGCAGAAAGAAAAACGTCGCTGGCGCGAACGCGGTAACGCGATTGTCATGCTGTTTGCCGCCATCGGTATGGCAGGCGTCGTCACTTATGGTTTGAACAATGTCATGCGCGGCCCAGGAGTGATGACAGCAGAGGTCAGCCGCAAAACCATTGCCGAAAACAATCTTGTCGCGTCTTCGCGCCTTGCCATCAATGCTGCCACCAAAGCCCAAAGCAATGACGGAGATTGCGATTCCGACGGTTTCGTCGAACCCGTTCCTTTCCGTGCGGCAGGCGGTGCGCCTGCACCCGTCGGCGGCGGGTTAATCCCCATGACGATCGGCGCGAGCACGAGCGACCCATGGGGTGCGCAATACGGCTACTGCGTTTGGGATGCGGGCACCGTGAAGAAAACCGATGCGCATGCGGGATGCGGGGGCGCAGGCGCCAACCGCCTCGACGGCGGACCCAAAGACAACCAACCCGCGATTGCAGTTATCAGCGCGGGTAAGAACGGTGCGTTCGAAACAAGTTGCGTTGCCTATGTCGACGCCAACGATGACGGCAAACCGGATGCAAATATGGTCAACAAACCTGCGGGCAGCGATGACGTGGTTCTGTCCTACACCTATGCCGAAGCGAATGGCATCGGCGGCGGCGAATGGAAACTCGATGCGCTGGACAATGCCGAGACGGGCAAAAATCTGGAGATTGCCGGCGGTGGTACGTTCCAAGGACCTGTCACACTGACGGACAAAGGCTTGGTTCTTCCCGGTGATCCCGGTGATAACTCCATTACGGGTGCATGCGATGCGGGCAAGGACCAACAGCTCCGCCGCAATACATCCACAAGTCCCGCGTCTTTGGAAATTTGTGATTTTGCAGGCGTGGGCTGGACCGGAATTTCCGGTGGGGGCAGCCCCGTTGCGACTGATGAATATTTTGATCCGAATGGTTCGAACTGTACGGCGAACGAAAGTGGAAGCCTTGCGCAAGTAGGCACTGTTTCTGTTCCAAACGCGGGGGATGTTTATAGCGACGGCAGTTACATTTATTTAACGCAAAACAACGCAGTGGGTGTTTATACCTTTAACGGCAATAATTTTGTTCCGGTCACCACCTTTGGGACATCCACCAGCGGGTCCGTTCAAGGCGATGGCACTTATATTTATAACGTAAACGAAGCCGGCGATCTGCTCGAGGCATGGTACTTCAACGGCACCACCGCCACCATGATAGACAGCGTTGCAACCGGTAACGTCAATGAAGATGTATGGAGTGACGGGCAGTATGTTTACACCTCCACCCAAACACAAATACGCGCTTATACTTTCGATGGAGCGGACCTGGTACTCCGCGATACGGAAGCCGTTGGCGCCTTCTCCATATGGGGCGACGGGACGTATGTATACAGTCTGGGCAATAATAACTTAACCGCATGGACATTTAACGGCACTGCACTGACTCAAGTTGCCACTACTGCCATCGGCGGCGATCAGGGTGCGGCATTATGGGGCGACGGAACATATATATATGCCGCTCTCAGAACAAGACTTGCCGCATTCACTTTTGACGGCGCCGCTTTCACACTGGAAGGTGCCAATACTTCGATCGATGCCTTTGATGTATGGGGCGACGGCGTTAATGTTTACGCCCCGACACTGATCGGTGCCTATGCGACCATATTTGATGGTTCCACATTTACCGTGGATTCTTCCGTTCCGGTTACGCACGACTTCTTTCCTCAATTGCGGGGGGACGGTAACTTCCTATACAGCACTACAGGTACAGCCGGCGCCTATAACGTCGTTGCTTTAAGCGGCTATCGCTGCACCGAGCCGCCACCGCGCACTGTGGTGTACTCCTCGTATGAAGAAGACGCAGTCGACGGTCTGACCGATGCGTTGGATGTGGGAATGATCGCGCACTGGCCGATGAACGAAGGTACGGGCACCGCAGTCGAGGATGTGATCGGTACCTATGAAGGCACATTTGTCAACACGCCCGTATGGAACAAAGGTCCCAATGACGATGGCTCTCTTTCCTTCAATATGGATGACCGCGACGCTGTTCAAATCACGGGTTTGATGGGATCACAGCCCATAGGAACAATTTCTCTTTGGGCCAATATCGGGCGCAGCGATATCGGGATCAACCCGCCCAAACAATCCAATCTTTTCAGCATCGCCGATTCCGTTGTCATAGCAACCAGAGACTATGTAGGAGTGAGTGTATATCTTTATCAAGGCGGCGCGACGTGGCTGGCACTCAATTCTGGCCAAGCCATAGAAAGCACGGGGTGGCACTACATCACAACAACCTTCGATGATACCGCCAATATCTGGCGCCTTTATATTGACGGCGTTTTAGCCGCCAACTCGACAACGGCAATGACCTTGACCTATACGGGGGTCGGAGCCAACACGTTCATCGGACGTCAGGGTAACGGAAGCACCGCCTATGATTTTGATGGCGGTATTGACGATGTGCGCATGTACAACCGCGCACTTTCACCCAACGAAGTCGCCGCGCTTTATAAGAAAGTCAAAAAAGAATCCGCTTCACGCGATACTTCTGCGATTGCGCCCTCGCACAATTCCTACGAAGGTCTCATCACCAACGGACAGGATGCCGCCTGCGCCATCAAGCTCGACGGAACACCGTGGTGCTGGGGCTGGGATGCGAGCGAAGTGTTGGGTAACGGCACGGGCACCACCAACCAGGCGTCCCCTGTCCCTGTTTCTATTCCGACGACCCAGACCTATTATCTGGTTACGACAGCATCGGGCATAGCACCGGGCGGGAACCTCTACACCAAGCAACTTTTGACCGAGCCCAATGTCGCCAACACGCCGAACGCAACGGCCATAACGCCGGGCTCCAGCAACAACGGTTACGGCTTTACGCAAGCCAACGTTTACGGCAAGGACGATGGCGGCGGGCCCCGCGCATACACCGTGACCATGAACTTCGCGGCAAGCAACACCTGCATTCAGGCGTCGGTTTATGCCGCCAGAGTAAACAGTGCAGGCACGGTTCAAGGTTCCGAAGTTAAAATCGGCAACGATTCATTGGTGTCATCTACCTCCGTGACATTTACTGGCGAAGCCAATCTCGGCGCGTTTGCCTACACGGACAGACTCCAAATCCGCTATAACATGCGCAATCTGTGCGGCACCAACCAGACACCCACCGTCAACTTCAACAATCTTTCGACCGTTACTGTGCCTGCGCTTGAGTATCCGGCATGGACGCAAATATCCACCTTCTGGAATTCCACATGCGGCTTGCGCGCGGATGGCACTGCATGGTGCTGGGGATCCGATGCCAACGGCCAGTTGGGTAACGGTACGATACTGACGGGAACGCAATCCGTTCCAACGCCCGTATTCAACAGCTCTTCCACACGTTGGGCGAAAATTTCCACGGGCGGTTCACACGCCTGCGGCATCAAAGAAGACGGCACGTTGTGGTGCTGGGGCGCGGATGGATCGGGGCAAGTCGGTGACGGCGGCGGTACCGGCGGCGTCATTCCGATTGCGATCGGCGCGGCCACGGACTGGTTCGATATCAGTGCGGGTCTGCTTACCACATGCGGCCTGCGCGGTGCAGGCGATGCTTATTGCTGGGGCGCGGATGGCGACGGACAAGTCGGCAACAACGCGGCGTTTGCCGATCAGACCTCTCCGGTAGCGGTTGTCGGCGGGCCTTGGTCGCAAATAGCCACACGCGGATATCACACCTGCGCGGTGAAAACCGATGGTTCGCTTTGGTGCTGGGGCGATGACGCTTATGAAAGACTGGGCGTTCCCGCGACCTCCACTGATCAGGCATTGCCGGTAAAGATAGATAACGGACCCTGGACTTATGTCTCGCCGGGTGAATTCCACACTTGCGCCATCAAAGCGGATTCCACCGTTTGGTGCTGGGGCCGTTCGGACAATTACCGTCTTGGCACTTCTACAACAACGAACTGGCCCTATCCTGTTATGGTGCCCGGATCAAAAGGCACAGTGGGGCTTGAATCAGGATCAACCAGCTCCTGTCTTATCAAAGCGGACCGCACCGTCCTTTGCTGGGGATCGGATACAGCCGGATCCATCGGTAACGGCGCGGTAACAACGGGCGATTCACCCCCCGCACCCGTGACGGGATTCCCGGGCAAACCCGCATGGTCATGGAACGATGCCGCAACCCTAATCACGCCGCCGATCGGCACGAACGTTGCCATGAACGGCAACTACCTCAGTTCCACCGCCAACAATGATGGTTTGGGATATACGGCGGCAGGCAAAGCCAATCTTCGTCAGGTTTCCGATCCCAGCCAATTGCTGCTGGAAACAACGGCCAACGCTTCTTCAGTGCAGATGTCTTTCACCAATGATAATAACTACGCACCGCCTGGGGATTATTTGACGGGTCTTATCTCCAGATTGGAATTCAACGGGATACCGCCGTCGACTTCTGCGGTGGATTCATCGGGTAACTTCAACGGATTGACGCTGGGAGGTGTCGCCGGCACGCAACCCACATGGTCCACAGGTTTCATTGACGGCGCTCTGAACTTCGACGGCGTCAATGACTTCCTAACGGGCGCGGGATCAGCCGGATCCGATCTTAACATGAATACAACCATGACTGTCATGGCCTGGATAAAATTTGATACCGCCCTTGATGACGGCGGGTACAGAACGATTTATGGAAGAATGGATGTCAGTGCCAGCAGCACTCAGTACCGTCTGGGTGTTAGTGACGGGAATTTGGTGGTTGACGCCTGTACTGGCGGTTCCAACGCATCATGTGTCTTTCGTAATTCGGCCGTTGTCGACAGCATCCTTCTGGTCCCCGGAACATGGTATCATCTGGCTTTCACGTTCAGCAATCCGGACGATGATCTGGACCTTTATATAAATGGTGTAAACGTTCCGTACACGGAATGGAATAGCCCCAGCACCGCCTGGTGGCAAACATCGGCTCTACCTATTTATGTGGGTCGCGAGACTGGGGAGCCCTATCTCGACGGGCTACTCGAGGAGATTCGTGTTTATAACACCAAGTTGACGGATCAACAGATAACTTCAATTTATAATTTTACAATGGGGATCACAGATTCGGGGGGCCCCAAGGCCTACACGATGGGCGTGGATCACGCGACAAACAATTTCGAAATCGGTCGTGACATCGTGCCTGCCACCAACTGGCTCAACGCGATCGATCCCGACATCGCCATCACATCAACAGGCAGAGTGGGTGTGGGGACGGCATCACCTGCAGTGAAAATGGAAGTGGCGGGCGGCGTTAAATTCGGCGCGGAAAGTTACTGCGCCACGGGACGGGACGGCGCGATCCGTTATGTGAGTGGCAGCTATCAATATTGCGATGGGACCGAATGGGTCAATCTCGGCGGTGCCGGCGGTGCTGGAGGCGGCGGGGGCGGAACGGCCCCGACAGATGGCCTGATTCACCACTGGAAACTGGATGAAACTGCCGGAACAACGATTGTCGATTCTGGTTCAGAAGCCAGTAGCGGCGATTTTGATGGCACTCTACGCGACGGATCAAGCAATGCACCTAAGGCCGTTACATCGGATGCAGGGCAAGACGGCACCTCGCTTTTAATGGATTTTGAATACATCGACGATATAGACCCTATCATTTTTGGCCCCACCGACAGTCTTACCATTTCCGTTTGGAACCGTATGGAAATGCCGGACTGGAGCGATGGACGTGAATTTATCCTGGACCAGCCGGCTGGGGATGGTGAGTTCGGCTATCGATTCCGTTTGTGGAACAACAAATTGGAATTTATCTATATAGATACCGGCGATCAGTGGAGATTTTACCGGAGCACGGCCGACGTCTATCAGCAAAATGTTTGGACCCACTACGCCGTTAGTTACACTTATGGCGATGGTGCTTCTATGAAATTATATGTGGACGGCCAGGAAGTCCCCGGCGCATGGGTTGGAGGATATAGCGGGAACAACCCGCCCAAAATGGGGGGATGGAGCACATGGATCAGCGGACGTGATGATGGTCCGTGGACCGGCTTTGTGGATGGCAATCTAGACGATTTACGCATGTATGATCGTGCGCTGAGCGCGTCCGATATCCAGCAGATCTACGCCTGCACCGGCGGGACGGGCTCATGTACATACGGGTTGCCGGCAGATTGTACTGGGCTAGGCGATGAGTATTACAACGACCCCGTTTCAGGAAATTGCTATTTCAAAGAAACTACGGGCGTAGATTTTACAACCGCCGAAGCCGCATGTAATGCGGAAGGCGGCCACCTAGCCACCCCTCTAAGCGCTGCCGAAAACAATGTGCTAAAAAACAATTTTACCTCCACCGATGCATGGATCGGTTTGGAAGACCTCGGGGTTGAGGGAACCTGGGTATATGCAGGCGGAACTCAGGACGGCGTGCAATTCTGGTCAGGCGATATCGGCGGTTCGGCCGTAGGAGGACGTTACAATGATTGGGACCTTGTCGACGGCCCCGATGATTGGACAGGGCAAGATTGCGGCATGTTGCATTCCGGCGGTTACTGGGATGATAGCTGGTGCGGCGATCCTTACGATTATATATGCCAGATTGACGGATACGGTAGCGGTGGCGGTGGCACCCCGATGTGGAAAACAACGCGCCTGCCTTCATTCCACAAAAGTATAAGTGGTGCGTTTCAATCCACTTATGCCATTAAAACGAACGGCACGCTTTGGGCGACGGGACAACAGTTATATGGAAGTCTTGGCAACAACGATGATACGGGTGATGTAGACTTTATGCATCCAGTACACAGCGACGTTTCCGATACAGGATGGACCGACTGGGTTTCTGTTACAGGCAATATTTATGATGCACACGCTTGCGGTCTGCGCGCCAACGGCACGGCATGGTGCTGGGGCGACGCCATAGCGGGAAGTATCGGCGACAACGC
Organism: Micavibrio sp. UBA7689; assembly: GCA_002482805.1. Classification (GTDB taxonomy): domain Bacteria; phylum Pseudomonadota; class Alphaproteobacteria; order Micavibrionales; family Micavibrionaceae; genus Micavibrio_A. Next base: position 102,850 of record DLGR01000045.1, on the reverse strand, counting down.
CGGTACGACGGACCGTTCCAGACCCACGGCGGTTAGAGGGGTTGCCAACGCGGCTCCCTACACCGACTGGATTCAAGTTTCCAACATGTGTGGCGTGCGTGCGAACGGCACTGCCTACTGTTGGGGACCCGGCACTGTGGGCCAAAACGGAAATGGTGCCAACTCCAACCAGAACACGCCCGTGGTGGTCAGCGGCAGCTTTACCGATTGGCTTATGGTATCGCGCGAAAGCATGAGTGGTGGTGGCGCTTGCGGTTTGCGTGCAAACGGCATGGCATATTGCTGGGGTCAGGGCGCCAGCGGCGCGCTCGGCAACGGCGCAACGGGCAACAGCAACGTTCCTGTGGCCGTGCATGATTTGGACGGCGCCGGCTCAGCTCCTACCAGCTTTACAGACTGGATAATGGTCGATGTTGGCTATGATGACGTAACTAGCGCAGGCTATGCCTGCGGTATCCGCGCCAACGGTATGGCTTATTGTTGGGGTGAAAACGGTCTCAGGACGTTGGGAAATGGTACTACCACAGATTCAACGCGGCCCGTAGCGGTGCATGACTTGGACGGCGCCGCCACAGCCCCGACATCATGGTCAGACTGGATCTATATTTCGGCCGGAATGGCCCACACATGCGGTATACGCGCCAATGGTGCCGCTTACTGCTGGGGAGCAAACGATGTGGGACAATTGGGAACTGGAAATACTACCAATGCTGCCAGACCCGTGCAGGTGAGAGACACGGCCGATGCAGGTTATTGGTATGACTGGGTTTCAATCACGGCGGGCTCCAATCAGTCATGCGGCACGCGCGTTAACGGTGAAGCTTATTGTTGGGGTGAAGCCTATCTGGGGCAATTGGGTAACAATGAAACCACCGGCGTCTATGATACGCCACAATTGGTTGAGTAATTCAGGATAGTTTTTTCCATAGCGGGTCTTTGATTTTCGCGAGGAATTCGTCGAACTTGTTTTTTTCCTCATCAGAAACGGGAAAGCTGCGCGGTTCTCTCATCTGGCGTTCCTTAAACTCCGTCGTACCTTGCGTGCGCGTTGTCGTTTCGGCAATCCCAAGCCCCTGCTGTCTTCCGCCCAACAATTCCAGATAAACTTCCGCCAGCAACTGAGAATCGAGGAGTGCGCCGTGCAACGTACGGTTGGAATTGTCTATGCCGAAACGGCGGCAGAGCGCGTCGAGGTTTGCAGGGCTTCCGGGAAATTTCTCCCGCGCGATCTTGACGGTGTCGATGGCTCGGCGGTGATCCAGCGATGGGAAACCGAACGTCTTCAATTCCGCATTTAAAAATTTCATGTCGAATTCGGCGTTGTGAATGACCAGCTTCGCATCGCCGATAAAATCCAAAAACTCGCCGACAATCTCACCGAAGGTCGGTTTGTCCTTCACGAAATCATTGGTGATGCCGTGCACGGCGGTGGCCTCTGCAGGAATCTCGCGTTCGGGATTGAGATAAATGTGATAAGTTTTTCCTGTGGCCAAATGCCCTTCGAGCTCGACGCAGCCTATCTCCACGAGCCTGTCACCCTTGGCGGGGTCGAGACCCGTCGTTTCGGTATCGAGCACTATTTCACGCATTTTACGTCCCTCACTATTTTTTTGAGCGCGCGGAAGGTTGCCGCATAGCCCATGCCTGTCGGCACCACAAAATCGCTTCGGCTGCGTTTTTCTTCATCGGACATTTGCCGCGCCAGTATTTTTTGAAATTTTTCTTCGGTCATATGGGCGCGCATCATCACGCGACGCCGTTGCACGGCAGGCGGCGCTGAAACCGTAATCGTATAATCCACGCGCTTATCCGCGCCCGTTTCAAACAAAAGCGGAATCTCCAGCGCGACTATTCTACGCCCCCGTGCCTTCATCGCGCGCACGAAATCCTGTTGGGATTTTTGCGCCATAGGATGCAAGATGCTTTCAAGTTTTTTCAAAGCCGCCACATCATTGAACACGATCTCGCCGAGTTTTTTACGGTCAATCACGCGCTTCTTTTTGTCCCAAGCATCGGGAAACATTACGGCCACGGCTTCAAACGCCTCTCCCTTGGGGGATAGCGCATGATGAATAGCATGGTCGGAGTTGTGTACGGGCACACGCAGGAATTTTAGCATAGCCGCCGCTTTGGATTTTCCCATTCCGATCGAACCTGTAAGCCCCAGCACAATCATGCCAGCACCTTTTTTTCCAGTTCGGAATCCACGTTCGGTAATACGCCGAACCATTTTTCGAAAGCAGGGCGCGCCTGATGGAGCAGCATTCCTATGCCCGTGACGACTTTGTTGCCGCGGCTTTGCGCTTGGGTCAATAAATCCGTCATGAGCGGCGCATATACTATATCGTTAACCACAGCGGTGTTGGGCAAAGCGGACAAATCAATTTCCAGCGCGGGCTTGCCCTTCATGCCGAGCGATGTGGTGTTGATAAGAAGAGCGCTGCCTTCCAGTTCCGCGTTGCGCGTATCCCATTCCACGTATTTGACTATATTGGGATTGATGGTGCAAAGCTCCCATGATTTTTCGACCGTGCGGTTGGTGATGACGACGCTCTGCGCACCCGCTTCGATCAAGCCATATACAACCGCTCTTGCGGCGCCGCCCGCGCCGAGCACGAAAATCTTGCCGCCGAAATCAATACCCCGCGCGTTTTGTTTCAAATTTTCTATGAAACCGTAAGCATCGGTGTTGGTGCCGAACAATTTGCCGTCGCGCACGAGCACCGTGTTCACCGCGCCGATATGCTCCGCCGTTTCGTCCACTTCGCTGCATAAATCAAAAATCGCCTGTTTGTGCGGGACTGTAATGTTGAACCCCGTATAACCCTCCTCGATTAGTCTATCGACGCCGCGCTTCAAATTGTCGGGGCCGATATCGATGGCGCGGTATTCGCCTTCCAAGCCGTGTTTCTTGATCCAATGATTGTGGATAAGCGGGCTTTTGGAATGTGCGATGGGGTGGCCGATAACGCCGCATTTGATAAAACTCATGCGTCAACCCCTTCCTTCTTTTTGCGGCGGCGTTTTTCCAACAGGATCATAATTTCAGCCGCGGTTTCCTCTACCGAACGACGCGTTACGTCGATGACGGGCCAGCCGTGTTTGGAAAACAAACGCCGCGCCATTTTCATTTCTTCTTCGACGCGCTCAATATCCAGATAATTGTTTTCGGCATAGCGCGCATCGTCCTCGCCCGCCTGCAAACGCGTGCGGCGCAAATGCACCAAGCGTTCCGGGCTTTCGGTCAGGCCCACAAATAAGGGCCCTTTCAATTCTTCCACTTCTTTCGGAAATGGTACTTCCAATGCCAGCGGAATATTCGCGGCGCGCACGCCTTGGCGTGCCAGGAAGATGCAAGTCGGTGTTTTCGATGTGCGCGATACGCCGACCAGAATGACGTCGGCGTCTTTCAATCCATCGATATGCTGGCCATCATCGAAATCAAGCGCAAAATCCACGGCGTCTATGCGCTTAAAGTAAGCTTCGTCCAACGCGTGCTGTAGCCCGGGAACGCCTTTAAGCGGCAGGCCGAGATAAGCGGACATTGCGCGCATCAAGGGATCGAGCACAGGCATGCAGGGTACGTCCACCTCTTCACACACCTCGTGCAGTTTTTTTCTGAGCTTTTTATCGACAAGGGTAAAGAGCACCGGTCCCGGATGTTCGCGGATATCGGCGATGGCGCGATCCAGCTGGGTTTCCGATCGCACCATCGGCCAAAAACGTTCGATCGGGTGGATATCGTCGAACTGCGACAACACGGCGCGGGCAAGCCCCTGCAGGGTCGTGCCGGTCGCGTCGGAAATCAGGTAGAGATAAAAATCCCTGACCGGTTCGTGCTTGGGTTTGGTGATCATGAGGGGATATTAGCGGCCCCAAAGGGCCGTGGAAAGCCCGTTATTCTTTAACTTTCACGGGAGCCACAGGGAAAATTAGCTTGGCGAGCTTTCTGTCTCTGAACGGTACGCCTTCGACCATCACGACCTTGGAATCGTAGACGATCTGGAAGAGATGGCTTTCGTTGATCGCATCATGCATGGAAACAAAGTACGGGTCCGTGCATATATTGCGGCCCATGCCTTCAAGATAGGACCTTGTCGCAGGTAGGCGTGAGAGTTTTTCAACGTCTTTGGCGTTCATCGGGCTGGTGCCGAACACCTGCGCGCCCTGCGCATCGTGCACGAGAATATCCATTTGCTCCAAAATGTCATGATCGCATGATGCCACGCGGCTTTCATCACCATACCATTGGCAGAAGGTGCGCGCGAGGACGGAACCATCATAAAAACCTGCGGGGTCTTTTTCGATAGCGCGGGTAAAGATCATAGCCATGTCGCCTTCTTCGGAACCCAGCATATATCTCCATGCATCTCCGTACCCTGCGCCGCGCAATTCCCACGCCGTGAGTATTGCAATGGTATCAAGATCTGCCGCGCGTGCCCGCTCCAGCATCAAAACCGCCTCGGCTCTGTGCGTGTCTCTGAAATCATGACCCTCGCGTTCGTGCCAGATTTCGCGCAAAGCCTTTACAAAGCTGACAAACATCAAATTTCGATAGTGCGCGGAACGGCCCAGCGCGTTCGCGGTAAATCCGAAATGGCCGAGCGATATGCAATGCGCCTCATCATCGATGGAAAAAGATTGATTGCCCAGATCGTCAAGGCACACGGCCCAACCATCCATTTGTGCTTCTATCATAATCGATCTGGCGGTCGGCGATTCATGCGTCATGGCGCAGAGCCAGTCGAGGACATCCGTATCGGTTTCAAAAGCATAGGGAAATTTTTCAAGGTCTATGCCGCATGCGTTGATGGCACCCAGCAGAACAGGCTCTAAAAACGTGCCGTTGTCATCCGCAAGACGCGAACGGGAAATGACCACATTTTCTGGAAGTTTGCGGCTTTTTAAATTTGGTCCTTTTCGTTCGAAACGATCGGATCTCACGTCACACTCCGTGTACACACACTCTAAAACTTCTTGGTCTGCGAACGGGCCTGATGCCGACCCGGCAAACACGAATTCCTTACGCGCTCTTACCCTTGCCGAACCGGACATGAATGATATTTGTGCCTCCGGCCATCTCTTCAAGGTATGAGCCGTCTGCGCCTTGTCCGCCGTTGTGGATAAGTCTGGCGCTCGCGTTGAGCGGAATAATGATGGAGTTCTGAGCATGCTTGCCTGCGGTGGGTTGCTGTGATGCCAACGAAGAATCATCGGCGGAGAGTTCCCCATCACTTTGCAAAGCCTGTTCCGTTTCGCGGAAACTACGCTCGAACTTGATAAACCATAGGAAATTGGCGTTGGAACGGTCACGGACCTCCGTAAAGATGGGGTCTTCCATGATCGTTTGGGCATAAGGTGCCAGGTAATTCTTGCCGAAAGGCTGTTCGCCCAGAGCCGTAATTAACTCTATGGAAACATGGCGGGAAATATCTTCCCCCGTAAATACATAACCTTGGTGGTCTGCCAGCATGGCGGAAATCAGGGATTTGTCCTGATGGCGGCAACGCTCGGACAGAAACCATGTCTCGAACACGGCCGAAGAGGCTTTGCCGGATGCCAGCGAACGGAAATCCACGAAAGCTTCTCTTGCGAACGCGCGGCCCAGATCGGACATCGCGGAATTTTCAATGTAATCCCATGCTCTGCGGTCACCGGCCAATTGTAATTCCCATGCGGAGCGGATCATCGCGATCGTCAAATCCGCCGTCTGTGCGCGGTTGATCAGAATGGCTTGGTCTGGATGGAAGGTCAGCGGATGTATCAAAACACCTTTTCTGTGCTGCCAGTGGCGGCGCAATTCGCGCACCGTCAAAAGCGCTTGTTCGATTTCACCCAAATGCGGGTGCACATAAATCTTGCCGCTGGTTTGTTCGTAGCGCGCACCGTCCACTTGTTCGCTCTCGACGATATAGACGGAATGCGTCAGCGCAAAATCTAGCAAGGATTTCGCCATACGGCTTTGATTGATGATGGAAATGATTTTGTCCGCGGGCTGCAGCAACGTCGTTTCTGACGTCACGCACGCTTCTGTGATGTTGATCGCTTCGGCGGAGAATTCTTCCATGCGGCGCGACGGTGCGCGCTCGTATTGTTTGGACATTCTCTCATATGCATCCATTTTCTTTTTGAGCGCGAGAAGGTCTTCTTCGAAATTTGCGTATTCTTCAAGGCCGAGAATATCGTCATCCTCGTGAATGATGTCTTCTTCCATATAGAAGAAAGGCTGGTCGGCCACGAGCGTGCAGATCACAGGCTGCGTGTTGTTCAGCGTATAGGCCATCAGACAGGGACGCGTTTTTTTACGCCCTGTAAACGTGCCGGTTTTTTTGTCCGATTTCTTTTTCATTGCCCCAAGTCGCTTTAGAAATAGATGTTTTGCGACAGATTGTGTTCTGTCTGCCCCTAAAGCCATTATGGGGATAAAATGATTAAGCAAATCCTACTGAACGAGTGAAAAAATGGCCGAAAATCGAGCAATTACAGGCTCTTTCGGCAAAATCGTGGTTAAAAAAGATTTAAAATCGCGGTTTTTTGAATGAATCGAAACTAAGAGGCAATCACTGGCCGAAAACATCGTCCGCGACAGGAATATCTTCGACCAAAAGCTCTTCGTTGTGCAAGGAAATCTGGCCGTTCGGTTTCAGATGCGCTTCGGCTGCGAACAATGAATCCTTGAACACGATGCTGATTTTGAAAACAACCGTACCGTCCGGTTTCTTTTCTTTCAAATGCAAAGGCTCGATCATTTTGCCCAAAGCTTTGCGCCCCGCCACGGCCGGTTCTTCGCGCCAGTCGATATCGTCGACGGAGTCTATGATCAGGAAACGCCCGTGGCTGCCCCGCACATAGGTGAAGAAGAAGCGGACATAGTCCATCATGGAATCGTCTTGCAAACGGATGGGCGCCGCCTTGTTGAGCGCGTGGATGGGTTCGTTGGTCCAGTTCAAAACCGTGATCGCGCCCTTGTCCGTGCAAACGGCGTTGCGCACGATCGGCGGGTGGCGGTCATGGCGCGCCAGTTCCACCAGAAAATGGTTCTCGTAAAAGGAAAGATTGTGGATCATGGCCGTCGTCGTCGCGGGCTCGAATTGTAAATCGAGATGGGGGTTGAGCTTCTCAACCATCTTTTGCGACTGCGCGGCGTCCAGCTTTATAAAGGCGTCTTTAAACATAGAAGGCATTGAAACACAGGGTGGGACTCGCCGCAAGCGTTGTCATATTTTTGTTCCCTGTATGATCTTGTGTGAATCCATGGCTGTGGCCCGTGGGATGAATCGGGGATGAAATATATTCCCCACTGTCTCGAAGCCCTAAGGATGCTTATCAAGCTGTGGGGGAGGATTTTTTGTTCTGTGGGAAGAGTCAGCACACTCGAAAAGGTGGCTATAAGAATCCGTCTCGAATCGTATTTCAATGGTGTGGATGAAAATGAGGATATGATTCCATCCCCGATTCCCACAGGACCATCTACTACTATAACCTTAATAAAATAAATATATGATTTTTATATAAGTTCTGCTTATCTGCCCGTCATGACCGACATTCGCAAACCACTACTGGAAGTTTTACAACGCAAGAAACCGGAACGCGTTCCGTTCTGGCTGATGCGTCAGGCAGGAAGATATCTTCCCGAGTACCGTGAACTGCGTGCAAGCACAGGATCGTTTTTAAATTTGGTTTATGATCCTGAAAAGGCAAGCGAGGTGACGATGCAACCCATTAGGCGCTTTGGCATGGATGGTGCGATTCTGTTTTCGGACATCCTCGTCATTCCTGATGCTTTGGGCCAGAAAGTTGTCTTCGAGGCGGGAGAAGGCCCGAAATTACAGGCTTTAACGTCTGAAATCGATTTTCTAGATTTGAATCTCGATCGTATTGAAAAGCATTTGGTGCCTGTGTTTGAAACGATCCGTATCACCAAACAAAAATTATTGTCCGAAGGATTTGATCAAACCGCGCTGATTGGATTTTGTGGATCGCCTTGGACGGTCGCCTGTTACATGGTCGAAGGATCCGGCTCGAAGGATTTTTCTAAAACCAAATCTTGGGCGAAAGATAATCCCGATAGTTTTCAAAAACTGATCAACATCCTCACGGCCGCAAGCTGTTTGTATCTTTCAGCACAGATCAAGGCTGGTGTGGAATGTGTACAATTGTTCGAAAGCCATGCGGGAATTCTGGATGGCGATCAATTCGAGAAATGGATCATCGCGCCCACGCACAAAATCGGCGAATACATGAAAGATTTTCACGCCGAAATTCCCGTGATCGGTTTTCCGCGTTGCGCTGGAAAGCAAACGCCGGATTACGCGTTCGAAACCTTGATCGATTGCGTGGGGCTGGATCAGGGTGTTGATTTGAACTGGGCCGCATCCACGCTGATGCCCCATCTGCCCGTACAGGGAAATCTAAGCCCCGATTTGCTACTCGCTGGCGGTAACGCGCTGGAAGAAGGCCTAGAAAAAATCTATACTGCGTGGCAAGGCAAGCCTTTCATCTTAAATCTTGGCCATGGCGTGATCAAGGAAACACCGGTGCAAAACGTACAAAAACTTTGTGATATCGTGCGGGGCTGGAAAGCATGAGCCGCACAGCCGTTATCCTGTTTAATCTCGGAGGCCCCGATTCCAAGGAATCCATCAAGCCGTTCCTAATGAATTTTTTCATGGACCCGAACATCGTTCGCTTACCGCCCCCATTCCGCTATTTGCTCGCAAAATATATTTCCATCAAGCGCTCGAAAAAGGAAGCCGGCACCAGTTACGGCGAACTCGGCGATAAATCCCCGCTGTTGGAAAATTCAAACGCGCAAGCCCAAGCACTCGAAATTCTTTTGGGCAGCGATTACAAATGCTTTGTGTGCATGCGCTACTGGCATCCGATGGCCGATGTAATAGCTGCGCAGGTAAAAGATTATAATCCCGACAATATCGTTTTGTTGCCGCTGTATCCGCAATACTCCACTACCACCACACGCAGTTCTTATCAGACATGGAAAAAGGCTTGTACAGCGATAGGTCTTTCCAAGCCTGAAAAACTGATCTGCTGCTATCCACAGGAAAACGGATTTATCCGCGCCAATGCTGCGAATGTGCGCGATGTGTTTGACAAATGCGAACTGGAAACTGGTATTAGCCCGCGCGTTTTGTTTTCCGCGCACGGGCTTCCCGAAAGCATCGTTAAGGACGGCGATCCTTATCAGGCACAATGCGAAAGATGCGCAAAAGACATTGCCGATGCCACGGGCCTTGAAAATCTGGATTGGCAAATTTGCTATCAGTCCCGTGTAGGCGCGCAAAAATGGCTCGGGCCTTCTACGGAAGATGCACTCAAGAAAGCCGCGAAAGACGCCGTGCCGGTCATCATCCTTCCCCACGCCTTCACGCAAGAGCATGTCGAAACGCTGGTGGAAATCGAAATAGAATATCGTGAAGTGGCCGAACATCTCGGCGTTCCGGGTTTCTACCGCGTGCCCACCGTAGGCACGCATCCTGACTTTATCCGCGGCCTTGCTGATATGGTTTTATCGAGCCGCACCGCACCGCACATCGCGTCGAACCTCGGCATATCAGTATGCCCTGAAAACTTTAAACGCTGCGCCATGCGTGACTTATGCGGGAACTGCTGATGGATGGATTTCTGATCGAATATTATTTGTGGTTCAAGGCGCTGCATGTCATCGCCGTCATTTCATGGATGGCAGGACTGCTTTATCTGCCGCGCCTGTTTGTCTATCACGCGGATGCGGTGAAGGGCTCGCCCTCTTCCGAAATGCTCAAGATCATGGAATTCCGTTTGTATGCTTACATCATGCGCCCCGCGATGATCGCGACATGGGTCTTCGGCGGGTTGATGCTGTATGCGAATTGGGATGGCGTGATGGCGATGCACTGGATGCACGCGAAACTTACGCTGGTGATAGCGCTTACGGGCGTGCATCACATATTCGGCGCTTGGCGGAAAAAATTCAGCCGTGACGAGAATAAAAAATCCGCAAAATTCTATCGCATCTGGAACGAAGTCCCGACGGTGATCATGATTGCCATCGTGATTTTGGTGATAATAAAGCCGTTCTAATTACTGCGTGATTTTATGTTCGATGCACGCCAGCGCGAGGTGCGCGGTTTCACATCGCGGGAATTTATTTTTCACAATTCCCTCATACAAGAACATCAGAGCGGCGGGGTCGAATTCCAGCATCAATGATTTCGTGCCTGCGGGCTGCTCCAGTCTTCCGAGGCCTGCAACCAGAAGCGGTTTCAAATGCTCGATGAACGGTTTCATGCTGTTAAGAGTGTGTTGTTCGGCCAGCGCGCTGTTCTGGTCTGCGAAATTCAAGGTCATACTGAGAAAACCGCGCGAGGCGATAAAAGGCCTAACGGTTACAACGGGCGTATAGCCGTTTACATTGACGCCGTAACCGCGGTCGGACAAAAGGCATACGGTTGTGCGGCAGAACATAGCGGTGAGCGCCAATGCTTTATCCGGATCCACACCTTTTTCAACTTGTTGTGCCGCCGCTTTGGTACCCATTTTGAACCACTACCCTATCTCTACTCTTTTTTGCAATCAATTTTCTTATGTAATGCCGTGCCTTACGGCGTCGGGGCGGGCTTCAGCGTTACCGCCTGCCCGTCATTGGCGAGAATATAGTCCACCAAACCGAGCCTCAGCGTTTGCTGGGGTGTAAGGAAGGTGAGTGTGTCGCGCGTAAGGTAGCGGGCACAGCGTTCATCCACCAATCCGCCTGAAGATGTCTGGTAAAGCCCGCGCGCCTCTTCCGTAGCAAGCTGCAGCTGTGCGCGCATGGCCGTGAGAAGTTCAGGGCTGACAAGACCTTCGGCAGGATTGTTTATCAAATCGGGATTGTCGATTCCGGATCTGGCCGAATGCGTTGCGAAATTGCAATGCATCGTGGAAAATCTTTTTCCTTTTCCGCCTGTTGCCAGGAGTATACTGCCTTCGGATATGGCGGTGCCGGCACATAATATCGAAACTTTATCTTCGCCGTAATAATCAATGGCGTCCATCAGCGCGTGGCCCGTGTCGATGCTCCCGCCGCCTGTGTTAAGCGTAATCACAACGTCCTGTTTAAAATTATCGAGCGCATTGGCCAGCAAAAATTCCGTAGCCGCATTTGCCTGATAGGCTGCGCCGGATTCTTCCGTGCCGATGCTCCCCATGATCGTGAATGTGCCGACGCCGTTTGCGGGATAGTTTAAGGGGGATTGAACGATTTGAACTTCGCCGCGGTTTGAATTCGGACATTCTTCCTCGAGCTTGCGGGGGTCGGGCGGAATAACGCGCGCAGGCGGGGCATTTGCACGGATCAACGGGCCGCGTGGTGCGGGACGTTGTGTTTCATCCACGGCATTGATAGCTATCGTGCCGAAAAGACCCACTAATATGGTTGCGGGCCAGGAAATGCGCTTTGTGGGCGCCTGTGGGGACTGCTCGTTCATTGTTCTAATTACCCTTTGTACTACTACCGAAGCGGTATATACATAATGTCTGATATTTTTACAACAAATAACTCTATTGCCGTAAGCAATTAAGATTGACACAAGCCTCTGAAATGGCTAAAAAACAGGTATCTTTTTGGAAATTCCACGACATTGTGAGCGTTTCTGCGGTTTTTTCCGCTTGTTGCCCAAGGGTTTAGAGCCCGCAACCCAAAAAAGAAAAATTTAACATTTTCCGTATAACATAATTAAACCAAGAGAGATCTTACAACAACCCCGCCCGCCAAAGTGCAATCCTAAGTGCCGCCCCAATACTTTCTAGAGTGGCGCCTTACATCCCCTCCCCGCTTCGGGCCATCAATCGGACAATTCATGAATCTTCAAGAACTTAAAACACGCTCACCCGCCGAACTTCTGGCCTTCGCCGAAGAATTGGGCATAGAAAACTGCGCCGCGATGCGCAAACAGGACATGATGTTCGCGGTCCTTAAAAACCTCGCGGACGAAGGCGTGCCGATTTCCGGTGCCGGTGTTCTGGAAGTTCTGCAAGACGGCTTTGGCTTCTTGCGCGCCCCCGAAGAAAACTATTTGCCGGGTCCCGACGATATTTACGTCTCCCCAAGCCAGGTCCGCCGCTTCGGTCTGCGTACGGGAGATATCGTCGAAGGCGAGATCCGCGCCCCGAAAGATTCCGAGCGTTACTTCGCTTTGCTTAAAGTGGACACGATCAACGGGGAAGCGCCGGAGAAAGTCCGCCACCGCATCAACTTCGACAACCTGACGCCGCTCTATCCGGATCGGAAAATCAAACTCGAACTGGATGATCCCACGAAAAAAGCCTATACGCAGCGCGTGATCGAGCTTGTCTCCCCGCTCGGCTTCGGCCAGCGTGCGCTGCTCGTTGCGCCTCCGCGTACCGGTAAAACGGTCATGCTACAAAATATCGCAACCTCGATTGCCGCGAACCACCCTGATGCCTATCTGATCGTTCTGCTGATTGACGAACGCCCCGAAGAAGTGACCGACATGGCGCGCTCCGTGCGCGGCGAAGTCATCTCCTCGACGTTCGATGAACCCGCAACACGTCACGTGCAGGTTGCAGAGATGGTCTTGGAAAAAGCCAAACGCCTTGTCGAGCACAAGCGCGACGTTATCATTCTGCTGGACTCGATCACGCGTCTGGCCCGCGCCTACAACACCGTCGTGCCCTCTTCGGGTAAAGTATTGACGGGCGGTGTGGACGCCAACGCCTTGCAACGCCCGAAACGTTTCTTCGGCGCCGCGCGTAACATTGAACAAGGCGGCTCGCTTACCATCATCGCAACGGCCCTTATAGACACGGGCTCGCGTATGGACGAAGTCATCTTCGAAGAATTTAAAGGTACGGGTAACTCCGAAATCGTCATGGAGCGCAAAATCGCCGACAAGCGCGTCTTCCCCGCGATCGACATTCAAAAATCCGGTACGCGTAAAGAAGAACTTCTGGTCGACAAAGAGATGTTGCAGAAAATGTGGATCCTGCGCCGTATCCTCAACCCGATGGGAACCGTCGATGCGATGGAATTCCTTTTGGACAAAATGCGCCAGACCAAGAACAACGACGAGTTCTTCTCCGCAATGAACCAATAATTCAAACCCCGCTTCGGCGGGGTTTATTTTTCGCCCGATTTTTTTCTTCATTTTTGATTAACCCCTCTCGCCATATCCCGCATGAATCCTCGCCTGATTCAAATCACATCAAATGCAGAATAAATTCGAAACGATAATGTTTGCACTCGCAACATCAGAAGGAGATAATAAAAGAGTAATAGGAAAAACGAGACGCGCACAGGCCACTAAGAGCCACGTCAGAGAAGCGTCCGGCGAGATGAACAGTAAGAATAATAAATTCGGGTGGTTATCATGTCTGTTAAAATATGCGGTCACAAAGTCCGCTGTCAAAAGCCGATCAAAATTTACACACTCACGAAGCACATCTGCATTCTTTTGATGCTGGTGATAGTTTGCGGCCCTGCTTCGGCGGGAGAGTTTTCGGATGAAGAGCGCTGTGCCTTGGTCTCTCCTTCATCCGGAATTGACCCCGTGTCTAAACCTAGCGCCCGCCCTGTCGTGGAGGCTGTCGAACTTTCGCCCGCCCATATGATGGCGCTGGCCTTGGGCGTGCGCAACATCGCGGGGCCGATGGAAAAATCACAAATGCATTATTCTCCCAGAGATAAAAAAGATCCTCCCGCCTCATCGCGTCACGCGGCCTCCCGTACGATCGATGATCCGTCATCCCATGACGGGTGTCAGGCTACCCTTATGCAAGAGAACAGACTGCCCCGTCTGGCTATGCAGAGGTAGAGTTGTCAGTGTCCGCTAACGAATGTCCCCTCGAACGTCACTGACCCAACCGCCGCCCCGAACTCTCTTCGGGGCGGTGTTGCATTTACATACTAGAAAAATGTAAGAAGTTTGGTGCGCAGGATTTCATACCAATATGGCGCGGTCATTTGCCCGTCCGACGCTAGTTCCATTAACACCAGCATGATAACGAGTGTGCCTGCATAGCCGATGAGGCCCAGCTGGCCCGAGCGCGGCATAAGGGTGTTCTTTTGCCCTTCTTTGATAAGATGGCCCAGCGCCTTTCGGATGGCCCCTGCGCCCGTTATCTGGATTACAATCGTGGTGATGAACCCGCCTATCCCCAGCGCAATCAGATCGAGCACGATATCCGCCTTGGGTGTGGGCAGATAGGCCGCAATCTGTGATCTCACGGGCATCATGTAATAGGCATACATCAGGCCCGCGTTGATAAGCAGTCCCGCGACGAGCCCGAAGATGCGTGGCTTCCTTGTGATGTGCGATGTCGTGGTTTCGGCAAGTAATGCGACTTTTTCCGCCATGCCTTGCGACAGGCCTATATCGTAGGTTTTTAATAGCATCGCCGCTGTTTTCTTCGGTGTGGTTTTGGCCGCACTCAAGAATGCTTGTGCGATCAAACGGTATCTTGTGGCTTTGCGGATTTTTTCGGCAACCGATCCGATGTCGTTCGCAGCGTCTTGCAGTCCGTGCACCGAAGGCCCGATGACCTTGTCCAGCATGAACGGGAAATCCAGCATGTCGGCTTTGTATCCGAACAACTGCGCCTTCGCTTCGCCCTTGCCCACAGCGAAAATAATTTCGCCGTAGGGGAATTCCACTTCGTAGTTTGCGCCGAGAACGTTTTCTTTCTGGTCTGCAACACGCGATCTGATTTTTACACGCCCGCCCGTGACCAGCTGGGGTCCGTAGGTTTCCAACATATCCGCCGCGCCCTTCGGAATGGTTTTGATGTCGTATTCAAAATAAGTGACGGCCTGCGCGCTCACTGTCATCACGTGGCTTTTCCAGCCCTGGCCCGCGCATTGCGGACATTTCATGACGCCCAGCCCGTTGCACAGGCGGCAACGCATCATGCCCGAACGCTGGCATTGGTCGCACGGCATGTAACGCTGGCCGAAACATTTGGGACATTTTTGTCCCTGCAGCAAGCCCGTTGCTCGGCACATCGGACACTGCATAAGCCCGCGTCCCGTGCATTTGATACAGGTCTCTAATTTTCTACCCTGACATTTCTGGCACGGCGCGTTCGAAGTGCCGTGGCAAGTCTGGCATCCTTCGTGCCATGTGAATTCTCGGCGCAGGAAATCTAGCTGTATGGCCTGCTGGTTCAAACCGAAACCTTGATCAGGGCGGGACAGCAGAACATTCGCGATCTGCGCGGCTATGGCAGGATCTCGCGCGGCGGCCACCATATGCTGGTCTATTTTTGCGGCGGCGTCCTCGCGCGATTGTACCATCTGGCCGACCATGATTTTGCCGGGCATCTGTTTTTCCGCCTGAACAGGTTTGAGCTCCAGATATGTTCCGGCGTTCATCGCGTGGCGGGATATTTTGTGGGTGGTGACGGTTATAGTATCGGCCTTGACGCCGTTTCCCTTGAATATCCGCTGGACATGCTCCAGCGCCGTGCGCGCCAGTTGTGCTTCGTCGGGATATGGGATCTCTTCGGACATGGAAAAACCCTACCAATACGCGGTGCGTTCGTCTATATAGAGGACGTATATAATCTCCAAGGATATAGGGCCATGAAAGTCAATTTCGATATCGAATGTACCCCGGAAGAAGCGCGCCGTTTTTTGGGCCTTCCCGACATCGCGCCCATGCAAGAACGCATGATGAAGGAACTTGAGGAACGTATGGCTGAAAACCTGCGTGCGCTGGACCCTGAAACTCTGGTCAAAACATGGATGCCGATGACCATGAACGGCTGGGGCGAAATGCAAAAGATGTTCTGGGGACAAATGGGCGTGAATATGCCAGGCGAAGACTCCAAGACTAAAAAGAAAACAGCGTAATTTGATATGAGCGCGGCGGATACGATTTACGCGCTGAGCTCCGCCGTCGGCAAGGCAGGCGTCTCCATCGTGCGCGTGTCGGGTACAGGTGCATTCCACTCCCTTCAAAAAATAACAGGCACGGCATCCCACGAACCGCGGGTTGCCAATGTGTTCGCGCTCAAGGATAAAAAAGGTGCGGTGATAGACCGTGCGCTCGTGCTTTCCTTCACGGGCCCTAATTCCTTCACGGGCGAAGATGTCGTCGAATATCATGTGCACGGATCGCAGGCCGTTCTCGAAGCCTTGTTTGAAACGCTTTCGACGTTCGACGGGCATCGCATGGCGACGGGTGGGGAATTCACCAAACGTGCCTTTGAAAACGGCAAGATGGATTTGACCGCCGCGGAAGCCATAGCCGATTTGATCGACGCGCAGACACAGGCGCAACGCGAACAGGCGCTCAACCAGATGGATGGCGCATTGGCACGGCTTTACGAAGGATGGCGTGCAGAACTGGTAAAAATCATGGCCTATATCGAGGCGGTGATTGATTTTCCTGATGAAGATGTGCCGGACAGCCAGATACAAACACAAATTCCCGCGCTTCAAAAACTGATCAGGGCGATTTCCGTGCATTTAAACGATGGGCACAGGGGTGAACGCCTGCGCGATGGAATCCAGATCGCTATTTTGGGCGCACCGAATGCGGGTAAATCCTCGCTGCTCAACGCGCTTGCCAAACGCGACGTTGCGATTGTGTCTCCGATGGCGGGAACGACGCGCGATGTGATCGAGGCGCATCTCAATATCAACGGCTATCCCGTCATTCTGGCCGATACGGCGGGCCTGCGCGTAGAAGAATTGAAAGATGACGGCGGACACGGCTCCGTAGAGTCTGAAGGTATTAAACGTGCATTGAAACGTGCTGATGACGCCGATATCAAACTTTTGTTGTTCGACGGAACGCAAGAATTACCTAACAAAAACACGCTTTCTTTGAAAGATGATGATTCAATCATCGTCTTTACCAAAAAAGACGACCCGAAATTTATCGGCAAAGACGGTATTGCGATTTCTTCGACGACGAACGAAGGTATTGATAAACTTATAATGGCGCTGTCTGATAAAATTTCCAAATCCTTCAATGATTCACGTGAAACACCGTCTTTGACGCGTAGCCGCCACCGCGATTCACTCGAAGAAACTTTGCAAAGACTGGAACATTCGCTCACCGCGAAGCTTCCCGAATTAATGGCCGAAGATATTCGCATGGCCGCAAGGGGATTGGGCCGTATCACGGGGCGCGTCGATGTCGAAGACCTGCTCGATGTTATCTTCCGCGATTTTTGTATCGGAAAATAATTTTAAAATATTGTGGGCTTCAGTCCGTGCAGTTGTTGCAAGTGCCGGATAAGTACTTTTTCTTCGCTCGTTAAGGGTGCAGTGGCGAATGGAACGGGTTCAACCTTGTCTTCCCGCACGCGAATAAGTTTGGATTTACGTTCGACGGTTTCGCCTCTGAAATTGAAAGTAAAGGATAGGCCTTTCGAATCATCTTCATCAGCGCTTACCTGTATGAGCGCATGATCTCCGTCATAACCCAATATCACTCCATAACCACTTTCCGCTATCACTGCGGCGTGCGGGTTCTCATTTTCGTCACGATAAAATCCGACTTGGTCGCCTACTTCGAAACGGTGTTGTGCCATTGTTTCCCCCAGCACAAGGTAACAAAAGCCCTTTAAAAACGCGTTAACGGGCGCGGCGCAGATAGAGATAAAAAGCCCCGGAACCGCCGTCCTTGGGCGCTGCAGGCACGGCCTTCAACACAACATCCCTCATGGGGTTGAGCGTAATCCATTGCGGCAATCGCGCACGCAAGATCCCTTCCCCGTTTTTGTTGAGTCCCTTCCCCGTGATGACGAGCAGGCATCGTTTGCCCGCCTTCGCCGCGCGCATTACAAATGCTTCCAGCGCATCTTGTGCCTGCACCTGCGTATAACCGTGCAGATCCAGCCTACCTTCGATCGGGATTTTCCCTTTTTGCAGCTTGCTCTGTGTGCTCCCGTCCAGTTGCGCGGGCTGTCTTATAGGAACGGATTTCGGTGCGGGACGTTCGATAGGCGCGCCTTGCCCTTTTGCAGTGCGGGGCGCGGCCTTTTTTTCAGGCGGAACGACGGATTTTGGAGCCATCGGCTTTTTGCGGATGGGTTTTATGTCGCGGGTAAACTCTTCCCAGAGCACCGCGTCGTCCTCATCCCCGTCATCCTTGCCCGATCTGCGTGCCATTTTTAGACTTTTTCTTTTCGCTTAGTTTCAGGCATAATATTAAACGAAACCTATGGACCTAGAATAGATGCTTTCTTTCATCCACCGCGCCTGTTTTCCGCCCCTTCTTGCCGTGGCGCTTTTCTACGCCCCTTTCGCACATGCCGCTGTTGACGACCGTGTTTCCACGGGTGAGGAAATTGCCATTGCGTTTTTCAAAACGGGAGATTCCACACCGGATTTCGAGACACTCGCGAAAGCCAGCAAGGAATATAAACGTATGCCGCCCGTGCGTGCCGGTGATTATCTGGAGAAAGAAAAACAGCGTTTGACGCAGTTGTGGCGTGACTTCAACCCCGAAGAAGATGTGATAGGGATCAGCGGCGATGTCCATGTCGAACTGAAAAAAGTCATCGACAAAAAGGACGGTAAAGAAAAATTCTGGATGTACATCATGCTTCCCGAAACGGAGCTGACGCATTTCGGTTATAAATATCAGGATTATCGTTTTGCCATCATTCCGCAAAAGATCGACGATCTGATGATCCAGCCCTTGCAAAAGGAACAGTTCGAAAACATGACGAAGGAATTCGGCATGGGGGGGCCCGCCAGATTGTTCCTAACGTTAAAGCCCGTCAAAGCACATACCGATCAGCCGTATAAGATAGACGGCATTGAACGCTGGGCACTTATCTGCGACATCGCAACCATGTCGATAGGGTCGAAAAAAGGCACGGATACGTTCTGGAACTATGGTGCGGATTGGTATGTATCCCCCGTGACCGAAGACCTGCAGGACCTTTACAAGGCACCGACGGAAGGCACCTCCGTACCGGTGCAAATACCCTAAAAACCTAGATACAGACCTGATTTACCGTACTTTAGAGCGCCCGCTCTTCGCAATAATATTGCGCTGTGGTATAATATCCTTAGGGCCATGAGGCCTTGGAAGGATTGTTTCTTTCATGTTTTCGCAACTCGGACCTTTGTTCAAAACGCATCTGCGCCAAGCGGAGCATGCCGACGCACGCTTTGAAATCAAACGCGAAGATAAAAACGATCAGGGCAAGAAGCAGGAATTTGAAGAGAAAGAAGATACGACACCGATGTGGGAGGATTCCACACAAGTGTCCGTCGAGGCTTTGCGCACGTTTCTTTTGCAGTTTTTGAAGACGCGCGGCGAACCAACACCCGAAGAAAATAACCTTGTCGATCCCAATTCGATTTATGCGGGCCTCAGCCCCGAAGAGCGCACACCCGCTTCGCCCACGGCCGCGCGTGCAGTAAAGGCCTATGCCACCATGGCCGTCTACAGCCACACCGAACAACCTCCACCCCCACCGTCTGAGCCGCAAAAAGAAGAGCCGGTCGATCTTGCCGATCTGCTGCGTTCGGACGAATTGCGCACCATCCATGTGTTGATCGCTGAGCTGGAGCAATTATCACGCCGCGGCTTGCAAGTTTTGACCATCGAAAAGGCCGATACTTTCCTAGAGGCGCTCGTACAGGCTGTACGTTTGGAAAAATCCAAAGGTTGATTTATACGCCGAGCTTATAACCATCATCCATAGTAAGAATGATTTTCGGATTCGACGGATCGTCTTCAATTTTCTGACGCAGGCGGTAAATATGCGTCTCAAGCGTGTGGGTTTCCACAGTTTGCGCATAATCCCATACACAGGACAATAAATCCTCACGTGATATTGTGGAGCCTTTCAATCTCGCCAGATACGACAAAATGGCAACTTCTTTTTCTGTTAGTCTTACGGACTCTTTTCCCGTTGAAATCCACAGACTTTCGCGGACATCGAGCGTGTGATTTCCTATTTTCAGAATGGAGGGTGCGTTGCTTTCCGATCTATGGGCATTTTGTAATATCGCGATCAGGGCGGAGGCTTTTACGGGTGGTGGAAGGTGACGTACGGAGGCGCTGTTTTCACCTTCGCCCAAAATGAATATCTTTTCCGCTTTGACGCCCTTAGGAGCTGCGCCTTCGGCCAGCAGTAAGCCCGCCTCGCCGTTATCGATCACTGAAAGCCCTGCGCGGGTGACCAGATCGCCCAAATATGCGGTTTTGGCCGCGCTCTGGGCAAAAATGGCTATGGAAGGCGCTTTGGCCATGAATTCCTTTCCGGAGGGGCTCTTATACCCTTGAACTATAACGACTAACCCATTGATTCCGCGGTGTCCAGAGTGCTTTCCGGCTGGCACGGGGCTTGCACTATTTCTATTCGATGATTGATCCGTCCGCCACCGCACAAGTTTCTGCAGCGCCCGCTGCCCGCCCCGATCCTGTATACCAGTCGTGGCAGGGTTCGATGAAGCGC
The DNA here is from genome assembly GCA_002482805.1 of Micavibrio sp. UBA7689. Taxonomy (GTDB): domain Bacteria; phylum Pseudomonadota; class Alphaproteobacteria; order Micavibrionales; family Micavibrionaceae; genus Micavibrio_A. The sequence goes on along the minus strand of DLGR01000045.1, from coordinate 82,426 downwards.
GCAACCATGCGTTTCGATCTGAACGATCGCACGGCCGGCCCGATGCCGACCTTCGGCTCCATGGTGCATGAAACGGCTTTGGCCGCTCACGCCAACACCTATGCACCCGCCGCGCAGAATGCGAACACGGGCGAAGGTGCGAAGCCCGACATTGCCTATCCCGAAGGCGAAGAAGATTTTTCTTTCGGTGATGTAATCGACATGATCAACCCTTTGCAACATCTGCCCGTGGTCGGAATGATCTACCGCAAACTCACAGGTGATGTGATCAAGCCGATGAGCAACATTATAGGCGGCGCGATTTTCGGGGGGCCCATAGGTGCCGTCAGCGGCGTTGTGAATGCCGTGGCCAAAAGCACAACCGGAAAAGATCTGGCGGAGAATGCATTCGCGCTTGCCGGTTTCGACATCACGCCTGACGGTGCGAAGAAGCCCGATCTCGTGTATGCGCAAGCGAAGCCGATTGCTACGGCGGCGCCCTCTTCCAAACAGCTTGCCGCCTACGAAGCGGCGTCTGGTCACAAAAATTTTGCCGCGCGCAATGCTCCTGCGCAAAGCTGGAACGCTTAATTCATTTATCTTTATCGCGCTCCGAACAACGCCGTGCCGACACGCACGAAGGTTGCGCCCGCTCTTATTGCTTTTTCAAAATCCGCGGACATACCCATGCTGAGTTCGCTCAAACCATGCTGGCGCGCAAGATCTTTTAGAAATGCGAAATGCAATCCTGCGGGTTGATCGACGGGTGGAATGCACATCAATCCCGTGACGGTGAGTCCTGCCTTTTTGCAATAGGCCAGAAAGTCTTTTACATCGCGTGGCGCGATGCCAGCTTTTTGTTCTTCATCGCCGGTGTTGACCTGCACGAAGCACGGAATGTCCTTGCCCTGCTTTTTCATCTCATCGGACAAAGCATCGACGAGTTTTTCACGGTCCAGCGTTTCGATGACATCGAACAACGCAACGGCGTCCTTGGCTTTGTTGGTTTGCAACGGCCCGATCAAATGGAGTTTGATATCGGGATATTTTGTTTTCAGATCAGCCCAGTGTGCGGCGGCTTCCTGCACACGGTTCTCGCCAAACACCCTGTGGCCCGATGCCAGCGCCTCTTCCAGCGCCGCGTCCGATACGGTTTTGGTGACGGCGACGAGCTGCGTGGCGCCTTCCTTGCGCCCCGCCCCGCGCTCAGCCTTTTTCATGCGGCGCTTAATATCTTCGAAATTCTCTGTAACGGTCATGGGGTTATCATTCCACAAATAGAAAGGGCGCCACAAGGGCGCCCTTTCAAATTGATTGTCAGCTTCGATTAGAAGTTGAACTGAACGCCGCCGAGAACAGACGTAGCGTCTGCATCAGCACCAGCTGCTTCAAAGTCGTTGTATTGAAGAGAGCCGCGCAGCGTCAAGCCTTGCGTTACGGTGTAAACTACGCCGCCCGTGTAACGGTCGGTTTCGAGGCCGCCATCAACTTCTGCGTTGAAGTAGGAAGCGCCGAACTGGAAAGGACCAGTCGTGTAGTCAGCACCGACAACGATCGTGTCAACTTCGTCAGCATCGCCGTTCGTCGTACCATCGAGGTTCTTGTAAGCTGCGCCTACGCCGAATGCACCGATGTCGAAGTCAGCACCGAGGTTCCATTCAGAACCGCTTTCCGTGTTGTTGGCAACATCGTCGTTTTCGATCTCAACGTGCGTGTAACCGCCGCCCAGTGCGAAACCAACATTGTTGAACGTGCCTTCGTAACGCAGAGCGCCGCTGTATGCGGAACCTTGGTTGTCTTCCGTGTCGTCAGTGTTGAAACCGGCGAGACCTGCCGTACCATCATCGATGGTTTCAGGCGTGTAGGACAAACCGAATTGGAAGCCAGACCAGTTAGGAGACAAGTACGTGATTTTTTCGTCTTGGTTGTCGAAAGCATCTTGATCGTAGTCTTGTTCACCCAAAGCGCCGAGACCGAGAACAGTCGCGTTGATTGGGTTGATGTATTGACGCAGACCGTCGATGTTTGCATCAGCGGAAGGAGCAGCTACTTGCAAGAGGTAAGCAGCGCCGTCTTCAGAACCGAGGTTCAAACGACCGAGGGAAGAAGCCAGGTACAGGTAGGATTCTTCAACAGCGAAACCATCGTTTTGGTCAACTTCGGATTCAACGTGGAAACCGTATGTGAGACCATTGTCAGCCGTGCCTTCAGCATTGAAGTGCAGTTCGGATTCACGCAGCATATCGAAGTTGCGTTCTTCATCAGCACCATCATCATCTTGGCTCAAGAAGCCGATGTAGTTTTTCGTGTGACCGCCAACTGTAACGTCAACTTGCGCCATTGCCGGAGCAGCAGCGAAGGCAACGCCTACGAGGGCAGTGCTCAGCAGAAATTTTTTCATTTTCATTCCTCCAAATATTAAAAAGATTTCTTAGAGTGGCCAGATAAGTTTGAGTGGCCGGCCGATATAAGAAAACCACCCGGAACCCTCCGAGTGATGTCATCATTTAGTCTGAAAGGAGGGGGAGGGTCAACGAACGCGGACACCCCCGATACAATTTGGTACAATCCTGTGGCATTTGCGCAACAGTGATAATCGGCCGTTTTAATTGAGTTATGTCAACATGGAAAAGCGCGACATGTCTCTTAAAAAACGTTGGATTCCCTAGGCCTGCGGATAGAAATGCGGGAATAGGGGGCGGGGCCTTGAGCGTGACCCCTGCCCATGGTAATCAATCCAAACGTTAATACCACGTACAGCCCGTTAAGGAGTGTCCTTTACATGACGCACGCCCGTTTTCTTGCTTTGGTCTTTCTCGCCACCGCGGTTTTATTTTCCGTAAATGCATGCGATTCCTATCGCGGCGAGGCCAAATATCCTTCGGGCCATGATCGCACAACTACTGGCAATGATATTTATGCCAAGCGCGAGAGTATCTTCGGCAAAGACGGTTTGACCCTTCTGGGCGGCAAAGAAGAAAAGAACGATGGCTCCAATGGGATAGGCGTGAACTCTTATCTATGGCGCGCCTCGCTCGACACAGTCTCCTTTATGCCGCTGGCCTCGGCCGACCCGTTCGGCGGCGTCATTATTACGGATTGGTACATCGCCGAGGAAAAACCCGAAGAGCGTTTCAAGGTCAATATTTTCATTCTGGACAAACAATTGCGTTCGGACGGCGTGAAGGTAAAAGTCTTCCGCCAGATCACCAAGGGCGGCAAATGGGTGGATTCCACCGTGGCCGACAATACCGGCACGCAGATGGAAGATGCGATCCTTACCCGCGCCCGCCAGTTGCGCGTTGCGGATATGGGCGAGGAATAATATCGCCCGACTTGTCTGCGTTGCGGATAGTCGTTTCCCCGATCGATTCAATCCGGCGCACGAGAGACGCAATCACCGTCTGATATAATTTATCGCCTGCGAATGTATCTTCAATCTGGCTGTCGATGTTCGGGTTGTCGTTCACTTCCATCACAATGATGCGATCGCCGCTGATTTTCAAATCTACACCGTATAATCCATTGCCGATAAGTTTCGCGGCCTTCAACGCTGTCGCGAGAACTTCTTCCGGCGCGCTTTTCGGGTCGATGGATTCATGCGCACCTGCCCAGTTGTTGGATGATTTTGGGGCGCTGTGGTTGTAAACCTGCCAATGTCCCTTTGCCATGTAATATTTGTTCACGAAAATAACTTCGTCATCGAGGACGCCGACACGCCAGTCGAAATCCGACTGCACGAATTCCTGCGCCAGAATAACGTCGGATTTTTTCAAAAGCTCGAGCGCTGCGGTACGGAAAGCGGAAGGATCGTCGACCTTGATCACGCCGCGCGAGAAAGACCCGTCGGGGATTTTGATGACGGCGGGGTAGGAGACTTCTTCGGAGAGTTGCTTTTCGGATTTGCGGTCAACGATGTGTGTTTTGGGCAATGCGATTTTTTTTGATTCTAGAAGTTCGTACTGGAACACCTTGTTGCAGCAGCGGATGATGGATTGCACATCATCGATGCATGGAATTCCCTCGGATTCCGCCTTCGCGGCAAAACGATATGTGTGGTGGTTGATCGCCGTGGTTTCGCGGATTAGCAACGCATCATATTCCAAAATCGATGAGTAGTCGTTCTTGGTGATACATTCGATGGATACGTTCAAATCCTTACCGGCCTTGAGGAATTTTTGAATCGCGACCTTGTCGCTTGGCGAAGATTTTTCCGTCGGGTCGTATAAAATGCCGACCCAGTGCTTGGTGCGTTTTTCGGTTTTTTCACGCCAAGCGGATCCTGTAAATTTGTTCAGGTAAGTCGCAAAGGTTTCATGTTTGTCTTTCGGCAGATCGAAGATGGATAACGGCTCGACGGAATCAACAATCCATTTTCCTTTGGAATCCTGCTTTATCTCTACGGTGATCATTGGGAAGCGGAACAAGTCGAACAATCTGCGACCGACGGGCTCGAGTGAATCTTCCTTCACGCGGCCGAAATAGACGATGTATTTGTAAGAGCTCGGTTCGCGGTCGGGCGCTCTGAAATGTTTGTCGACCAACGCATTCAATTCGGGCAGGGCGGTTTGATAGTGGCGCTTCCATTGCAGAGAGATCATATCGGCGACGGACGGAATGCAGCGGATGCCGCGTGCTTCGGCCATCAAGGATACGTAATAGCCTTTGCTCAAGTAATCGAAGTTGCTGCACAGGTTGATAATCTTGGTGTTGCCCATTTTGCGGAAATCGACACCCGCTTTGTTGGCGATGAAATCCTGCGCGGTTACGAACAGCGTCTGCGGATCGGAATAATCGATATCTAGGATTTTTTCCGACACGATCAGGTATTTGTAGCGCGCGGGCGAGGAGAGCGAGGAAATGTCGCCGTTGCCATTGCCGTTGTTGAGGCCGCTATGGCCGTTTCCATTATCGTTGTTGCTCATCTCAGGCTTCCTTTCCCTGAATGGTTTGACTTTCGATCATCGTTTTTTCCGGTTCGGGAAAATTAGCACCGATCGCCAATAGGGGTTTAATGCAGTTCTTGTTCACGGTTGCGCGTTTGGCGACGCCGATGGATTCCGGATCCGTCAATCCCGTGCGGCAAGAGGCGTCGAAGATTTTATATTTGCCGCACAGCATTTTTATGCATTCGAAATCGGTCATTGCAGCAAGGCCCGAATAAAATTTGTTTTCGTCTTTCGTAATCGACTGGCAAATCACGGTATCGCCTTTGACGATCATGGTCTGGATGAAGACCATCACATCACCGTCATAAACACGCATGACCAGAACCTGCTGGGGCCGCACCGTCTGCACGGCTTTCGCCCACAAAGTCTGGCGGAAGGCGTATCCCGCTTCGTCGCCCCATTTCGCGGTGAGATTATCCCTCACGAATTTTATCTCACTGTCGGTAATGGCATCCGAAGAGAGTTTGAAGACGAGGGGGGTGTTTTCAAAGTCTGCCACCATGCGGCGGTATTTTTTGCGGCGCTCGGTCGTGAGCGATTCCAGATAAGCATCGAAATTCGTCGATATGTCCGCAACGGGCGAATGAAGACCGATGATTGCGCCGCCATGATTTCCGAAGCCGTCCGTAAACGAAAAACTATCGGTGATGATGACATCATTCACCAATTCATCTTTCAATGCCGGCAGATCTTTTTTGAATTCCTCGAACGATACGCCGATGCACATATCGATCAACGGCGTAGACATCGCCCAGTTCAAACCTGCGCGTTCATTGTCAGTCGCGTCTCGGTGAAATCCGTATTTGCCGCATAGCATGGTTATGCCTGCTTCTTTGTCCTTCGGATATTCTGCACGTACCAGTTTGTTGTAGGTGTTCAGCACGCGCGGGTCACATTCGGGCGCCATCGCATCTTCCTTGAAAAGACCGCGCGCGGTTTGGTTTTTGATGAAATCATCAAACCCCAATATTTCCGATCCCGATTTTGTTTTAAGCGCGTGCATTAAACTCTCTCTTAGGCCGCAATGTTCTTGGTGAACACAAGACAGGCGCGACCGTCGTCATAATAACTTTCTTCGCGGCGTAAAATCCCGTACCCCATTTTCTTCATCAGGTGGATGTTTACGTCGTTGTCAAAGGCGGTGTGGCACCATAGTCCTTTCGCGTCCAGATCAGCGGCGAAGCGGTACGCGAATTCATAGAGTGCGCCCCCCAGACCCTTTCCGCGATACTCTTCCAAAAGGGCGGCGGTGTTTATATACAGGTTTTTGCGCGCGATATGTCCCTCGACGAAGAGGTAGCCTGCCATGCGTTCATCTTTTGTGTCTTGAAGCGCGAAAATAGCCGCGTGCGCCTTGGTAAGGGCGTGGCGCATTTCGGGACGGGTGGGGGAATTATAGGCGAAGCATTTGGCGCCGGCCTCGAGTAGGGGCTCCAGATCATCAATGTCGCAGGGACGGAATTCGAAACCGTCCGGAAGAATGTGTTTCCGGTTATACTCTTCAGCGGTTTTGAGGGCTTGCGCCCGCGTGATGCGTTCCATTTCTGGAAAATTAATATCATAAACGCATCGCCGCGCCTAGAAATTATCAATGGAATTATCAGCCGCCCATGGAAGGATAGTGAACCGGCATTGCCGCCGCGCGGTCTTGCTCCCGCGCCTCGGGTGAAAGATCACGCAGATAGGATTTCATGGTCGGGACGTGGCCTACCGCCTCTCTCAAAAGCACATCGGGTTTGGCCGTAGAACCCTTGGCCATCAGATCGGCGCGGATGCGCTCGAAGCTTGGCCCCACTAACTCTTCCATGTTTGAAGCGTTGTTGCTGTTGAAGAGAACTTTCTGATCGGCCATGTAATGCGTGCGCAGTGCCGCGACATTCTTGGCGGATTCCGGATAAGCGGGGAAATACCCCGCCATGCCGATGAACCAGTGGGATTCATCGACCGCAAAATCGGTGGCGGAGTAGCACCCTTTCAATCCCGTGATCTTTTCCATGTAGCTCGCCCACGTCTCGGGCATCATGTTGACCTTGTTTTCTATTTCCTCGGCACTGCTGGAATTCAGGATGTCTTGTTCGATCTTTACACGCCACGCATAGGCGGCGGGCATGGCGACCATATCGGAAGAATTGTCGAGCAACGTTATAATCGCTTCCTCGCTGTTCAAGGGCGGGTTGGAATGTTTGTAGATATTCTCCGCCGACCATTCCGGCCCTTCGACACCGAAATGCTTGTGCGCCAGCGCGGCTATGATTTCCGATCCTTTTTTGGATTTGGCCATTTCCTCGAAATAGAGCGCATATGTTTCATGCAGCCCCATACCGTTGATCTGCCCCACCAGTTGCGTGCGTTGTTCTTCGGGCATGCGGTTGAGTTCGAGCATGGCGAGCAAATGCCCCGTTTCATGCGCGGATGTTTTGACGGCGGTGTTGATGATGCAAGGCTCGTCTTCCAAACCGATGGCGACAGTCATGTTTTGCGGCGAGCCCCAGCAATAACCGCCGTAACCGATAATGGTGCGCTTTACTTGCACGCCTTGTTTTTCGAGTTCTTGCTTGGTCCAACCTGCGACGTTGAGGAAAGACTGCTGTATTTCTTCCATGAAGGCCGCGTATTTGCCTTCCATGACCGCGCGGTCTTGTCCTTCGCACAATTGCACGAAGGTGGGGATAGGCAGGGCTTCTTCGCGTTCGTTATCCTGCAACATCGCCTGCACGATCGCGGGATATTCCTCTTCGACAGAATCCAGATATGCGTATATGTCCTTGTCGGATTTATACGGCATGTAGCGCATCATCGCGACTTCATAGACGCTCTTGTCCATTTTGTCCGCGGCTTGTTTCAAATCCTGCCACAGGCCGATGAAGCCCGCTTTCAAAAGTGGTTTTTGATCTTCCCACAACGCCGCCCGGTCATCGGGATTATCGTCGTGGGTTTTGGCAAAACCCTGTTCGCCCGCTGCGAACAATTTCAAACTCGTCGCAACGCTTTCGATATTGGGCGCGGATGTCGCGATCGCGTGGGCCGAGGTCATGTCCTCGAGATTTTTCTTTTCCCATTTTTTCAGCGCGTTTTTGTTTTTGTTCGCTGTTTCAAGATGGAGCCAGACTTCGGGGTCCGACAAGATTTCATATTCGCGTTGCTTGATGCGGATTTTGTCTTCGGCGATTTCGTGGATTTCGTCTTCGTCCTGTGATCCCCACTGACGGGCGGTCAGCACCTCTGTTTCGCCGCGCAGTTTTTTGACTTCCGCGAAGAAGGGTAGGAGGGCGGTGTAGGCGGACTTATCCGCTCCGAATATAGCGCTTATACGCATGACACTCTCTATATGCAGCCCGCTTGCCTTTTCCAGGGCGAAACGTTAGCAATAGTCTGGATTTCCAACATATTTATAGCATCGGGATATTAACATAACGTATGGAACGCTACAATATAAAGAGCACAGAGGCTAAATGGCGCGAAAAATGGGCTAAAGACAAAGCGTTCGAGGTCACCGAAGCCTCTGATAAGCCTAAATACTATGTACTGGCCATGTTACCTTACCCGTCGGGGCGCATCCATATCGGCCACGTCCGCAACTATACGCTCTCCGATGTTGTGGCCCGCTACAAAAAAGCTCAGGGCTTTAATGTTTTAAACCCTATGGGTTGGGATGCGCTGGGCTTGCCCGCCGAAAACGCCGCTATGGAGCGGAACGTACACCCCTCTGACTGGACGTACGACAACATAAAACAGATGAAGGCCCAGCTTTTGTCCATGGGCCTGGCCATCGACTGGTCCCGCGAAGTTGCGACCTGCCGCCCCGAATATTACAAGCACGAACAAAAGATGTTCCTCGAGTTCTACAAGAAGGACTTAGCCTACAGGAAAGAATCCATGGTCAATTGGGACCCGGTCGAAAACACGGTTCTGGCCAACGAACAGGTTGTGGACGGCAAGGGCTGGAGATCGGGCGCACCGGTCGAACGCCGCAAGCTTTACCAATGGTTCTTCCGCATCACGAAATTCGGTGACGCTTTGCTTGACGGTTTGAAGACGCTGGACCGCTGGCCAGAAAAAGTCCGCATCATGCAGGAAAACTGGATCGGCAAATCCCAAGGCGCGCAATTCAAATTCGACCTGACGACGACAGATGGCGAAATCGAAGTTTACTCCACGCGTCCCGACACATTGTACGGCGCGTCGTTTGTCGCGCTCGCCGCGGATCACCCGATGGCGCAAAAACTCTGTGAAGGCAAAAAAGGTTTCGCAGAGTTTGTGAAAGAATGTCAGGCGAACGGAACATCCGAAGCCGCGATCGAACAGGCTGAAAAAATCGGCTTCGATACGGGACACACGGTCGAACATCCGTTCATCAAGGGCAAACAACTTCCCGTATGGCTTGCCAATTTTATTTTGATGGATTACGGAACGGGCGCGATCTTCGGATGCCCCGCTCATGACGAACGCGACTTTGAATTTGCCACGAAATACAAACTCGATATCCTTCCTGTGGTTGATATGCCTCCCGATGAAAAACTTCCCTACACGGGCGAAGGAAAACTTATCAATTCGGAATTCCTCAACGGTAAAAACGTAACGGATGGAATTGCCGCCGCTATCCAGAAACTGGAATCTTTAAATAAGGGCTTTGGTGTCACGAAATTCCGCCTGCGCGATTGGGGCGTTTCACGCCAGCGTTACTGGGGATGCCCAATCCCATTGATCCATTGCGATGTGTGCGGAATCGTGCCCGTGCCCGAAGACCAACTGCCCGTGGAATTGCCCAAAGACATCAACTACGACGAACCCACCAACCCGCTGGTCCGTCACCCGACATGGAAACACGTAGACTGTCCGAAGTGTAAAGCATCTGCTATCCGCGAAACGGATACGTGCGATACGTTCTTTGAATCGTCGTGGTATTTCCTGCGGTACATGGATGCACGCAACGACAAGGAAGCCTTCTCTGCGAAGTCAGCCAAATACTGGGGCGCGGTCGATCAATATATCGGCGGTGTCGAACATGCCGTGTTGCACCTTCTTTATTCTCGTTTCTTCACCCGTGCGATGAAGGCTTGCGGTTATCCAATTCAAGCGGAGGAACCTTTCACGGGTTTGTTCACGCAAGGCATGGTTACGCACGCGACATTCGCTGATGACCAAGGCAAATGGCTTTACCCGACGGAAGTCGAACAAGGCCATAATGGCGGCTGGGTAAAAAAAGAAGGCGGCGCACCTGTCACCATTGGCGCGCAGGTCAAAATGTCGAAATCCAAAAAGAACGTCATCGACCCGCAAGACATCATTGACACATACGGCGCCGACGCCGCGCGCTTGTTCATTCTGTCCGATTCCCCGCCCGACCGCGATATTGCATGGACTACCGCCGGCATCGAAGGCGCGTGGAAATACGTGAACAAACTGGAGCGGATGATTTCCGAAGTTGCGGCATCGTTGCCCAAATCCGCCGCGAAGCCTGCGCAATTCTCGGACAATGCTCTGAAGCTACGCCGTGAAACGCACAAGACTATCGATGGCGTCGGCAAAGATATCGAAGCCTTCCACATGAACAAATCGGTCGCCCGTCTGCGCGAACTGTCGAACACGTTCGGTTCGTTCAAAGCGGCGGATGCTTCGGATCAATGGGCGCTGCGCGAAGCGATTGAATCCTTCATTATCATGATCAACCCGATGATGCCGCATCTGGCCGAAGAAATCTGGGAACAGCTTGGGCATAAAGAAAATCTCACACAGACCGCATGGCCGAAAGCCGATCCCGCTTTGCTGGAATCCGACACGGTAACATTGGCCGTGCAGGTAAACGGAAAAATGCGCGCGACGATCACCTTGCCCGCAACGGCGGATCAAAAGACAGCCGAAGAAGCCGCGCTTTCAGAATCGAATGTCAAATCGGCGCTCCAAGGAAAATCGGTGAAAAAAATCATCGTGGTGCCGGGGAGAATTGTCAACGTGGTTGCGGCGTGAGCGACGGCCCGTTTCTTTGGATGGTTCTGATCGGTGGTCATACGCCGACATCCAACCTCGAAGTCCATGATATGCGCTTTTGCGCCGGCGAAACGAAAGAAGACACATATCCTGCACTGCGCCGCGAATGGTGGGGTGATCCCGATACGCTCCATCTTGATGTATGGGCCAAGGTCACATGCATCGACGGTTACGATGTTTCCTTAAAATCCGAACTTTACGACGGTGTAGAGAAATTATTTTTTGTGAATCTGGGGGGTTACGACCCTTCGCATTTCGACGAACTGCACAAAAATATTCTGATTGTCGCGGAAAGCGAAGCGCACGCGAAACATGCGGCGAAAGCAACCGTCACGCATTGGTCCGTGCCACACAAGGACACGTTGTTCGAAATTGAAAAGATGATACCTCTGACGAATATCACTGGTCTTCATGTACATTTGAAGAAATCCGAAAACCCCACACCCTTCACGTTCGAATGGGGTTATACACGCATCTCTGAAAAGGCGCTCGCGAAGAAGAAGAGCGTTTAAGCTACGGCGCTTTTCGGCGCGGGCAATTCAGATGCTGTTATGGGATTTTCCGACACTTCCGCAAGGAAATTTTTTACCTTTGAAAGCGATGGATTTTGACCGCGGGAGCGCATGCCCACGCAAAAATCGATTGCCTTATCAGCCATATCCAAAAGGCACTTGTTGTGTTCCACACGGGCCGACATATCGGCACGGATCATTTCGGGCGAGATATAATTGTCCAGTTCCGCATTTTCCCAGAACGGCGTCGAAAATCCTTTTTCTTCGGGCGCACCGCGCAACATAACCAGATTATTATCTGTGCGAAGGCGTGTTTGCCACGCCAGTTGGATGAATTCTTCAGCTTCTTGGTTGCTGCCCATCGGCATATCTACGTAGACATGCTTTGCTTTTTCTATGCCTTGGCATAGTTTGCCGAAGGGCACGCGCGTTACATCGCAAGCCAGAATTCCCGCGCCCTTCAAGCCCTGCATTTCATCGTATAACTTATCCAGCGTGCTGCGGTCGGGGTGCGTGATGATGATTTCGGATACGCGTGTATTGCGGCCGTTTCCTGTCACACGGGCGATGCCGTCGGTGAAGTTCGATAATTTCCCGTGGCGGCTTTCGCAGCCGACGATAAGAATGCGTTCGCCTTTTTGCTGGCCCGACAAATCACGTGCGGAAATTTCGTGTTTGTAATGTTTGTAACCATCCAGCACAGCCGCATTGATAAAGCGGCTGTCGGCCTTGATATCCTGCATAATTTTTTCAAGTTTTTTCTTGCCGTCCTCGTCCCGGGTTTCGTAGGTATTCCAGCAATTGAAGACCTGACCCTTGATACTGTCTTCGCGCACATATTTGCTTTCCAGCCCCATGACCAGACGCAAAAGATATTTATAGGCAGGCGCGCCCTCGTAAAAATCTATGCCGCTACGTGTGTTTTCACGGCCAGGAAAATCGGTGAATTTATCTTTCAATCCGAACCAAACCTGGCGCGCGCAACTCATGGCAACGGCAACGTCGGCGGTTTCTTTCCATGTCGAGACAGCCGAGGAGAAGAATTTCGTGCGGAAATTGGCGATGGTCAGATCATGCATAGGAATATGCGTTCTGACATAGATAGGCTCCGCGGACGCAGAAGCGTTTGTTTGTTTGAGGCTGGATAACATCCTCTACACACCCTTATTACTTAATTTTTCTTATTATTTTTGCTATACGGGTTATATAACGAAGGTTTTTGACGATTATGTCAATAAAAAATATCCTAATTTTATTGCTTTTTGCGGTGCTGGGCTTCCCCCTCAACGCATGCGGCTTCACACCGATGTATGGCTCGGGTGCAGGTTCGACGGGCGTTTCCGCTCTCCAAGGGCTGGAGAAAGTGGAGATTGCCCTGATCCCCGATCAATCGGGCGTATATCTGCGTAACATACTGATCGATAATTTTTATCAGGAGGGCTACCCGTCTTCGCCGACCCATCTTTTAACCGTTACAGGCATAGATGAGCTGGAAAGCGACCTCGACATCACCGTGGATTCCGAAGCCACGAGGAAGCAGATCAAGATTACCGGCACCATGCTTTTGACGGACCGCGCCACGGGACAGGTGGTTTTGACGCGTGAATTAAAGGCCTTCACATCGTATAACGTTCTGGGTAGCCAGTTCACGACCCGCGTATCCGAGAACGATGCGCGCGAGGCGGCGCTGGCCGATCTGGCACGCCAGATAGAAACGCAAACCGCGCTCTATTTCAAACGTTAAGAGATTCATGAAACTCACGTGGAAAGATATAGAACCGTTCGTGAAGAAACCCGATCCTAAGGCGCGGGTCATTCTTGTTTATGGTCCCGACGACGGTCTGGTGAAAGAACGCGCATCCGCGATGAGCGCTACGGCCGTTCCCGATATCAACGACCCTTTCAATGTCACCGTGCTCACGGCAGAAATTCTGGCTGATGATCCCGCACGCTTGTCCGATGAAGCCAACGCTATGTCCTTGATGGGCGGCACGCGTTTGATCCGCATCGAAAATGCCGGCGATAAGCTTACGACGTTGCTGAAGGAATATCTGCAAAACCCCAGTCCGGAAAATCTGGTGATAATGGAAGCGGGAGAATTGGGTCCGCGTTCGAGCTTACGCCAGTTGATCGAAAAGGACAAACAATCCGCCGCAGTTCCTTGTTACGTAGATGATGAAAAAGGCGTGGCGAACTTGGTACGCCAGACCCTCACCTCTAATGGATACAATATTCAATCCGACGCGCTGTCATGGCTTGCACAGAACATCGCGGGGGACCGTGCCCGCGTGCGTGGCGAAATCGAAAAGATGATCACCTATATGGGTACGGAAAAATCCATCAAACTTGATGATGTACAGGCGGCCGTAGGTGAAGCGGGTGATCAGTCTTTGGACGATCTGGTTTATTCCATCGGGGAAGGCAAACCAGAAGCGGCTTTACGCGCCTACAACAAATTGCTCGGCGAAGGCATTCAGGTCGTGAGCATTTTACGCACGCTGCAAAATCATTTCAAACGCCTGCATTACACCAAGGCGCTGATGAACGAAGGAAACGGTTTGGATGAAGCGATGAAGAAGCTTCAGCCCGAAGTGTTCTTCAAATATAAACCTTCCTTCACGTCGCAACTGCGCAAATACTCGGACAAAAAACTGCTTGCCGTGATGCAAAGACTGTCACAGGTCGAAGCGCAGACAAAGCAAACGGGAACACCTGTCGAGACGTTGTGTTCGCAAGCTATTCTCTCGTTATCCTCGCAGTAATTTAGTAATTGAAAAGCGGCGCGTCTTCCATGATCTGGCGCATGCGTTCGGGGCTTATTTCCTTGCGTTTATATTCCATCGCAGAAATTTCTGTCGGCTGTCCGCCGCCATAACGAATATGCGTGACCACGACCTCATCACCGACTTCCGGTGTTTGGCCTTCATACGCAAGGACATTGGCATACTGTTCGCTCAAGCGTGCTTTCACAATGCCAAGTTTTTCAAGTTCGGGATTTTCGCTGGTGACGTCGATTGTATTATCGGCGAGCACGTTGGCGCGGAATTTTCCCGTGATCGTTTTTATGGCTGTGGCTCTGGTCATCACACATTCTCTTTTTCTTTTTATATAGGGCAGGTTAGGCGGCGGATCACTATTCTGTCAAGTATATGAAAAACAGCTGTGGCACGTGCAGACAAAAAAGAGTATAGAAACGCCAAATGGACACATCTTTTGACGTCATTGTGATCGGCGGGGGGCACGCAGGCTGTGAAGCGGCGGCGGCATCTGCGCGTTTTGGCGCAAAGACAGCTTTGTTGACGCACAAATTGTCGACCATCGGCGTTATGTCCTGCAATCCGGCTATCGGCGGCCTGGGGAAAGGGCACCTCGTTCGTGAAATCGACGCATTGGACGGCATTATGGGTCGTGTGGCCGACCAAGCGGGCATCCAATTCCGTATGTTAAACGCTTCCAAGGGTCCTGCTGTACGTGGACCCCGCACCCAAGCCGATAGAAAGCTCTATCGCGAAGCCATGCAAGCCCTCTTAAATGACTATCCAAATCTCACACTTTTGGAGGGTGGTGCCGAGGATCTGGTGATACAAAATGGCAGTATCGCAGGAGTTGTTGCATGCAATGGTATGCAGTACTCTGCAAAGTCCGTGGTCATCACGACGGGCACTTTTTTACGCGGATTAATCCATCGCGGTTTGGAAAAAACACCGGCCGGACGTGTGGGAGAAAAGCCTGCCGTAGGATTGGCGCAAACACTTGAAAAACTTAGATTTCCTTTGGGTCGCCTCAAGACCGGAACCCCTGCCAGAATTGATGGCCGCACTATAGATTGGGCGGGGATCGAGATGCAGAAGGCTGACGAAACGCCCATACCATTTTGCTACCTGAACGAGAAAATTACCGTGCCCCAGATCGATTGCGGCATCACTTATACAACCGAAAAAACCCATGAAATCATTCGCGCGAATCTCCATCAGGCGCCTATGTATTCGGGACAAATTTCGGGAACTGGTCCGCGCTATTGCCCTTCGATTGAAGACAAGGTCGTACGTTTCGCCCAAAAAGAGCGTCACCAGATATTTTTGGAACCCGAAGGTTTGGACGATCCGACCATTTATCCGAACGGCATTTCCAACGCGCTGCCTATAGATGTGCAAGCACAGCTTATTGCGAGCATTCCAGGGCTGGAGAATGCCAAAGTATTCGAATGGGCTTATGCGATAGAGTATGATTATTGTGATCCCCGTGACTTAACGCAAACCCTTGAATCTAAAAGACTTTCAGGTCTTTTTTTGGCTGGGCAGATTAACGGAACGACCGGCTATGAAGAGGCGGCCGCGCAGGGTCTTGTTGCAGGGCTTAATGCAGCAATTCTGGCGGGTACGGTTTCACGTGAAACCATGGAGCCTTTTATACTGGACCGCGCAGACGCCTATATAGGCGTCATGGTGGACGATTTGATATCCCGCGGCGCGCCAGAACCATACCGCATGTTCACCTCGCGCGCGGAATACCGCCTGACCCTCCGCGCTGATAATGCGGACCAAAGATTGACCGACAAAGCGATAGATCGCGGCTTTGCGGGAACCGAGCGGACGACAAAATGGCAGGCCAAAAAAGCGGATTTATTATCTGCCCAAAAGCTTATTCGCGACAAATTGACGGCAACGCCGAATGATTTGCAAAAAAAAGGGGTTGTGGTCAATCAGGACGGCCGCCGCCGCAACGCTTTCGATCTGCTTTCCTACCCCGATATTACGTGGGAAAAGCTTGGCGCGATCTGGCCGGAGATGATGAATGTTGCGCCTGCCATTCGCCAGCAAGTCGAGATTGACTCTTTATATGCGGGTTACTCGGGGCGTCAGGAAATAGATATCGAAGCCTTCCGCAAAGAAGAAGGTATGGCCCTCCCCATAGACCTAAATTATGCCGATATCGGGACCCTTTCCACGGAAGTTCGTAGCAAGCTGGAAAAGATACGCCCCGCTACCTTGGGCGCGGCATCGCGCATCCCAGGCGTGACGCCGGCTGCGCTGATATCCCTGCTCCGCTTTGTCAAACGTCGCGCCAAAGAAGCCCGTTCCCATGAAGCCGCTTGAGCACTATCTGGCCCTGCTTTTAAAATGGCAGGAAAAGATCAATCTGATTAGCCCCAACACGGTACAGGATGCATGGAAGCGGCATTTCGAAGACTCTCTCCAGATTCTGCCACTGATACCACCATCCGCAAAAACTCTCTATGATTTAGGCACGGGTGCAGGGTTTCCAGGGCTGGTACTGGCTATGGAACGACCTGATCTCTCGGTAACACTTGTAGAGAGCGATTCCAAGAAGTGCGCCTTTCTGCAGACCGTTTCACGTGAAACGGGAGTACACGTAGCGATTCGAAACGCCCGTATTGAAAATGCCGCTTCCGAGCTTCCGCCCCCCGACATCGTAACGGCCCGTGCGTTGGCCTCACTGGAACAACTCTTGGATTACATCGCCCCATGGACTGAATCTAATCCCAATCTCACGGCTATTTTTCCCAAGGGTGAAAACTGGGATAAAGAAGTGGATAAGGTGGGGATATGGGAGTTTCACGTGAAACAAGTGCCCAGCATTACTGAGAAATCCGCCGCAATCTTGGTGTTAACAAGTATCGGGAGAAAACCTGTATAGGTTGTGAGCTATATTATAAGGCGAATTTCCTTGACCCGTAGGGCGGAATCCGTGCAAAACAGGCTTCTCAACGCTTCACGTGAAACAAAGGGACCGACCATGACCGATGGATTTACGCCTTCCGCACCATCCAATAGTGAGCCCCCCAAGCTAGCCAGACAAGCCAATCGTATCCCGCGTATCCTGTCCATCGCCAACCAAAAGGGCGGAGTGGGCAAGACGACGACCGCAGTAAATCTTGCCACGGCTATGGCCGCTATCGGCCGCCGCGTAATGCTGGTCGATCTGGATCCTCAGGGCAACGCTTCTACAGGCTTAGGCATCAAGCGCGCCGGCATCCGTAAATCCACCTATGATGTGATCTTCGACGATGCCNNAACCAAAAAGGCGGCGTCGGCAAAACAACCACATCCGTCAATCTGGCAACCGCTCTGGCCGCTATTGGCAAAAAGGTCATGCTTGTGGATCTGGATCCGCAAGGCAATGCCTCGACCGGTTTGGGTATCAAACGTGCCGGTATCCGCAAAAGCACGTATGATGTGATCTTCGACGATGCCAGTGTGGCGGAAACCGTGCAGCCAACCAAGGTTCCCGGGCTCTTTGTCTTGCCGTCCTCCATCCATTTGTCCGGTGCGGAGATCGAACTGGTCGGAATCGAGAATCGCGAATACCGCCTTCAAAAAGCCCTGCGCGTGCCGTTGCCTTACGACTATGTGATCATCGATTGCCCGCCATCCCTGAGCCTGCTTACGCTCAATGCGCTGGTGGCGTCCGACGCCGTCGTTGTCCCGTTGCAATGTGAATTCTTTGCGCTGGAAGGCCTTAGCCACCTCGCCAAAACCATCGAGCGCGTGAACAAGAGCTTCAATCCGCGCCTTGAAATCCACGGCATTGCACTCACCATGTTTGACCGCAGAAACAATCTGTCCGATCAGGTCGCTGACGATGTCCGCAATTATTTCGGCGACAAGGTCTACAAGACGATCATCCCGCGCAACGTGCGTCTGAGCGAGGCACCGTCCTACGGCCTGCCCGCAATCGTCTATGACATGAAATGCCCCGGCGCGAAGGCCTATATAAGCCTCGCATCCGAAATCCTGAAACGCGAGAAACGCATATTGAACGCGCAGACCACAGCCCAAACAACCGAAGCCGCGCAAGTCGCATAATTAAAGAGGGAAAGATATGAACGCAAAACCCAGAGGATTAGGCCGCGGCCTTGATGCATTGTTCGAAGACGAGGAGGCGACTTTCGCCACCGCTTCGGATACGGCGGCCCCGCTGCTTACCGGCCCGCGTAAAACGCTTGGCATAGGCCAACTGGTTCCGAACCCCGACCAGCCGCGCGTGATGTTCGATCCCGCCGCGATTGCCGAACTGGCCGATTCCATCAAACGCCATGGTTTGCTCCAGCCTATTCTGGTCCGCCCCATGCGCGGTTCCAAAGACATGTATGAAATCGTCGCGGGCGAACGCCGCTGGAGAGCATGCCAGAAAGCGCAGATCCATGAAGTGCCCGTCATCATCCGTGAACTGGATGACGGTCAGGTTCTGCAGATCGCGTTGATTGAAAACCTCCAGCGTCAGGATTTGAACGCCATCGAAGAAGCACGCGGTTACCAACGTCTGATCGACGAATTTTCCTACACATCCGAAAATGTCGGCGAACTGGTCAGCAAGTCACGCTCCCACGTTGCAAACATGATCCGTTTGCTGTCCTTGCCCGGCAGCGTGCAGACGATGGTGTCTGAAAATAAATTGTCCGCAGGTCATGCCCGCGCGTTGATCGGTGCGAAAAATCCCGCGCTGCTGGCGCAGGAAATTATTTCCAAAGGCCTTTCGGTTCGCCAGACGGAAAAACTCGCCGCCGAAGATGCGGGTCGTTCGATCCAGCACCGTGCGAAACCGGGCCAGCCCACGTTCAAGGATGCCAATCTTCTGGCCGTGGAAAAAGAAATTGCCAATGCGCTGGGTTTGAAAGTCACCATCACGATGTCGGGTGAAACCGCGGGTGATTTGAAAGTCGAATTCAAAAATCTCGATCAGCTGGATGATGTCATCGCACGCCTGAAGCAGACGCCGCAGAAATTCTGATTATAACGGCCTTGGATTAATGCCTCTGGTTTTCAAGCGCTGTTTCCATTCGAACGCTTCCGGTTCGCTGGGGCAGCTGAAGCTATGATTATTAATTTCGTTGAAGACCTTTTTTCTGTTGGGTGAGTAGCTCACAAGAACTTCGCTGCCCTTGGTGGATACGCCGAACACAACACCGCGATCAAAAATATCACGCAACATCGCGTTGTCGGCCAATTCGCGCGGTGTGCGCAGCAAGGCAAAGGTGACGGGTGTTTGATCTTCCATGAGTCTGGTCATGTTTTCTACGGCTGCAGTTCTCATTATAAACCTTCTATAAAACTATAAGTTCGCGTTTAAGTGTGCGACGCAGATCCGCCATTTCACCAATCAGTATGGCGTGCGCCCTGGTGGCCTCGGCGGCGGTTTGAAAAGGGATGGTGAACATCGGTCTTTTTTTGTCTTTACCGTACACGCTGAAAAAATGGTCCGTGGTTTCAGCATGTTTGATTTCAGGCAATGTCATCCCGTGCACGCGCATCCACATTTCCACCACCGGAAACGGATTTTGGCTTTCAGTTGCGGCTTCGAAGTCCGCGTCTAAAGATTCATCGAAAGACATTCGGTAGCGTACCTCATTTTCGAATATACATAATGTTAAGAAACGGCAAAGACAAGATAATTCTTAACTCCTTGGCGGTCATTAACCAAGTTGCGGGGGATTTAGCATCTTTAACCCTCAAAAGTGCATTGCAAAAATCACATGGCAGAGATATATTCTATTTCTTAATTATGAAAACATATTACGTCAGAGGGTTTGTATGAGAGATATCTTTGAAAAAGTACATAGTGCGGTTGTGACGGATGCAAAAGGGCAAGTAATTCCCTACAGCAAAAAAACACTTATCGAGGTTCCGGGATTGGCATTAAGCAAGCCCGCACATGTTGAATTCTCAGAATATGCAGGCGTGGTTGCGGGCCAGGTGATGGGCGAAGCCAATGCACCAATCGGAAAAATTCTTGGTTATTCCCGGGGCGATCGCCAGCCGTTCGAAATAATTGCCGTGGCTCCCGCAAATTCTACAGAAGTTTTTGATGTTTCAGGTGGTGTGCAGGATGCCGCTCAGAAACATGTTGTAAATTTCGCCACTATATTGCGCGTGCAGGATTTCGAGTTCAA
This sequence comes from Micavibrio sp. UBA7689, assembly GCA_002482805.1. Taxonomy (GTDB): domain Bacteria; phylum Pseudomonadota; class Alphaproteobacteria; order Micavibrionales; family Micavibrionaceae; genus Micavibrio_A. Next base: position 62,087 of record DLGR01000045.1, on the reverse strand, counting down.
TCAAGCCTACGCGATATAAATTCACAAAGATTAAAATTCAAAAATCCGCCGCTACAAACGGCGGATTTCTGCGTTGCGGCGAAAAATCTTGAATTTTACCGCCGTTGTGATAGGATGGTTTTAATATAAAAAACTATAAAAAATTACTTACAGGGAGTTATCATGGAACACAGACCTGCTCTTTCGAGCATCGCACTGCTATTCAATTCATTAGGACAGCCTGCCAAAGCACTCGGTGACCTTATCAAAGGCATCACCAGCGGCGGCGACAAGCTTGAGGGCGACCAGAAATGGCTTTTGCCCGCGCAGCTTATCGGCGGTGCCATTACATCGGTTGTCGGTTGGGGCGCGCCTCCGCTCGCAGGGGCGGGTGCAGCGCTCTTCCTCGATGCCGCAGGGCGATATATCGAGATCGGGCGTTCACTGAACGGGCCGGCGCCGACAGCTCCCGCATAAAAATAAAACAAATTCTTTTCGTGAAGCGCGCGGTGGCGAAACTTCCGCGCGCTTTGACGCATGCAAAAAAATAAAAAATCAGGGAGATAAAAATTGAAAGATAAAATCGATTATAAATTCGCAAACCCCGTCAGCAATATCGCCGATTTCTACAAAAGCATCGCGGCCGATCCCGCGGGTGCGCTCCGTCAGGTGTTCCGCGGCGCCGTCGAAGGCACGATGAGCAAGGATGTCTCTTTGCTCGCCAAGCTGCTTTCCCCGCTCGAAACGGGTATCGGTATCGGCGCGGTTCTGCACGGGCTGGTGACGCTCAACCCGTTCGAAATCGGGCTGGGGGTGGCAGAGATAGGCGATGGTCTGGGTCGCTACATGCAACTGGGGCGTGAATTCGAAAAAGGTCCGCCGCCCGTTGCGCCTTCGGCGCCCGCATAACGGCCATTTGCGGTTGTTCTGAACTTATCTGTCCTGTACGATGAAGACCTTGAAATGCGGGCATATTTCCGTATGTTCATTCTTCATAGAAACACAACGACGGTTAAGGGCACATGGACTTTTTATTCGATATTTTTCTGGGACAGCCTGCATGGCTCTGGCTTTCCTTTCTGACCGCTGTTTTCGTTCTGCTCTATGTCGATTTGTTCCTCCTGAACAAAAGCGATCATGTTATCGAATTCAAAGAATCCCTCCGCCTCGCCGGAATTTACGCCGCGCTGGGGTTGGCATTCGGGATATGGGTTTTGTTCCGCAACGGCATGGACATGGCGGCGGATTATTATACCGTATGGATCCTGGAACTAAGTTTGTCGATGGACAATCTGTTCGTGATGTCGGTGATTTTTGCATCATTCCAGATTCCAAGGCAATACCAGCACCGCGTTCTGGTGTGGGGTATTCTGGGCGTGATACTTTTGCGCGGTATCATGATAGGCGCCGGCACTGCGATCGTTCATGAATTCGCATGGGTTCTGTATATCTTCGCCGTTATTCTGATCATAACGGGTATCAAGCTCTTGAAGATAGAAGAGGGCGAGAAAGAAGATTACACACAAAAACCCTATGTGAAGTTCTTGGCCAAACACATGCGGGTCGATGCCTATCTCCACGGCAATAATTTCTTCGTCAAACTGAAAGACAACAGCGGGAAGATGGTTACCTACGCCACACCACTCTTTTTGTGCCTTCTCACGATCGAACTGACGGATGTGATGTTCGCTTTCGATTCCGTACCCGCGGCTCTGGCCATCACTACCGATCCCTATGTAATATACACGGCAAACATCTTCGCTATTCTGGGGCTTCGTGCATTGTTCTTTGCGATCGAGCACATTATCCACCGCTTCGTGTATCTAAAATACTCGCTCTCGATCGTCATGGTGTTTATCGGTCTCAAGGTCTTCTATAACGGCATTTTCGACGGCCACATACCTGCACCGCTTTCCCTTGCTATTACGCTCGGGGTTCTTGCGGGAGGTATTATAGTTTCCATCATGAAAACGCGTGGCGACAAGGCATAACTAAATGTCTCAAACGATTGCCATCATCGATTACGGATCCGGCAATCTCCGTTCCGCCGCGAAAGCATTTGATTTCGTGCAAAATCAGGAAGCCATAGACGCGCGCGTCATCATCACTGACAAAGCGGATGAGGTTGCGCGCGCCGACAAGATCGTGTTGCCGGGGCAGGGCGCATTCGCGGATTGCATGAACGGGCTGTCGAGCGTCGATGGCATGGTGGATGTTTTAAAAGAAAAGGTGTTGCAACGCGGCACACCGTTTTTCGGCATTTGCGTCGGGATGCAATTGATGGCGGAGCGGGGTCTCGAATTCGGTGAACACAAAGGACTCGGCTGGATTCAGGGCGATGTCGTAAAAATGACGCCGTCGGATTCCAATTTAAAAATTCCACACATGGGATGGAACGCGTTGATCACAGCGCAGCCGCAGCATTTCGTGTTGCAGGGCATCACAAAGAATTCCGATAACACGCTTCCCGATTTCTATTTTGTTCATTCTTTTGTGTTCGAATGTAAGGACAGCAAAAATATTGCGGCATGGTGTGATTATGGTGGTAAGTTCGCCGCGATTGTTGCACAAGACAATATGATCGGGTGTCAGTTCCACCCCGAAAAAAGCCAAGGGGCAGGTCTTGATTTGATCCGTGGCTTTCTCAGATGGAACCCTTGATAACGAAAAGGCCGTTTTTGAAATGAATGATCAAAAAAACCTGAAAGCCAAAGCTCCCGCCGCCACCGTTCTGCAAGTCACCGAACCGCTTTCGAAAAGCGATTTGAACGATCTGTGCGATGCGACGGATGCGGCGATCGACGGCGGCGGCGGTTTCGGCTGGCTTGAAATTCCCGAACGCACGACGTTGGAAAGATACTGGCAGGGCGTAATAACCGCGCCTTCGCGCTGGTTGTTCGTGGCGAGACTGGACGGAACGATCTGCGGAACCACGCAATTGATTATGCCGGCCGCGCACAATGCCGCGCAGGCACATGTGGTGCAGATGACGACGAACTTTGTCGCGCCTTGGGCGCGCGGTCATGGTCTTGCGAAAATGCTGCTCGAAGCGGTGGAAGAAAAAGCGAAGGCAGAAGGCTTCGCCGTCATCAATCTTGATGTCCGCAACACGATGCAAGGCGCGATAAACCTGTATGAATCTATGGGCTACGTGAAATTCGGCGAACATCCTTATTCCGTGCGCTCGGATGGTGAAACCATCACGTCCTTGTATTACTATAAAAACATCAATCCCGCGTTTTTTGACAAGAAATAACAGGCGGTTTTCTTTTCCGCCGAGGCTGGTATATTCCTTCTGATAGGAGCCAAGCCATGCCTGAATTCCGGGGAAAGATTTACGACAGCATCATCGATACTGTGGGTGCCACGCCTTTGGTGCGCTTGCCGCGTTTCTGCGCGCAACATGATGTGAAGGCCGACCTCGTCGCCAAACTCGAATTCTTCAATCCGCTGGGCAGTGTGAAAGACCGTATCGGTGTGGCGATGATCGAAGCCGCCGAAAAAGCAGGTAAAATTATCGCTGGTAAAACGGTTTTGGTCGAACCGACGTCGGGCAACACGGGGATTGCACTGGCGTTCGTCGCGGCGTCCAAAGGATACCGCTTGATTTTGACGATGCCGGAATCCATGTCAATCGAACGGCGCAAGATGCTAAAATTCCTCGGCGCGGAACTGGTTCTGACGCCGCCGGAAAAAGGCATGAAGGGCGCGATAGCGAAGGCCGAAGAAATCGCGGCCGGAACCAAAGATTCATTTATCCCGTCGCAGTTCGATAATCCTGCAAACCCCGAAATTCACCGCAAAACAACTGCCATCGAAATCTGGAACGACACCAAAGGCAAAGCGGATATTCTGATCAGCGGCGTGGGTACGGGTGGAACACTCACGGGCGTGTCGCAAATTTTAAAAGAAAAAAATCCGTCGTTCAAAACAATCGCGGTTGAACCTTCCGCTTCTCCGGTGCTTGCCGGCGGTGAACACACGCCTCACAAGATACAAGGCATCGGTGCGGGTTTTATTCCCAGCATTCTGGATCGCAGCATGATCGATGAAATCGTGCATGTCACAAACGACGATGCGGTCAACACCGCACGCGAAGTGGCAAAGAGTGAAGGCTTGCCAGCGGGCATATCCTCGGGTGCGGCGTTGTGGGCGGCGGCGGAAGTCGGCAAGCGCCCTGAAAACGCAGGCAAAATGATTGTAGTAATTCTGGCGTCATTTGCGGAACGTTATCTTTCAACGGTTTTATTTGAAGGTTTGGAATAATGTCTTTTATTGAATCGATTCAAAAACGCGATCCCGCCGACCCGTCGGTGTTCGAGATCGTTCTGTCCTATCCGGGTTTTCATGTGATGACCGTGTTTCATCCGCTGGCGTCCATTTTGTGGCATTTCAAACTGCGCGCGCTTGCACGTTTCTGGGCGCATATCGGACGCTTGCTGACAGGCATTGAAATCCATCCTGAAGCGAGCATCGGCAAAAATTGCTTTATCGATCACGGCATGGGCGTCGTCATCGGCCAGACTTCGGTGATCGGCGATGATTGTTTGATTTATCAAGGCGTCACGCTGGGCGGAAAAGGCTGGGACGACAAACGCCGCCATCCGATCATTGGCAACAATGTCATGATCGGCGCACATGCGCAGATCATCGGGCCTATCAGGATTGGTGATTCAGCGCATATCGGTGCGGGCAGTGTTGTTTTGCACGATGTTGCGATGGGCGATACGGTCGCAGGCAATCCAGCCAAGATTATTTAGGGCGTGATGCCTTTTCGTCGTGGCCCGATGTGCCCTGACGGGATTCCAGCACCTTGTAAACATCGTCGGGCGTGATGCCTTGATCTGCCCACAGCACCATCAGGTGGAATAACAAATCAGCGGATTCCTGTTTCAGCTTTTCAGGATTGTTCTGCACGGCCTCGATGCAGGTTTCCATCGCTTCTTCACCGACTTTGCTGGCGATTTTGCCCGTGCCTTCGGCGAAGAGAGACGCAGTGTAGGATGATTTTGCATCCGCTCCCTTGCGCGATTGGATGGTTTCGAAAAGTTTCGCGATGATATCAGACATATTGACCTCTTACGGGGATGCCGTTTTGGGTGAAATAATTTTTGGCTTCCGCAATGGTGTGCGTGCCGAAATGGAAGATGGAGGCGGCGAGTACTGCGCTGGCATGTCCTTGTTTTACGCCGTCTACAAGGTGCTGTAAATTTCCGACGCCACCTGAAGCGATGACGGGAACCGATAGTGAGTCCGCCACAGAACGCGTCAGTTCCAGATCAAATCCCGTTTTCTGCCCGTCTTTGTCCATCGAGGTCAAAAGAATTTCGCCCGCGCCATATTCTTCCATGCGCTTGGCCCATTCAACCGCATCGAGGCCTGTTTCTTTTCTGCCGCCGTGGGTGAATACTTCCCAGCCCGAACCATCCGCTTTTTTGCGTGCGTCGATGGCGACGACGATGCATTGTGAGCCGCATTTGGTGGAGGCGTCTTTGACAAATTGCGGATTGGAAACGGCGGTGGAGTTCACGGAAATTTTATCGGCACCGCAATCGAGCAGTTTGCGCACATCGTCCAGCGTTCTCACGCCGCCGCCGACCGTGAGCGGCATGAAGCAGGAATCCGCCGTGCGTTTGACTACATCGTAAATGGTGTCGCGGCCTTCGGCGCTTGCGGTGATGTCGAGGAACGTCAATTCATCCGCGCCTTGATCGTTGTATAATTTGGCTTGTTCCACAGGATCACCGGCGTCGACCAGATCTACAAAGCTCACACCTTTCACCACGCGCCCGTTGTTGACGTCGAGGCAGGGGATGATGCGGACTTTGAGCGTCATATCGCTTCTCGCAACGCCATCATTGGGTCAATCGCGCCGTCATATAACGCCGTGCCGATGACAACGCCCGTGACGCCGTGCTGGGCGGCGGCACGCACGGCGCGTACATCGGCAAGCGATGCCACACCGCCCGAAGCGATGACGGGGATAGTGGTAGAGGTTGCGAGCTCGATGGTTGCGGACATGTTGAGGCCCGTTCCCGTGCCGTCACGCGAAATATCCGTGTAGATTATCGCGGCGACGCCTGCGTCTGTAAACATTTCGGCCAGATCGATGACGTGGATATCGGATTCTTCGACCCAACCTTCCACCGCAACACGCGTTCCGCGCGCATCAATACCAACCACGATCTGATCGGGAAATTTCGCGCAGGCTTCGCGCACCAGCTGCGGGTTTTTCACCGCGGCCGTGCCCAGTATGACGCGGCTTACGCCTTCCATCAGCCAATCCTCGATTTGTTTGATGGTGCGGATGCCGCCGCCGAGCTGAACCGGCAAATCGGATGCGCCCAAAACGCTGCGCACGGCGTCCACGTTCACGGGTTTGCCGTCGACCGCGCCGTTCAGGTCCACAAGATGCAGCCACGAAAATCCGGCACGCGCCCATTCCTGTGCCTGTCCGGCAGGGTCGTTGTTATATACTGTCGCGGCGTTCATATCGCCCTTGAAAAGGCGTACGCACTGGCCGTCTTTAATGTCGATGGCGGGGTAGATGATCATGCGCTTTTCTAGTATAGATAACGGGTTCCTGTAAAGAAGAAGGAGAAGCCGTATGGCCTATGATGATAACAATATTTTCGCCAAAATCCTGCGCGGCGACATTCCCGCCAAAAAAGTCTATGAAGACGATTATGCACTGGCGTTCCACGATATAGGGGCGAAGGCTCCCGTCCATGTTCTGGTTATTCCCAAGGGCAAATATGTTTCCATCGCAGAATTCGGGGAAAAAGCCTCTGATGCGGAAATTGCAGGGTTCTACCGCGCGGTATCCATGGTGGCCAATGATCTGGGTCTGGTAAAAGAAGGTTTCCGCTCCATCGCCAACACGGGCGTCAATGGCGGACAGGAAGTGCCGCATTTCCACGTCCATCTGCTGGGCGGGAAAAAAATCGGGCCGATGGTGTCTGAATAATTTTTATCTGCGCTTGTGCATGGGGAACATGATGATGTTGTCCCCGACCGCGCCTTTTGTGGCGGCCTTTTGTTCGTGGGCAAAAAGGACTTGCTTCGTAAAGCTGTCTTCGTCCGTGATTTCGCTGATAAATTCGTTTTCGAGTTCGCCCAGAACATAATCTGCGATTTCCATGTGCGCGCGCGCCTGAATGGCCAGAACCGAACACAACGTGTGCGAAGGATCCAAGGGATCGCGGATAGAAGCCTGTAAAGATTCGAGCAGGTCCGCGAGACCTTCGAGATCTTCGGGAACGTGGCTCAGTAAATCATAAAGATCATCGCCCTGCACAGGATGCTGGTGGTAATTGGCCAGCCATTCGGGGGCGTAGTCTTGAATAATTTTGTCGGATTCGATTTTCAAAACGGCTGCGACAGGAATCTCGGCGGAATATTCGGCGGCGATGCGGTACGCGGAGAGCGCGATGGCCAGCAAAGCGGAATCGGGATCGATTTCGGATAAGGAAACATGCAGGCCGTATTGCGTTTCGCCATCCAGCGGCGCGGCGCATTGAATGGCATCGGATACGGCAACAGGCACGACCAGATAGGCGTGCAATCTTGCAACATCTTCTTTTGTAACTGCGGACATGGTGGTGTTTCCCGAAAGGATAAGTTCAGTTTCAATTCCCTTTGTACCCGCATTAGATGAACAGTTATTTAAGGAAAAATGAATGAAGGGTTAAAGGGCTCTTTTCCCCTTTAGGTTGTTGTGGCATAGATGGAATATGATCGAAAACTTGGACAGGCTTTCGGGGTTGTATTTAAAGCATGTGCCCGACAAAGGCTTTGGCCTGTTCTGCCGCGATATAATTATCGGCGAAACGATTTTGGAAGTGGCGCCTGCCATTGTTTTTAATGAAACAGATGCCGCGGCCATTAATAAAACTCATCTTTATAATTACTATTTTCTGGCCAAATCGCTGGCCCAAGAAGACGCCGATATTTTAGGGATTTCCGAAAAGGACAAGACAGGTTTGCTGGCGCTTGGTGCGGTTTCGATGTGCAACCATTCGGATAAACCCAACGCGGCCGTGCAAATGATCGTTAAAGACCGCGCGGTGTATTTCATTTTGAGGGCAACCATCGGCATTCTTGCCCATCAGGAAATCTGCATTTCTTATGGCGGCGGAAAACTATGGTTTGATCCCGCGCCCGAGAAAGGAAGGCAAAAATCATGGTAGCCAGAATATCGACGATAGCCTTTCAAGGTGTGGATGTTCAATCCATTGACGTTCAAGTTCAGATATCCAACGGTTTACCGGCCTTTACGATCGTGGGATTGCCCGACAAAGCCGTGGCGGAAAGCAAGGAACGTGTGCGCGCGGCGCTTCATGCACTTGGTATCGCGCTTCCAGCCAAAAGATTGACCGTGAATTTGGCCCCTGCAGATGTCATGAAAGAAGGGTCGCATTACGATTTGCCCATTGCGCTCGGACTTTTGACAGCCATGGAAATTCTGCCCAAAGAAGAGATGGAAAAATATGTCGTGCTCGGCGAGCTGTCGCTGGATGCCGGCATTCGCGCCGTTGCGGGTGTTTTGCCTGCCGCTATCCATGCAGGGAGCAACGACAACTCGCTTATCTGTCCTGAAGATTGCGGGGGCGAAGCCGCATGGGCGGGCGATCTGGAAATTTTGGCGGCATCCAATCTTTTGCAAATCATCAACCATATCAAAGGCACGCAAGTTCTTTCGCGGCCGCAACCGAAAGTGCTTGAAGCAAATGACAGCGCGCGGCGTGTGCCTGATCTTTCCCAAGTGAAGGGGCAGGAGAGCGCAAAACGCGCATTGGAAGTTGCCGCCGCAGGCGGTCACAATCTTTTGCTTATCGGCCCGCCCGGCGCGGGCAAATCGATGCTGTCATCGTGCCTGCCCGGCATATTGCCGCCGCTTAGCCCTCGCGAAGCGCTGGAAGTATCCATGATCCATTCTTTGGCGGGGGCGTTGCCCGAAGGCGGATTGATCAAGACGCGTCCGTTCCGCGATCCGCATCATTCGGCGTCATTGCCTGCGCTGGTCGGCGGCGGGCATCGCGTGAAGCCCGGTGAAATATCGCTCGCGCATCGCGGCGTATTGTTTTTGGACGAACTTCCCGAATTCGCGCGCGGAACATTGGAGTCTTTGCGCCAGCCTTTGGAGACTGGCGAGGTGGTGGTGGCACGCGCGAATGCGCACGTGACATATCCTGCCGCGTTTCAATTGATTGCGGCGATGAATCCGTGCCGTTGCGGTTATCTGGGCGATCCCGAACAGGAATGTACGAAAGCACCGCGTTGCGGCGGCGAATACCAGAACAAATTGTCGGGCCCATTGCTGGATCGCATCGACATTCAGGTGGAAGTCGGCGCAGTGAGCCTCATCGATCTCGCCGAAAAAGGTGCAGGCGAAAAATCAGCGGAGGTGGCAAAACGTGTCGCCTACGCGCGCGATATCCAGCAGGAGCGTTTTGCTGACCAAGGTATTTTGACGAACGCGCAGGCCAATGCCGAGTGGCTCGATAAACATCTGCCTATCTCTTCTGCCGCGCACACTATCTTCCTCAACGCCGCGGACCGCATGAAATTGTCGGCACGGGCCTATCACCGTTTGTTGAAAGTGGCGCTGACCATCGCGGATCTCGCCGAAAGCGTCGAAATCAAAGAAAACCATGTGGCCGAAGCGCTCTCCTACCGCCGTTTGCGCAACGCGTAAGATACTGGTTAAAAAAGATTTAATGGGATTCTGCTCAAGTATTCGGCAAATTTGAGTTTTGTAAGCCGTATAAGGTACTCTTAATGTATATTAGGCGGAATTTAAGGCATTCCTTGTATGTTGGTGTCTGAAGTTTCCGCGGGGTTTAAGGGGTTTAAACAATGTCTTTGCAAGAATACACGGTCAATAAAGATACGGGACATGTACCTGAAGCCCATGTCGATATGGGCAGGGGGCAGGTCGACGAGATCGAGCGCCAAGCAAAAGCCACCGTTACAACAGCCAAAGAAGAAGGCGGCCGCGTTACGCAAGCGGAAAGCCAAATCGCAGGCGCCGCACACGGCAGCAGCGAATCCAAATTATACGGCGATATCGCCGCAGAGGCTTCGGGCCTTAAAGTCATTTCCACGGTTGCGGATTTTCTGGGTGACACATTGGGCCGCGATCCCGCCAAAAATCTGGGCGGCATGGCCCCCGCTACCGCACGCAGTGCGGATGATTTCTTCGGTATCAGCAAATCGCCCGGTGTCTACCGTGCGCCTGCAACGCCATCAGTTTTCGGCGCAGGCAACGATACTGGTGCGGCGTCGAATGTTACACCACTTCGCCGTTCCAGTGATTCCAGCGCAGGCTTGCTGGAACGCTCCAGCATTTCCTCGACTTCTTTAAGAGGTCAGGATGAAGCAGGTTCAACATCTACGTGGACGGGTGTGGAACGCCGCATGAATTCGGTGCAGGAAGCAAAACGCATGACTTTTGGTCAGGAACTGGCTTCGGAAAAAGCGCTGGAAAGCGTGCAGCGTGTGCGCCAGGAGCACTCCGCGCAGCTCGGCCAGGCACAACAATATTCACCTTCGATGGGTCTTGGCAGCGGTCCGAGCATTCGTCCCAATGAGTTATTGTCCGAAGCACGTGACAATTACGTCGATCAAACATCCGCGGCAGGAGCATAGAATATGAGCAGCCCTTCAGCATTACTCAGACAAAACGAAGAAGATATGGGCGTCAATGCCGGTGTATCCTCTATCGCACCCGCGAATGAAGCCAATCTCGGCATTACCGCCGCCGCAGTTAATTTGCCGCGCGGTGACGGCGCAACCGTTGAACGCGCTACGAACGCGGGACAATCTCTTGCTTCCTTCGCAGATATTGAGGGCGCCCAAATGAACAGGGGCGATGTCGGCTACTTCGGATCACAAGTCGCAAAGACGATTGGCGAAGCCACAGGTGCTATATTCGACTTCTTCCGCGATAAATCCGAAGACGGCATGGAAGTCGAAGAACCGGAAGTCAAGGTCGCGGCTCCCGCTATGCAGCAATACGCGACAGGCCCCGGTTTAGGTAGCGGTCCCGGTTAATTAAGCTTTTAACAGTTGAATGATTTTGAGTGTGCGTAGTCCGGCGGTGGCCAAGCACATCAGCGCGAAGAAAATCGCGAAGGCCGAAAATCCCATAGGAAAAAGACAGCAGAGCAGGATGAACACGATCATTTCCGTGTTCTCCACAATGCCGCCGACCGCGCCTTGCGGTGCGCCCGTGCGCAAGGCGAACAGGTGATGCAGCAGATAGGCGTTCATCATCAGCACGTAGGAAAAAAGTAATACAGGTGCCGACCAGAAGTGTTCAGGGGCGCCCATAACAAAGAATAGCGGGAATGCCGCGAACACGGCGAAGTCGCAAAAGAAATCAAGGAACGACCCCAGATTGGTTTCACCCGTGGAGCGCGCGACCGCGCCGTCCAGACCGTCAAAAAATCTGCTGGCCAAAAAGAATACGAACGCCAGCGGATAAATCGCCAACGCCGCGAAGAAACAGGCGGAAAGACCGAAACCCAAAGCCAGAAGCGTGAGTTTGTTGGCGGTCAATCCGCTTTGCGCTACGCGCGGGGCGATGCGGTCGAGATGCGGTGTGATTTTGTTGCGGAGCAGTGCGTCGATCATAATCTTTCCCCTTCAGTATAAATTTATTCGTTCGATGAAAATTCTTCGGGCGTGTTTGCGCCTATGGCGAGGTCGGTGAGGTCTTCGTCATCCGCATATTCTTTTTGCATGGCGCGGAATTTTTGAACCGCGAACGGCACGCAGGCGATATAGGCGATCCCCATGACGGTCAATGTCGGCCACGGAGCGTGCACGAGCGCGGCGATCAGTAGCGCCGCCAAAGCCAGCGCGGGCATGCCCATCTTGGCGGGCAGGCGGATCATCTTGGTGGAGAATGTCGGAATACGGCTGACCATCAAACCTGCGACGAAGATCGTCCACAAGCCTACCAGCGGGGATGCGAATTTATATTCGACGAATGCATCGTTGTCGAATTGCAGCCAGATGATAAGCGGCAAAAGCGCGAGGCCCGCGCCTGCGGGTGCAGGAACGCCCGAGAAAAATTTCTTTTTCCAGTCAGGCAATTTTCCTTGCGTGGAATTGAAACGCGCGAGGCGGAGCGCGGATGCTGCTGCAAAAACGATCATCGCGATCCAGCCGACTTTGCCGGATTCTTCCAATATCCATGAATACAGAATGATTGAGGGTGCAACACCGAAGGCAAGGAAGTCGGACAATGAATCAAGCTGCGCACCGAATTCGCTGGTGGCTTTGAGCAATCGTGCGGTCGCACCGTCCATGGCGTCGAGCACGACCGCGATCAAAATCGCCAGCACGGCTTTTTCCCAAAGATTGTCCCAAGCATATTGAATGGCCGTTAGGCCCGCGGCGAGCGCACACAGCGTCATCAGGTTCGGGATGAAACGGTTCAGACCCAGCGCGTTAAAGCCCTGAGCGTTGCCGTTTGCGTCCTTCGGTTTGAAATCGCTGACATTCATATATTACAAAAGCGCTCCCTCGCGCGAAGGTTCCGTCGAAGCGAAGTCTGCGAAGACGGTTTCGCCCCCGATGGCCTTTTGTCCCGTGATAACCAGCGGGGAAACGCCCTCGGGCAGATAAACATCGACGCGGGAACCAAAACGGATGATGCCGAAACGCTCGCCTGATCTGGCATCGCCCTCTTCTTTGGCGTCGTTCAAAATGCGGCGCGCGATCAAGCCCGCAATCTGCACAACACAGACTTTGTGGCCCGACGGCGTTTCGATCAGAACCGAGCAGCGTTCATTGTCTTCGGATGCCTTGTCCAGATCGGCGTTCAGGAATTTTCCGGGCGTGTAGACTTTGCGGATGATTTTTCCGCCGACGGGAAAACGCTGTACGTGAACGTCGAGCACGGACAAGAACGTGCTGATGCGCGTATAGCGTCCGTCATCCGCGCCTGCGATTTCGGCAGGAAGCGAGAGATCGCCCGTGATGTGGGAGATGGTGCCGTCCGCAGGAGAAACCACGAGCGATGGTTTTTGCGGAACGATGCGGTCGGGGTCGCGAAAGAAGTACGCGCAAAACAAAGTGAAAATCAGCGCAACCACCAAAAGGAACGAGGAGAAGAATGCGAAAACCAGAGCGGCCAAAAGTCCGCCGCCTATGAAAGGTATGCCCGCGGGGTGGGGCGCGATCAGCATGGTTTTGCGGATGGTTTCGAGAAGTTCGTTCATGTCTTTGGCGTTCCTTTTATCGGGTGATGCGGCGATTATAGCCTTTTGCGGCCCTTTGCCTAGTGTGAGCGCCTGCAAAAATACATTTTTTACGCAGGGCTGGTAATCCCTATCCCCTTGATGGTACAGTTAAATATAGGACGTATAGCAACAAGAAACGAAGTTACGAATTTATGCCTGAAATCAAATCTGTCTGTGTGTATTGCGGGTCTTCTTCCCGCGTCGATCAAAAATACAAGGATGCCGCCGTAGAACTGGGCAAATTGATTGCCGCCAGCGGCTGGAATGTCGTTTATGGCGGTGGCCGTGTAGGGCTTATGGGCCTTGTAGCGGATTCCGCGCTTTCATCCGGCGCACGCGTGGTGGGCATTATCCCCCAGCACATACAGGCGCGGGAAATCGAACATAACGACCTCACCGAGCTTCATATCGTCGATTCCATGCATATCCGCAAACAGATGATGGTGGACCGTGCCGATGCGTTTGTCATCCTTGCGGGCGGCCTTGGTACGCTGGATGAATTCTTCGAGCTTTTAACGTGGAAACAGTTGGGCCTGCACGACAAGCCTGTGGTCATGGTCAATATCAACGGCTACTGGACCAAGATGATCGAGGCCATCCAGCACATCTCGAATGAAAAATTCATGCGCCCCGAGGATCTGACCATGTTCCAAGTGGTGGAAACCGTGGCCGAAGTGCCGGACGCGCTCAGAGGCGCTCCGGTAGAAAGATTTGATCCTTCCACCAAGTGGATTTAGTCGTTCTTTTCATAATCACTTAACGGTGATTTAACGGGCCGACTGCTACGATGGGAGAGTATAATAATATAAGAAAAACCTTATTTATTGAACGTCTTAACTGAAATCATCACTGAACTACGGGTCTTTCACATGCAATTCGATCACGATCTAGATCTCGCCAAAAACGTGGCCGCCGAGGCCATGGCCCGCATGCACAAAGACGGCATTACGTCGGACCCTACCAATTTTGAAGTCTGGTACACTTATTATGCCTCCGCACATGCCGAGCTGAAAAAAGCGATGGATACCGCGATCAAGGCGAAGGGCAAATTGACCAGCATGGATTGCCGCGCGTTCCACGAACAATTTTTGTCGGAACGTAAAAAACAGGAAGCTTACACGAAAGCCTCCGATCAAATTCACGCAACGTTGCAAGACGTCTCCTCGCTGATGACGAACGTCAAGGAAGCCACAACGGAATACTCCACGACATTGACCGGCGTTTCCAAACGCGTTGCATCGGTAAAAAGCCCCGAAGAAATGGCGAGCGTTTTGAAAAGTGTTGTGGCCGACACCAACAAGATGATGGAGCATAACCGCAAACTCGAAGTGCAACTGGATCGTTCCGCCGTCGCCATGCAGGAACTGAAACGTGATTTGGAGCGCGTGCGCCGTGAAGCCATGACGGATGGTCTGACCTCGCTTTCAAACCGCAAATCTTTCGACGAACAAATCACCGGTCTTTCCAAAGATTGTAAAGAGCAGGGCCGCATATTCACGTTGCTTATGCTCGACATCGACCATTTCAAATCTTTCAACGACAATTACGGCCACCAAGTCGGCGATCAGGTTTTGCGCCTTGTCGCACGCACACTGACGGACGGCATCAAAGGTAAAGACATCGCCGCGCGTTACGGCGGCGAAGAGTTCGTCATCATCCTGCCCGAAACCAATCTGGACCACGGTATCGTCGTGGCGGAATCATTGCGCAAAGCGCTGGCGAACAAGGAAGTCATCAACCGTTCCAACGGCGAATTACTGGGCCGCATCACCATGTCGGTGGGAGTCGCGCAATTCTATCCCGAAGAAGATGTTCACGGCCTTATAGAACGTGCGGATGCCGCGCTTTACACGGCGAAACATAACGGCCGTAACCAAGTGGCCGCCGCCCCCACACCGCACGAACGTGCGATGCAGATTAAGCGCTAATTTTAATTACCCTGCAAAAAAGTTTGTTCCGACGGCGATCAACATTTTGATGTTGAGCGTGATCAGTATGATTGCGATCAAAATCGCCAATGCGGATACCCATTTCGGCGCGGTGAAATTGCCGAGTTTTTTCTTATCCATCGTGAACAATACCAGCGGCACAACGGCGAAAGGCAGTTGCAGGCTGAGCACCACTTGCGATGCGATGAGCAAATGCGCGGTGCCTTCCTGACCGTACATCATGGTGACGATGATCGCGGGGATGATGGCGATCAGGCGCGTGATCAAACGGCGCATCCATGGCTGGATGCGGATATTGATGAAACCTTCCATCACGATCTGGCCCGAAAGTGTCGCGGTGACGGTGGAATTCAAACCACAGCACAAGAGTGCAATGGCGAACAACGGCGCGGCGATGGCGGCACCGAGGAGCGGGGTTAAAAGACTGTGCGCTTCGCCGAGTTCGACAATATCGGTGTGACCGCTGGTGTGGAACGCCGCAGCGGCGAGGATGAGAATGGATGCGTTAACGAACAACGCCATCATCAGTGCGATAGTAGAATCCCACGTGGCGAATTTGATCGCTTCGCGCTTTTCGGGATCTGTGGGGCCTATCTGGCGCGTTTGCACAATAGCGGAATGCAGGTATAAATTGTGCGGCATCACGGTTGCACCGATAATGCCGAGTGCGATATAGAGCATTGCGGGATTGGTGACTATTTCCGTGCTCGGGATAAATCCGCCGAACACGGCAGAGACATCGGGTTGCGCCAGGAATATCTGCACGCCGAAACATCCGAAGATTACTATCAACAATGTAACAATATAAGCCTCTATCCAACGGAAGCCCAGACGCTGGAAGGCCAGAACGATAAATACATCCAGCGCGGTGATGATCACGCCGATTTCCATCGGGATACCGAACAGCAACAACAATCCGATGGCGGTGCCGATGACTTCCGCCAGATCGGTGGCGCAAATCGCAAGTTCCGCGAGCAGCCACAAAACGAATGCGACAGGTTTGGAATACGCATCGCGGCAGGCTTGGGCCAGGTCGCGTCCGCCGGCAATGCCGAGGCGTGCGCACAAGGATTGCAACAGGATCGCCATCAAATTCGAAATAAGGGCAACGGCCAAAAGCGTGTAGCCGAATTGTGCGCCGCCCGCGAGGGAGGTTGCCCAGTTGCCGGGGTCCATATAACCCACCGCAACCAGGTAACCGGGGCCAAGGAAGGCCGCGAAACGGCGCGCCGAACCCCATTTCTTTTTGACGGGGATGGAGGCGTGTACGTCCGATAACGACGCGTCGCCTTTTTGGATCCGCCAATCGCGGCTCAGATATTCTTTAAGGGCAGCAGGGCTCATGATTATAGTCTATCCCGTAAAATGTAGCCTAGGCAACAAAAAACTTAGCCAAGGCTACAATTGGTTCCTCTCATATACGGTTAAAATTGACATCGGTTCCAAAATGCGCTGAAAATGGGGTATGGCCACTCCATCGAACAAAAACCTGCGCACCGAAGTGCGTTCTGCCGCTTTTGAACAGGTGCGCGAAGCGCACCAAACCGAAACCGCGGAAGATTATGTCGAGATGATCGCAGACCTCATCGCCGAAAAAGGCGAGGCCCGCGTTGTGGATCTGGCCTCCGCTTTCGGCGTGACACATGCGACCGTAAACAAGACAATTGCGCGACTGAACAAAGAAGGCTTCGTCACCAACGAAAAATACAGATCGTTGTTTTTGACGCCCAAGGGCCAGAAGATGGCCGAGGCTTGCAAATCGCGCCACGAAATCGTTGTCGGATTTTTAAAATCCATCGGCGTATCTGCGCGCACTGCGGAACTGGACGCCGAAGGGGTGGAACATCATATCAGCCCCGAAACGTTAAAGGCTTTTGCCGCCTTCGCCAAAAAGAAGAAATAGTCCTAAAAACCTTGCTTCTACATGGCGCGGAGGCTATTTCTATCCCATGCAAAACGCCCCCGCCCCCTTGTCCGATTCCGTTCTCAATTCCTTAAACGATGCGCAACGTCAGGCGGTGGAAACCACTGAAGGTCCAGTGCTGGTTTTGGCGGGTGCAGGCACGGGAAAAACACGCGTGCTGGTAACACGTCTTGCTCATTTGCTCCGCAGCAACCTTGCTTTCCCTGGGCAAATATTGGCCGTGACATTTACGAACAAGGCCGCACAGGAAATGAAACACCGCGTCAGCTCATTGATGGGCGGTGCGCCTGTAGAGGGCTGGTGGCTCGGTACGTTCCACGCGCTGGCGGCACGTATGTTGCGCAGACATGCAGACCTTGTGGGATTGCAATCTTCTTTCACGATTCTCGATCAGGACGACCAAGTCCGCTTGATTAAACAATTGATGGAAGCGGAAAATATCGACACGAAAAAATGGCCCGCGAAGATGCTGGCGGATAAAATTTCCAGCTGGAAAGACAAAGGCTGGATGCCCGCGCAAGTGGGGCCTGATCAAACGGGTGATCTGGCGGGTGGTAAGCTTGGCTCTATCTATGCGCAATACCAGCAGCGTTTGAAAACGCTCAATGCGTGCGATTTCGGCGATCTGCTTTTGCACATGATCCATATATTAAAAGATCCGCGCAACGCAGATGTGCTGGCCGATTACCACCGCCGGTTCAAATATATTCTGGTGGATGAGTATCAGGATACGAACGTGGCGCAATATTTGTGGCTCAGATTGCTGGCGCAGGGATCGAACAATATCTGCTGTGTGGGCGATGACGACCAATCGATCTATGGCTGGCGCGGCGCGGAGGTGGACAACATCTTGCGCTTTGAAAAAGACTTTCCGGGTGCCGCCATCATCCGTCTCGAAGAAAATTACAGATCGACAGGCAATATCCTGTCCGCTGCCAACGCGGTCATCGCAAACAATGAAGGCCGTCTGGGCAAACAGCTTTTCACCAGCCACGGCGATGGTGAAAAAATAAAAGTGCGCGGCCTGTGGGACGGCGAAGCCGAAGCGCGCTGGGTCGGAGAGGAAATCGAAGCGCTGCAATTCAAGAAATATTCGCTGGATGATATAGCGGTATTGGTTCGCGCCGGATTCCAGACGCGTGAATTTGAAGAAAGATTTATCCAGCTTGGATTGCCTTACCGTGTCATCGGCGGTCCGCGATTCTACGAGCGCATGGAAATACGCGATGCACTGGCCTACATGCGCGTGGTCAACCAACCCAATGACGATCTGGCGTTGGAGCGCATCATCAATACGCCCAAACGAGGGCTCGGCGATACCACGGTGCAAACTCTGTACACGCATGCACGCGCAAAAGGGATCAGTCTTTATTCCGCCTTGCAGGATTTGATGCAAACGGATGAACTGAAGCCCAAAGTCAAAACGACTATCATGAAACTGGTCGACGATTTCGAACGCTGGCGCTCCATGGCATCCAACACGTCGCATACGGATTTGGCCAAACATATCCTCGATGAGAGCGGCTACACGGCGATGTGGCAGGGTGATAAGTCCCCCGAAGCGCCGGGGCGTCTGGAGAACTTGAAGGAACTTGTTTCGGGGATGGAAGAATTCGAAAACCTTCCCGTGTTTCTCGAGCACGTGTCCTTGGTGATGGAAGCGCAGAACAACGATGCCGGCACAGAACAGGTCAGTATCATGACGCTGCACGGCGCAAAGGGGCTCGAATTTAAATGTGTGTTTTTGCCGGGTTGGGAAGAGGGCTTGTTTCCGTCCCAGCGTTCCATGGACGAAAACGGATTGAAAGGTTTGGAAGAAGAACGCCGACTTGCTTATGTAGGCATCACGCGTGCGCGCGAACGAGCCTATATTTCGCACGTAGCGAATCGCCGCATGTACGGCAACTGGATGTCTGCCATTCCGTCGCGTTTCGTGGATGAATTGCCTGAAGACCATATCGATGTGCAGGCGGAAACGGGATTGCATGGTAATGCGGGCGGTAGGTCGTCGCACTGGGATTCATCGGGTTTCGGCGTGGAATATGCCGCACGGAAAACGTCTTATATCGACGGCGTGTCCAGCAAAGTTTCATCCAAAGCAGATGTTACCAACCAGAACGGATTTTCCCGCGGCGATAAAGTGTTCCACGAAAAATTCGGGCATGGCACCGTCATTCATATGGACGGGCAAAAGCTCGACATCAACTTTGGCAAAAGCGGCACAAAACGCGTGATGGATTCTTTCGTTACAAAAGCAGACTGATTATTCGGCTGGCGGCGGCGCCGGCGGCACATCCGGCGCAGGTTTGGGTGAAGGCGCTTTAGGCTGGGGTGCGGGCACGGCTTTGTTCAAATCGGACGCCATCGGATAATCGTTCACCTTGCCTGCCACCATGATGCGTTCGCCCAGCATTTCACCCACCAGCACGACATAACCGCCGCGGTCCTTGCCGCCTTGGGGGGGCGGAACATCGATTTCCATCGTCCGTATGGCGCCGTGCCATTTGCCGATATGTTTGATGTCCTGAATGATGTTGGAGAAGCGGAGCACGCGTCCTTTGTTGACGCCGTCGTTTATTTTTTCAACTTTCATATCGCGATAACGTACCAGCCATACACTGGCATTGATAACGCTTCTCTTTCTTTTCTTCACGCCTTCGGGAAGCATGATGGAAAGCGTATCGTTATCCTTCCAGCGTACCAAAGCCTCGAGCGTTCTGTTTTTCGGTGCATAGCGGTATGAATTCAACGCCGCCGAGAAATAATCGAGGTCGCGCGCGCCGACGCGGTCATCGCCGTTGAAGATGAATGTGGGAACCTTCATCGAAACTTCTTCGGGGTTGTTCATGATCTGCTTGGCGGAATAGGTCCATTGGCGAAACACGCACGGATCCATCGGTCCGGGTTTCGCGCTTCCTTGCGGATTGCCTTTTTTGTCAACCGAATCCAGATCGGTGATATGACAGGAAAGCGCGATGACATTTTTTTCCTGTGACGCATCGTACAGCATACGGTCCGCGAATACGCACGATGTACAATCAGACGCGGTGTATAGTTCGACAACGATCGGCGAATCCACGCGCTGGAGTTCTTTTAGTGCCGCTGCGGAACCGGGTTTGGGAACGCTCGAATCCGCACCTTCCCCATCGCTGCCCTCTAGGGCGGCATCTTCATCGGCGGGTGCGTCTGTCTCTTCGGATTCTTGTGCGGCGTTATTATTGCCCGCGTAAGCGGATGTATAATAACCGCCCGCGGTAATGCCGATCAGGAGCAGTATCAGCAGGAGCCGGAAATTTTTATGTATGGAAAAACAAGTCATTGTTTTATTGTGCCAGAAAACAAGCTAAAAATCATATTTGGTTATTATCGGATAAACGCCAACCCTTGCAAAGATATAAAATGAGAACGGATTCATACAAAATGGCCTGCGTTTTCGGCGGCACCGGATTTGTCGGACGCCAGATCGTGCGCGGACTAGCGAAACAAGGCTACACCATAAAAGTGGCAACACGCGTACCGGAACGGGCCTATTTTTTGCGCACTGCAGGGAATGTCGGCCAGATTGTGCCTTTTGCGTGTCAATACAGCGACGATGCCAGCCTTGCCAGCGCCGTACGCGGCTGTGACCTCGTGGTAAATTGCGTCGGCATACTTTTCGAAAAGGGCAAAAACTGTTTCGCCCGTGTTCATACCGAATTGCCACGCCGTATAGCCAAAGCCTGCGCCAACGAAAAAGTCGGGCGTTTCATCCATATATCCGCTCTGGGTTGCGATACATCTAAATCAAAATACGGAAAATCGAAACTGGCGGGAGAACGCGCTATCGCCGAAAATTACAAAGGCGCGACCATTTTGCGCCCCTCGGTCGTGTTCGGCGTGGAAGACGGGTTCTTCAACTTGTTCGCCCGTATGGCAACTATACTGCCCGTACTGCCCCTTATCGGCGGCGGCAAAACGCGTTTCCAGCCCGTGTATGTGGGCGATGTGGCGGATGCGGTTATTGCGGCTGTATCCCAGGAATCCGCCATCGGTGGCACGTACGAACTCGGCGGACCTGATATCTATACTTTCCGGCAACTGTTTGAAAAAATCAAAAGCTTTACCGGCAGAAAACCGATGCTCATCACCCTGCCTTGGGGCGTCGCGAAGATGCAGGGATGTCTTTTCTCCATCTTGCCCAAACCGCCTTTGACGGCCGATCAGGTCGAATCCCTGAAAACCGACAATGTGGTGTCACAGGGCGCGAAGGGTCTTGCCGATCTCGGCGTTACATCTACAGCAACGGATGTGATTTTGCCCACCTATCTGGCGCGGTATCGCCCGGGCGGGCGTTTCGGGGACAAGAAAAGGGCTTAATGTCGCCGCAACTATAGGCTACAAAAAAGCATGATTAAGGGTATAGGTATGAAATATTTCTTCGCATTGTTGTTGATTGCCGCTTCGTTTGCCGTGCCTGCGCGCGCCGAACAAAGCATCGGCATCGCCGCTGTCGTGAACGACGAAGCAATTTCCATGACGGATGTGCAGGACCGGATGAAGCTGGTGATGGTCTCTTCGGGTCTTCCCAACAATCCTGAAATCCGCGCCAAGATTCAAACGCAAGTCGTCGAAGGTTTGATCGACGATCAATTGAAACTTCAGGAAGCGCGCCGCAACAAAATCGAAGTGTCCGAAGAAGAAGTCATGGATGGCGTCAAAACCATCGCGGAACAGAACAAATATGCGCCCGAACAATTTCTGGTGCTGCTCGAAAAAAGCGGTGTGCCCAAAGAAACACTGCTCGCGCAGATCAGGGCACAACTTGCGTGGAACAAAGTTGTGAAGGATGTTTTGCGCGGCCAGATCGAGGTGAAGGACAGCGATATCCAGCAACGCATCGACCGCCTAAAAAACAAAATCGGACAGACGGAATATTTGGTCGCCGAAATTTATTTGCCGCTCGACCAGCCGAAGCGTAATGCCGAAACCATGCAATTCGCACAGCGCATGGCCAAAGAATTGCAGGCGAAAAAAGCGCCGTTCGGTCCTGTGGCCGCGCAATTCTCAAAAGCCGCAGGCGCGGAAAAAGGCGGTAATCTGGGTTGGATACAGGCGGGATATCTTGATCCTGCACTGGATGCTGTTTTGCTCACGATGCAAGAAGGCGCGGTGAGCGACCCTATCAAATCCGGCAACGGTTTGTATGTCATCACACTGATCAAAAAACGTACATTAACGGAAGAATCGATTCCGCCGCGCGAAGAGCTGACGAACGCTATCGGCTACGAACGTCTTGACCGTATCCAGCAAAGAACGCTGCTCGATCTGAAATCCGCTGCTTTCATAGACCGTCGTGTCTGATACACCCGACCTTATATCTTCCTTACCGCCGCTACGGGATATCATCCGCGAACATAATCTTCGCGCGGAAAAATCTCTGGGGCAAAATTTTCTGCTCGATCTTAACCTAACGGCCAAAATTGCCCGCGCTGCGGGTGATGTAAAAGACGCAACCGTTTTTGAAATCGGCCCCGGTCCCGGCGGACTGACGCGCGGTATATTGTCTGCGGGTGCAAAAAAAGTAATCGCCATAGAATATGACACGCGTGCGATAGAGGCTTTACAAAGTTTGAAGGAAGCATCCGAAGGGCGTCTGGAAATCGCCCATGCGGATGCCTTGAATACAAAACTTCCAGCGCTGGCCGCACAGTTCAGTGCAACGGGACCTTTCGTGATCGTCGCCAATCTTCCCTACAATATAGCGACGCCGTTGCTCACGGGCTGGCTCGAAGAAGTCCATGCGAATCCGGCGCAATACCGCGAAATGATTTTGATGTTCCAAAAGGAAGTTGCGCAAAGGATCGTGGCCAAGCCATCTACGAAAGCATACGGACGCTTGTCGATCCTTGCCCAATGGCTGTGTGAAGCAAAGCTGCTCTTCGATGTGCCGTCCGCCGCCTTTACGCCGCCTCCGAAAGTGACCTCCTCGATCGTGCGGTTGAAGCCGCGCGGAAAGGTGGAGGGCGATTTTTCCACCATGGAAAAAATTACCGCCGCCGCTTTCGGCCAGCGCCGCAAGATGATCCGCGGGTCATTGAAAGATTACATGGGTCTGGTGCAAATGCTGGGCCTTCGCGAAGAAGCACGGGCGGAAGAATTAAATATCGAGGACTTTGCCGCGCTGACGCGGCTTGCGTCTAAAGACCGTCTTTGAGCCCGCGTACAAAATCGGAAATACCTGACAGTCTCGTGCGTTTCAGACGCTCCGCATCCAGAATGGTTTGCGCCTGCTGGATTGCGATTTCAACATTGTTGTTGATCAGAACATAATCATATTCCGAATAATGGGTCATTTCGTCCGCGGCCTTGCCCATGCGGTGACGGATCGTTTCATCCGTGTCCTGCGCGCGGGAACGCAAGCGGCGTTCGAGTTCTTTGGCGTTGGGCGGCAAAATGAAAACAGTGACCAGATCGTCGCGCGCTATTTCGCGCAGTTGCTGTGTGCCCTGCCATTCAATGTCGAAAATCACATCGTTGCCGCGCGCCAAGGCTTGTTCGACGGGAAGGCGCGGCGTGCCGTAATAGTTGCCGAAGACTTTGGCGTGTTCAAGCATCTCGCCGCCTTCGACCATGGCGTTGAATTGCGGGATATCGACGAAATAATAATCCTGACCGTCGACTTCACCGGGGCGGCGCTGGCGCGTCGTTGCCGAAACCGACATTTCGAGGCCGGTATTGTTATTTAGAATAGCGCGCGTGATGGTGGTTTTGCCAGCGCCGGAGGGCGAGGAAAGAACATACATAAGGCCGCGTCTTTGAAGGGGCGTATCCATAAAATAACTCTGTGGTTCGAACTGCCCTCAGTCTAACGGGCGCGATGCGCGATGCAAAGCCCTTCTTCCTGTTTTTGCAAAGGAATGATAGGGTTTCCCATGTTCGAAAAATCCCCCGCCCCCCGTTCCGTCCTGATCACCGGCGCCTCCAGCGGTATAGGGCGCGCGCTCGCGCTGCATTATGCGAAGGGCGGCGTATTCCTATTCATCTCGGGCCGCAACGAACAGCGACTGGCCGAAACGGCGAGCGCATGCCGCGCCCAAGGGGCGATCGTGGAGACAGCGCTCATTTCCGTCACCGATCAAACTAAAATGAAAGAATGGATCGAAGACGCGGACGCGGCGCACCCCATTGATCTCATCATCGCCAATGCCGGAATTTCCGGCGGTACCGGCGGCGTGATGGAAGGCGAGCCTATAGATCAGGCCCGTCATATTTTCGATGTGAACCTGATGGGTGTGATCAACACGATCGCGCCCGCGTTGCCGCGTTTTACGGCGCGCGGGAAAGGGCAGATCGCCATCATTTCCTCGCTGGCGGGATATCGCGGCTTTCCAGGCGCGCCTGCCTACAGCGCTTCCAAAGGCGCGGTACGTTTCTATGGTGAGGCTTTGCGCGGCGCGGTAAGAAAGAGCGGCGTGAAGATAAACGTCATCATGCCTGGTTTTGTGGAATCGCGTATGACTGCCGCCAATGATTTCCGCATGCCCTTTTTCATGAGCGCCGAAAAGGCTGCCAAAATCATCGCCAAGGGTCTGTCCGTAAACAATGGCAGGATCGCTTTTCCTTTACCCACACAATTTTCAGCATGGCTTTTATCGGTGTTGCCCGACTGTATCGCACAGAAAATATTGGGGGAATTGCCCGCAAAAGGCCGCGTATCCGACTGATAGGTCTGTTCCCCGACATTAAAAAGTTAGTTTGGGCTACGTTATCTTGATTGATTAATTTCAAAAAATCGTTCATCTATCAGGTTAAGATTACAACCTATATTATAATTTACTTATAAAAACACCGCGTATTACTGTCATTTTTTAGATTTTTTAAAAACCGAAAAACCCGACATTTTAAAAACGTGCATACTTATAGTTGTTACAAAGTGTGACGTCTGAAAGTTACGGACATGGATTTGGTAAAACTCGAACAGCAAACGGAAAAGGCGGCCGCTCTTTTAAAAGCGCTGGCCAACGAAAAACGTCTGCTCATTGTTTGTCTGCTCGTGCGCGGCGAAAAAAACGTCGGCGATCTGGAACAACAAGTCGGTTTGAGTCAGTCCGCTCTATCCCAACATCTGGCGCGCTTGCGCCGTGACGGTGTTGTCGAAACCCGCCGCGAAGCCCAGACCATTTATTATTCGATCAAAGATCCTGCGGTTAAAGAAATTCTTGAATGTCTTTGCAAGATCTACAGCAGCATGTGCTGAGTTTCGAATTTTTGCCAAACATGCTGCGGCAATAAAAAATCCAGATCATCCACCTGCATTGTCACGACATCATCGCCCAAAGGGGAATGGCGTTTGGGATTGGAATTTTGTGAAAACAAAACGAGCGTCTTGCACCCCGTCGGTGCGATGATATGCATCGGCCCTGTGTCGTTTCCCACGGCGCCGGCCGCATTTTGTGCGAGTGCCGCGATATCGAAGAGCGATGTCTTGCCACAAAGATTCAAACATTCCGGCACGCCGATTTCAATTTCATCCAACTGGTCGCGCTCGGCTTCTGTCCCGATCAGAACGGGTTGATAGCCGTGATCCGCGAGTGTGCGGCAAAAGGTAATGTAATGCCTGGCGGGCCAGCGTTT
This sequence comes from Micavibrio sp. UBA7689, assembly GCA_002482805.1. Lineage (GTDB taxonomy): Bacteria > Pseudomonadota > Alphaproteobacteria > Micavibrionales > Micavibrionaceae > Micavibrio_A. The sequence goes on along the minus strand of DLGR01000045.1, from coordinate 36,369 downwards.
TTCGGGGTGATCGGGGGCGCTGCCCGCCGCGATCAAAACATAGAGTGGTGACAGGCCTTCAAACTTGTCGCGTCCTTTTACCCATTCGAGATTGTCGATTTTGATATCTTCGATGCCCGCAAGACCCAGCGTCTGTACATGGCCATAAAACGCCAATCCCTTGGTACGGTCGGGTGAAGTGTTGCGGTGGCTCGCGCCGCGTGCCACGCCCACCCATTCGGGTTTTTTTGAAAAGAGCCTCAGGTAAAAACCCGTGCGGTCATTGTTTTGCAGATCGTAGACGCGGGAAAATTTTCCTTCGTTCAGGACGCCGAACAAATAAAACCATCCTTTGATGTCGGTAATCTTAGGGCGCGGGTCGAGCAATATCGCGTCGCAGTAACCCGATGATTTGGCGAATTCTACAAACGGCTTGGTGGTGAGCAATGTAATATGCGCGTCGGGATGATGTCTGCGGATGGCGGCCATGGGGCCAAGGCTTTGGATAAAATCCCCCAGCGCGCCCAGCTTGATGACGAGGATGTGGGGACGTTCGCCGTTCATTACTCGGCCGCCGCACGCATAAGATTGGTTTGTTTGGTGCTGAATTGGCCTGTGAATTTTTCCGTGAGTAGTTCGGCGTATACATCCATCGTCTGGTCGACCATTTTGCCGCGCGTGAAATTATCCGCCACATGGTTCATGGCGTGTGTCGCCATGATGGAACGTGTTTCGGGATCAAGCGAGAGTGCGAAATCAATAGCATTTGCCAGAGCGTCGGCATCCGCCGGAGGCACCAGCCACCCCGTATGCCCGTCTATGATGGTTTCCATCGCGCCGCCATGGTTTGTGGCGATGATGGCGCGACCCATGGCCTGCGCTTCGATCGGCACACGTCCGAAGCCTTCAGGGTCGGTACTTGCCGATACCACGACATTGGCCAGCATATAGGCGGCAGGCATGTCGTTGCATTGGCCTATGATCCGCACGCGCCCTTCGAGATTCTTTTCGCGGATGGCGGTTTCGACTTCGGTGCGATATTCAGAACGCCCTTGATCGTCGCCGATCATCACGCAGAAAACATCCTCGCGTTTCAATTTTGCCATGGCGTCGATCAAAACCAGATGGCCTTTCCAGCGCGTCAAACGCCCCGGCATCATGACGATCATCGCGCCATCGGGGAGGCGCCATTCATTCGAAAGTTTTATCAGGTGCGTGGGCGCAACCGCATTGGGGTGGAATTTTTCGACCGCGACGCCGCGGTGAATGACGCGGATTTTGGAATCCTCGATCTCGTAATTCTTTAAAAGATATTCGCGCACGTAATTCGATATGGCGATCACGCGTTCACCGCGTGCGATGCTTGAATTGTAGAATTTTTTGACATCACCGGAGATATTAAAAGGCGCGTGGCAGGTCGTCATGAAGCGCGCCTTGGTGTTTTCGACCGCCTTCCATGCGGACCATGCGGGAGCGCGGGACCTTGCGTGGACAATATCGACATCCAGTTCACGGATGATTTTACGCAGGCGCGCGATGTTGGACCACATGACAAACGGATTTTTGGAATCGACGGGCAGATTGATGTGGGTCGAACCGCTGCGCAATATTTCGGGAATGCGATATCCGCCGTTGCTCACCACAATGGATTTCGCGCCGGATTTTACCAGTTCCGCCGCCACGTCGATGCAGCCCTGTTCCGCCCCGCCTGCGCCGAGGCAAGGAATCACCTGCAGAACCACGGGGGTTTTGCGGGTCAGGGAAGGATTTTGAATACCCTTGTTTTTCATGCCGCCGTCTTTTGCCATTTTATTATTTTATCTGCTAATGTTTGTGCCACAGGATTATCACAGGTTCGAAGCCCCAGACAAAAAGAAAAGCGCATGGACATCACCTTTTTAACACGGGAAAACGCCCCCGATCTGGCCTATCGCCTTGTATCGGGAAAAGATTCACTCCCCACGGTCATTTTCTGCGGCGGTTTCCGCTCCGATATGGAAGGCACCAAGGCTGCTTTTCTGGATGAGGCGTGCCGTGCGCGGGGGCAATCCTATATACGCTTCGATTATCGCGGCCATGGCAAATCGCAAGGCGAATTCAAGGAGGGTACGATAGGGCTTTGGCTCGAAGACGCGCTGGCGATAATAGATAATCTGACGACTGGTAAAATCATCCTAATCGGCTCGAGCATGGGCGGGTGGATATCCTTGCGTGCGGCGATTTTGCGTTCGGCGCGCGTGCAAGGATTGATCGGCCTTGCCGCCGCACCGGATTTCACGCGCGAAATCCGCGATATGATGACCGAGAAGCAACAAAAGGACATTGATGAAACGGGTGTCTGTTATGTGCCCAACGATTATTCCGATCCCTATCCGATCACGCAAACACTGATCGAAGAGGGGGAAAATCATATCCTGCTGGAGCATGAAATCCCTGTCGATTGCCCCGTGCGTTTGATCCAAGGCATGAAGGATACGGATGTCGCGTGGCAGACCGCACACCGCATTTCCAACGCGCTCCGCACGAACGATAAAAAAGTTTATTTGCGCGAAGAGGGCGACCACAGGCTTTCGGCGCAAGAAGACCTCGCGCTGCTCGATACATTGATTGTGGAATTATCCGCTTAGGATTATTTGCGCTTGTATTTGAAGTTAGTTGCCGTGTTGCGCTCTGCGCGCACGTCCTTCGCTTCGGCATTCTTTTTGCCAAGACCGCCCACGCCTTTGGAGAAAGGCCAGATGTCGAACACGCGGGCGATGACCAGCCACGCCGTAAACACGCCCAAAGGGAACAACGCTACGATGAATGTGTAGATCTGCATCACGGGGTCGATCCATTTCAACCATGTCGTTTCGCCTATGGATTTGCGCGTGCTGTCATAAAATTCGGGCGTGTAGGTTACGAACAAATAACCGAAATCGCTGGCCTCGAAAGATTTCACGGCTTCGATATCGCCGGCATCCACTTTCACCTTGACGTTTTCGTCCTTGTACATGCTGGCCCATACGTCGTGGCCGATGGCGGCAACGAAGGGTAGGAGAAGGATGAAACACCAGAGCTTGATCTTGTCGGTCATGGGCGGGGCCTTTTGGTTTTGCGCCCCTATCGTAACAGCTTCTAAAGGCTCGGAAAAGGGCTGGATTTCCGCCATCCCCAGTGTACCCGGGGACGGCCAGTTTCAAGGCTTGTGCTTTGGCGGCATTTTGGCTAAGGTCCGGCGGTCTTTTGGAACCGCAGACTATACCGAAAGACGACATTTTTGGATTAGGACAGGTGGCCGAGCGGTTGAAGGCGCACGCCTGGAAAGTGTGTATACTGCTAACACAGTATCGCGGGTTCGAATCCCGCCCTGTCCGCCATTTTCTTTTCGGAACCCACCCGTTCCCCGCTTGTTGGCATTTCATGAACCGGATTCTTCACCCCACGATATTAATGTGTGTTTTTCTTTTGTCCGCCTGCGCTTATGTATGGAGTGATACGGGCACGGATGGGGTTCATTACACCAAGGTGGAGCCGCTATGCCGTGCGCAGGCCCGCGAATCCGCTAAACGCCAGTTGCCTACCCCTTATGACCGCGATTACGGTCCCGCAGGCGTTCCCGCTATTTCCCGCCATGACATAGAAGAGCGTGAAACTGCACGCTGTCTGCTCGACAAGGGTTTCACGCAAATCTATTTTTAATATCCCGCCAAGGATATTGCCCTTGCCCCCGTCTCATGAATAGATGAACCCATGGAACGGGACGAAAAGACATTGATACAGCTTTCGGTTTCCGGCGACGCACACGCCTTTCGCGCGCTGCTCGATATGCATTATACGAGCGTCTATAAAATGGCGTTCCACCTGTGCGGCCACCGCGAGGATGCGGAAGACATCACACAACTTGCCTGCATCAAGATTTCGCAAAACATCATGAACTTCCAGATGAATTCCAAATTCACGACATGGATTTATGCGATCGTTCTGAACACCTACCGCGACTGGACGGACAACCGCGCCAACACGGGCAAGGGCAAAGTCGATATTGATGATGCAGCGCCTCGTTTGTCCAACAACGACAATCCCGAAAACAATGCGGCGGCCAACGAACAATTGCGGCAATTGTCTATGCTGCCGCCCGAAGAGCGCGAGACGGTTATCCTCGTTTTCGCTCATGGATTATCCCACAAAGAAGCGGCGAACGCGTTGGGCTGTGCCGAGAGCACGGTGTCATGGCGCGTGCATGAAGTACGAAAAAAACTCGCCGGCATGAAAGAAGGAAGCGGATCATGAACGATGAAGAGCTGAAGCAATTCTTCTCAAATATGGATGTGCCTCCTCCTGATTCCGAACGGAAAAAGGAGGCTTTGAACATGGCTGTGGCCGCATTCGAGGCGCAGAAATCCGCCATTTCTCAAAATAATTCAAAAATCCGCCAAGGATCTTCGTGGCTGGCCCGTCTTATCTCTCAGACAACCTCTGAAAGGAAAGACCCAATGCAAAACTCTAACAGAAAATACATCTACGGCGGTTTGGCCACGGCCTGCTTCGCCCTTATGGTCGGCGCAAATTACATCGTCACGCAAAGCACGCGCTCCGGCGGCGGCTCCACCGAAGTTTCGAAAACCATGGCCGATGCCATTGCGGAAAGAGAAATGAATATCGCGAGCGCGGAACAGGCTTTGCGTTCCGAAAGTTCCGCGATGCCGATTCCCGCAGAACCACCCCAAGGTGCTCTGCCTGTTCCTACCGAGGAATCTTTTGCGATGGCGGAAGCGGATATGACGGCACCAGCTATGCAAACCCGTTCTGCCGCCAAGATGGCACCGCAAGGCGCAATCTGGGGCGCCGCGCCGATGGCGAATATGGTGATGGGGTATGACGGCGGCGGTGTATACGCCCCTCAGATGGAAGTGGAAGGCCGCGACAAATTCTCGCACGACGAAGAAAATTCGGTGAAGCAAGTGAAGGCCGAACCCGTTTCCACTTTCTCCATTGATGTCGATACGGCCTCGTATTCTTTCGTACGCCAGTCTTTGGACAACGGCATCCTGCCGCAAAAAGATGCGGTGCGTGTGGAAGAGATGGTGAACTATTTTGATTACGCCTATCCGAAACCTCAATCAAAGGATGAGCCGTTCAAAGCGAATGTCGTTGTCAAAGATTCACCGTGGAATGCGGGCAAGAAATTGATGACGGTCGGCATCAAAGGCTATGATGTTGAAAAAACATCCGCGCCTGATTCCAACCTCGTGTTCCTGATCGATACGTCGGGTTCTATGGACGAGCCGAACAAACTACCGCTTTTAAAGCAATCTTTTTCGATGTTGCTAGACAGCTTGAAGCCGACGGACAAAGTTTCGATCGTTGTCTATGCGGGTGCGGCGGGTGTTGTGTTGCAGCCGACGGAGGTTTCGAAGAAAAACGAAATCCTGCAGGCCTTGCAAAATCTTTCGGCCGGCGGTTCCACTGCAGGCGGTGAAGGCATTCGCCTCGCTTATGAACTGGCACAACAAAACTTTGACAAAGATGCGGTCAACCGCGTGATGCTAGCCACCGATGGTGACTTCAATGTCGGCATCACGGAACCGAACGAACTCGAAGGCTTTATCGAGCGCGAACGCGAAAAAGGCATATTCCTTTCGGTCATCGGTTTCGGTACGGGCAACTATAACGACGCCCTGATGCAAAAACTGGCGCAGAACGGCAACGGCGTCGCTGCCTATATCGATACGCTCAATGAAGCACGCAAAGTGTTAGTGCAGGAAGCGGGCGCAACTTTGTTCCCAATCGCGAAGGACGTAAAAATTCAAGTTGAATTTAATCCCTCATCCGTTTCGGAATATCGCCTCGTGGGTTACGAAACCCGCGCGCTGGCGACTGAAGATTTCAACAACGACAAGGTTGATGCGGGCGATATCGGCGCAGGCGCGGAAGTAACGGCGGTCTATGAATTCACGCCGATTGGTTCCACGCCGCTGATCGATGACAGCCGTTATGCGCCGAAGGCAGAAGAGAAGAAGGATATGAGCGATGAAATCGCTTTTGTAAAAATCCGCTACAAACTGCCCGAAGAATCGACCAGCAAGCTGATCACCACGCCCGTAACGGACGCGAATGAAAAAGCCGATACCACGGTGATCCGCGAAACCAACTGGGCGGAAGCGGTGGCGGGTTTTGCGCAGCTTTTAAAAGGCGGTAAATTCACGGGCACGCTCACCTATGACGATGTATTGAAGGCCGCGAATGCGAACAAGGGTGATGACCCGTTCGGATACAGATCGGAATTCATCAATCTGGTCTACAAAGCCAAGACGGCTGCTTCGATGCCTGCGCAAGGCAATGGCGGACAGGGCGGCGAATACCCGGTACCGATGCCCCAGCCTTACATGACACGCTAGCCAGAAAATCCCGCTACGGCGGGGTTTTTATTTGCTTCTGTTGGCCTTTTCGATCATATCCCGCGTGCGTTCATGTGCTGTGCGGAGCATGTTGGGGATGAGCTTTGTTTCGGGCATATTCTGCCAGTATTTCTTGGGCATCTGGTTCAACATCGCGCCTTTCTTTGGCCGTGCGGGATTGAAGATATTGGCGTAATAGCCGAGCCAGTATTCCTCCACCTTGTCTTCGCGGGGATATAAATCGGGATTGGGGTTATCCTCCATATGCAGATTTTGCAAATCCCAATGCGCGGCGCGGTAAGGCATGAGAATGGACCAGCGCATATTTTTAAAACGCGTCTGGAAAAAATGTGTGACGCGCTCCAGCGTATAATGTTCGGGTTTGTACCATGCGACAAAATATTCTTCTCCCGCATGCTGTATTTCGCGAAAACGCAGGAAGGCGGTAATCTTATATGCGTCGTGCCGGACGGCTTTTACCATGTGCTGTAATTCCATCATGTCGTTGTCGGTTGTCAGATATAGAAGATTTTTATTTTCGAACAACAACCGCCAGAGAATTTTATAAAGCAGCGCAAAGCGTTTCGGGTTGGAATGGCAGATTGCGGTTTCCGCCAGTTCCATAAATTTCCTCGGCACATTCGGGATGTTACCCTTGGCCGCGAGTTTAAGACTGTCGGTGAATAAATTACTCTGCACATCGCCTTCATTGTTCCATGCAATATCCTGCGGCGGCACTTGGGCGGCGAGAAGTTTCCGCGCCTCGTTGCGCCATTCGGCAAAGCCCGGAATGGATGTGATGGAAACGGTAACCGTCATGCGAATAATTCCATCTGTTCCGGCGGCGTTAAATTTTGCGCAAGTCGATCGGCTTCCAAAAGCGCAGGCGGCGGCGACCAGTTGTTGACCATGACGAAAGCTTTGACGCGGTTCAACGGCACATGGAGTTTAACGAGGTCTTCCCATGTTAACTTTGTGTAACGGCGCAAGGACAATATCTTTTTGACCGTGGTGACACCCAGCCCCGGGACGCGCAAAAGCATTGATTTATCGGCCTTATTGAGGTCTATGGGGAAAACATCTCGGTTACGCAAAGCCCATGCGAGTTTGGGGTCCATCGTCAGATCGAGCATGCCGTCATTCGTGCCTTGGAGAATTTCTTCGGGTTGAAACTCGTAAAAACGAAACAACCAGTCGGCTTGATACAAACGATGCTCCCGTACCAAAGGTGCTGGTTTGAGCGGCAAAATCTTGCTGGCGTCAGGAATGGGCGAGAACGCGGAATAATAAATGCGTTTTAATTTCTGCTTTGCATAAAGACCGAAGCTCGATTTCAAAATAGTTTTGTCATCCGCGCCGTCCGCGCCGACAATCATCTGTGTCGATTGGCCGCCGGGGGCAAAACGCGGTGCGCGTTTTCCGCTCAGCGTTTTCGATTCTTTTGCTTCGGTGATCTTGCCTTTCAAATGGTCCATTGCATCTGTGATGTTGCTCAAGGATTTTTCGGGCGCGAATTTTTCAAGGCCGACCTGCGTGGGGAGTTCGACATTGATACTCAAACGGTCGGCGTAAATTCCCGCCTGTTCTTGCAATTCGGGTGACGCGTTTGGAATGGTTTTGAGATGGATATAACCCTTGAAGCCTTGATCGACGCGCAAGGATTTTGCGATACGCACCATGCTCTCCATCGTGTAGTCGGGCGTCTGGATAATGCCTGAGCTTAAAAACAATCCTTCGATGTAATTGCGTTTGTAAAAACTCAAAGTTAGATTGACGACTTCTTCCACTGTGAAACGCGCGCGCTGGACGTTCGAGGATTTGCGGTTGATACAGTAATGGCAATCGTAGATACAAAAATTCGTCATGAGGATTTTGAGCAAGGATACGCAACGTCCGTCGGGCGTGAAGGAGTGGCAGATGCCCGAGCCGCCTGTAAGCGAGCCGATGCCTTTATCGTTCTTACCGGCTGACCGTTTGCCCGCAGAGCCCGACGCGCAAGAGGCGTCATACTTGGCGGCATCCGCGAGGATTTCCAGTTTTTCGAGGATTCTATCAGACATCGCTAAAGTATAGTTCCTGTTTTGTTCTTTTACAAGAACAAAGGCAACGCTCTGTTATTGCTCATTATTTTAATGGGTGGCGAGGGAGCGCGCGCCGGCATACTGGCGGCGCAGACTTTCCGTGATGGCGATCAGGAAGTCCTTGTCGTCTTCGTCCCAGATGGCATCGTCATCAATATATATGATGCCTTCGCGTTTGAAATAGAACGGGTCTTCCCAGTCTTCGTAGAATCTATCGAAATTCGCAAACGGATCGTTCAAGGATTGTTCGACCGTGGACGGAATATCGTCATTCGCAATGGGGTCCGGCGTCGGAGTCGGGATCGGCGCGCTGGAATCCGGCACGATGAACAGCGTGCCGTTGACGTAGGCGAATTGATAATTGTTATCCAGCGCGGATGCGGGCGTGATGTCATAGCTGCCGAGCGGCGATGCGCCCGTTGCGTTCGTCGTCATGCTGGCGAGTGTGTCGACATCAAGTTCATCGTCGCCGTTTCTGAAGCCCGTGTAGGTTGCCGTGAAGGTCGGGTCGGGTTCGGTGATCTCGCGTTGTTTGTCATCCGCCGTCACGGTCAGTGTCGCTTTGGTGATGTTCAGGTTGCCCGTGTTGACGTAGGTGAAGTCATAGTTGTTGTCGACCGCGCCGCTGGCGTTGATGCCGTATGTGCCGACGTTGGAAAGAATGGTGGCCGCCGTGGTGCGGTTGGCGAGTGTGTCGATATCGGTAGAATCATCGGCGTTTCTAAAGCCCGTGTAGACCACCGAGAGAGTCGGATTGTTCAAACCGTATTCGCGTGTGGCGTTTTGCGTGGTCGCGGTCAGCATCGCTTTGGTGATCGTGAGGTCGCCCGTGTTCGCATAGGTGAATTGATAGTTGTTGTCCACGGCGCCGCTGGCATTGATATCGTATACACCGACATTCGAGAAGATCGTGGCGGCGGTCGTGATGTTGGCCAGTGTTCCTATGTCGGTATCGTCGTCACCGTTTCTAAAGCCTGTGTATACGACCGAGAAGGCCGGATTGGCGAGGCCGTACTGGCGCGTGGCGTTTTGCGTCGTCGCGGTCAGCGTTGCTTTTGTGATCGTGAGGTCGCCCGTGTTCGCATAGGTAAAGTCATAGTTGTCGTCAGCTGCGCCGCTGGACGTGATGTCGTACGCGCCCACGTTGGACAGGATCGTTGCTGCCGTGGTGGCGTTCGCCAGTGTGGTAAGGTCCGTATCATCGTCGCCGTTGCGGTAGCCTGTGTATACGACCGAGAAGGTCGGGTTCGCCAAACCGTATTCACGCGTCGCGTTTTGCGTTGTCGCGGTAAGCATCGCTTTGGTAATCGTGAGGTCGCCCGTATCAGCATAGGTAAAGTCATAGTTGTCGTCCGCCGCGCCCGTGCTCGTAATATCGTATGTACCCACATTGGAGAGGATGGTCGCCAAGGTCGAAGCCGTGGCAAGGGTGGTCAGATCCGTGCTGTCGTCACCGTTACGGAAGCCCGTATACACCACAGAGAAGGCCGGGTTGGCCAGACCGTACTGACGGGTGGCATTCTGGGTGGTGGCGGTCAGCATCGCTTTGGTGATCGTCAAATCGCCCGTATTGGCGTACGTAAAGTCGTAATTGTCGTCGGCCGCGCCTGTCGCATTGATGTCATACGCGCCGACATTCGAGAGGATCGTAGCCGCCGTCGTGGCGTTGGCGAGGGTGGTCAGGTCAGCATCGTCATCGCCGTTTCTGAAACCGGTATACACAACATTAAGGGTCGGGTTGGCGAGGCCATATTCGCGGGTGGCGTTTTGCGTCGTCGCGGTCAGCATCGCCTTGGTGATGGTCAGATCGCCCGTATCTGCGTACGTAAAGTCGTAGTTATCATCGACCGCGCCGCTGGAGGTGATGTCGTACGTTCCGACGTTGGACAGGATGGTCGCGGCTGTTACGGCCGTTGCCAGCGTTGTCAAATCACCGTCGTCATCACCGTTCCTGAAACCCGTGTAAACCACGGAAAACGCGGGGTTTGCGAGACCGTACTGGCGTGTCGCGTTTTGCGTCGTTGCCGTCAGCATCGCCTTGGTGATGGTCAGATCGCCTGTGTCTGCGTAGGTAAACTGGTAGTTGTCATCGAATGCGCCCGAGCTCGTAATGTCGTATGTACCCACGTTTGAAAGGATGGTCGCTGCGGTTACGGCCGTGGCAAGGGTGGTCAGATCGCCGTCGTCATCGCCGTTGCGGAAGCCCGTATACACCACGGAAAGCGCGGGGTTGGCGAGGCCGTATTGGCGGGTCGCGTTCTGGGTCGTTGCCGTCAGGGTGGCTTTGGTGACGCTCAGATTTCCGGTGTTGGCGTAGGTGAAATCGTAGTTGTTATCAAGCGCGCCGCTTGCCGTGATGGCGTACGAGCCCACATTCGAGAGCAAATTGGCCACGGTCGCAGGTGTAGCAAGCGCGTTGATATCGCCATCGTCGTCGCCGTTACGGAATCCCGTGTAAACCACGGACAATGTTGGGTTTGCCACGCCGTACTCGCGGGTCGCATTTTGCGTGGTGGCGGTCAGCATCGCCTTGGTGATGGTAAGGATTCCCGTGTCGGCATAGGTGAAGCTGTAATTGTTGTCGAGCGCACCAGATCCGGTAATGCCGTACGTGCCTGTATCCGAGGTGATTGTGGCTGTACTTGCCCCCGTTGCGCTCGTATCGAGATCCAAAGCGTCGTCACCGTTTCTGAATCCGGTATATATAAAGGTGAAGGTCGGGTTGGCGAGGCCGTATTCCCGCGTCGCGTTTTGTGATGTCGCGGTCAGCTGGGCTTTCGTAATAGATAAGAGACCAGTGTTGATATAGTTGAACTGGTAATTGGTGGCGACGCCGCCCGAACCCGTTACTGCATAATCACCCACATCGGTGAGGATCGTGGCGGCGGTGCCCGCGGTGGCTTGGGTTGTGAACACGCTGGAATCCTCGCCGTTCCTGAAGCCGGTATAATTCAGGGACAGGGATGGGTTTATAACCCCGTATTCGCGGGTCGCGTTCTGGGTTGTGACGTTGATGGTCGCCTTTGTCACGTCCAGAAGTCCGGTGTTCGCATAAGTGAACTGATAATTGTCATCGAAAGCGCCCGAAGACGAAATCGCATAAGCGGCCACAGGGGAAACCAAAGTTGCCGATGTCGTGGCGGTGGCCAGCGTCGTGAGGTCAAGTTCGTCGTCGCCGTTTCTGAATCCGGTATAGACGACCGACAGTGCCGGATTGGCAAGGCCGTATTCGCGTGTCGCGTTTTGAGTGGTGGCGGTCAGGGTCGCCTTGCTTACGGTGAGTATGCCGGTGTCGGCATATATAAAGTTGTAGTTGTTGTCGACGCCGCCCGCACCTGTGATCGCGTACGTGCCGACGTTCGAAAGTACGGTTGCCACGCTGGAGGCGGTCGGGCCGGTATCAAGGTCGAGGGCGTCATCGCCGTTTCTGAATCCGGTATAGCCGAAGGTCAAAGCCGGATTGGCAAGGCCGTACTCGCGGGTGGCGTTTTGGGTGGTCGCGGTCAGGTTCGCCTTGGTGACACTTAATATACCGTCGTTTACGTACGTGAACTGGTAGTTGGCCGCGTTCGCGCCCGTGGCTGAAATCTGATAGTCGCCAACATCCGATCCGATGACCGCGGTGGTGGATACGGTCGCGGCTGTGGTGACGACCGCCGCCGTGTCGGCGTTACGGAATCCCGTATAGGTGATGTTGCCCGTCAGGGACGGGTTCGCCAGCCCGTACTCGCGGGTATTGTTCGTGGTGGTTCCGGTCAAGGTCGCTCTGGTGATGGTCAGCAGACCCGTGTTCGCGAAGCTGAAGGAATAATTGTCGTCGAGGCCGCCAGTGCCCGTAATCGCATAAGTGCCTATGCCCGTTGTTGCCACTGCCGCGGAAGATGCCGTCGCTCCCGTATTGATGACGGTTTCATCTTCGCCGTTTTTGAATCCGGTGTAGATGATAGTCATAGCGGGGTTTGTCAGACCGAATTCGCGCGTCGCATCCTGGGTGGTGGCTGTCAATACCGCCTTGTTCACCGTCAATGTTCCGGGGGAATAGTTGAACGTGTAGTTGTTGTCGATCGCACCTGATACGCTGATGCCGTATGTGCCGACAACGGTGAATTCATCTGTGCCCGATGTCGCGGTTGCAAGCGTATCGATGACAGCGTCCGTATCGCCGTTCCTCAGACCTATATATGTGACGATCGGCGCGGGTGTCGCATCGCCATATGCTTTTGTCTGGTTGGTTGCGGTGACGAGTATCGGTGCCTTGGTCACCGACAATGTTCCGTTTGTGGCGCTGACGGTATAGCCAAGCGCAGTGGAGAACATGCCCGTGATTGCGGTCAATGTGCCGACGTTATCTGTGACCGATGCGCCTGTTGCGCTGAGAGTTGCAGAAGTAATTGCCGTACCCAGTGTATCGCCGCCGACGAGTCCGCCGAGATATGTGTAGGTAAACGTAGGTAGCGTATCGCCGTAAATTTTTGTCTTATCGTCGATCTGCAGGTAAAGAATCTTCGCCGCACCCGTGTTGTAGATGATGCGGTTCAATCCCGCGCCGATGGTCGAAGGCGCCTGGCTGAAATATGTCTGCGCATTGATCGCTGTCGGTGGTGTGAACCCGCCGTAAGAATCCGATCCCGCCGCGGTGGAATAAATAAGATACCTGCCGCCCGCGCCGATCGTGTTGAAAACGGTTGCGCCCGCAGTGTTGGAAAAGTTTCCATTGAGAGAGGCGTATACGACATCCGTTCCCGCGTTCGATCCTTGTGCGCCGACAACGGCTATGTTGCCGCTGTTGAGGAAGGTTGTGTTGTCTTTCCACACATACGCGCCCACGGTAACAAGTCCGGTTCCCGTGACGCTGCCGTATGTTTGTGTCGCCCATCCATCGGTAATCTGGTTCAACTCAGTGTTGATGAGCTGCAGCGTCCCTGCGGTGCTGGAAACGCTTATGGTTGTAGCGGCGCTAGAGCCACGGAAAGTAAGATCGCCACCTGCGCTTTGCAATGTGCCGGTAATAGTGGGGTTTGAGTTGACGGTAACAGTCAGATCATTGCCGTTGAAATTGTGCGTGCCTGTCGCGAATGTTACCGCGCCTGAACCTGCGATAATTTCAATATCGTCTGTCCATGTGGTAACGGCGTTGACGGTGATGGCGCCGGTGCCCGTCGTACTGCCGAACACAACCAGATCCCATCCGTCGGTGATGCGCCCGAGTTCCGTTGCGTCAATTACAATGGTGCCGGCGCCGCCGGCGATGCCGATAGTGGTTGCGGCGGTTGCCGCGCGGAAAGTCAATGTGCCTGTACCCGTCAGTGCCGCGCCGATGGCGATGTTGGCGTTGGTTTCATAAATAAGGTTACGGTTGGTTGTTTGTGCACCCAGAATGTTGATGATGCCTGTGTTGGTGCGGAAGGTTGTATCATATTGCCACGTGTACGCGCCGACATTGATGGCGGTCGTGGTTGCAGTGTTACCGAAGATGATCGAATTCCAGCCGTTGAGGATATTACCGAGATCAGAGTTGGAAAGCTGGATCGCGCCCGCCTGGCCCGTTCCGATACCCATGATCGTCGCGTTGTTGTTCGCCTGAATGGTCAATGTGCCCGTACCGGCAAGACCCGCGTTGAATGCAAGGTCGCCCAGTGTGCTGAAGTTCAAATTGTTGGTGCCCATATTCAGCGCGCCATTGATGCTGATGACACCCGCGCCGCTGATGAAGTTGGTCACGTTGTTGAGTGTCACCGCGCCGACATTGATATTACCCGTCGTTACAGCCAGTGTGTTGTGGCCGAACGTAACGCTGCTGAAGCCGCTTTGGATAAAGCCCAACTCTGCGGTGGTAAGATTTACCGTGCCGGTATCGTTGAGGCCCATCGTTACGTTTGTGTTGGTTTGTCTTATAGTAAGTGTGCTCGTACCGCTGATATTGCCGTTGATGGCAAGGTTGGCATCCGTCTGGATGTACAGCGCGTTTGCCCCCATGGTCGCGCCGTCTATGTTGATAATACCTGTTTGCGAACGTAAGTTGAGCGCATCTTTCCATGCATAGTTGCCGATATTCATCAGGCCCGTGGTGTTGTTTGCACCGAAGTTTATGCTTGCCCAGCCGTCCGCGATAAAATCCAGTTCCGCGTTGGTGAGATTAACGGTACCCGCTTCGCCATCGCCGATGCCGAACGTGGTGGCGGTCGTAATGCCATTGATGGTCAGCGCACCCGTGCCGCCACCCGCCACGTTCGCGCCCAGAACAAGGTTCGCACCCGTGTTGATGACCAGATTGTTGTTGTTCGTCATGGTCAGCGCGCCGTTGACACTGATAACCCCGGTGTTCGATTGAATGGTGACGGCATCATCCCATGTGCGCGCGCCGATATTGATGGCGCCGTTCGCACTGTTGGAACCGAACACAAGAGATCCCCATCCGGCGACGATGCGCGACATTTCAAGGTTGCTTAAATGCAGCGCACCGGTTTGGCCATCGCCCATACCCATGATCGCGGTACTGCTCGCTACGGTGGAAATGGTAAGTGTACCCGTACCTGTCAGGTTGCCGCCGATATTAAAGTCGGCGTTGGTGGTAAAGGTCAGCGCATTACCGCCCATTGCGACCGTTCCGGCGAAATTGATAATTCCCGTGTTCGTGCGGAACGACATCGGATCCGTCCATGTCGTGCCCGTCTTGACGTTGATGTCGCCCGTCATGTTGGTGTTGCCGAAAATGACGTTGTTCCAGTTGCTGTGCAGGAACGCGACTTCGGCGTCCGTAAACGCGATGGTGCCGGTCATGCCCGTGCCAAGGCCGATGGATGTTGCGTTGTTGTTCGCCTGAATGGTCAGTGCGCCCGTGCCGCCGGAAACAAGCGCCGCAACCGTGACATCCGCATCGGTCGTAATCGTAAAGTTATTATTGCCGAATGTCTGCGCGCCGTTCAGGTTGATGTTACCTGTCGAAGAGCGCAGCAAAAGTGAATCCTGCCACGTCACCGCACCGACATTGATTACGCCCGTACCGTCGACGCGGCCATAAGTCTGGCCGTTCCATGTAGTGCCGATCAGCGCGTATTCCGCCGCGGAAATATTGATGGTGCCCGTCTGTCCTGCCCCGATTCCCAACGTCGTGGCGGCAGAGAATTGCGAGAATGTATAGGTGCCTGTGCCGGTGACCGCGGAATTGATAACGATATCCGTATCGGTGGTAATCGCGAGTGCTCCCGTTCCCGTCAATAGACCCGATGTGCCGCCGATCGTGATCACGCCCGTGGCGCCGCTGTTCAATGTAACGTTTCCGCCCGTTGTGTAAACGATACCCGCGCCGCCGATCGTGATGTTGCCGCCTGCGGAGTTCAGGTTCGTAGAACCTGTCGCCGCGCCGAACGAACCAGTGCCAAGATTGATAGCCCCGCCGCCCGAATTCCATGTTATTGCACCGGTGGATACAACATTGGCGGTTTTTGAAATATCACCGCCTGTAGTCGTGATGTTGATGGCGTTAGCTGCCGTATTAACCGCTCCTGCGAGACTTACATCTCCTACGCCGGAATTTATGGTCAGGATTCCTGTGGTTGTTGTTGTTCCGTTGAAACTCACATTTCCACCAGCGCTGTTTACGGTAAGAGCCGCAGACGTTGTGTTGTTTTTTGTAATCGTATTATTGTTTGTAGTCAGTGCAATGGTTTGATTTGTTGCGGTCCATGTACCCCCGACGGCTATAGAGCCTGTGCCTGCGTTCATCGTCGTGGCGCCGGTGGTCGTCAAGCCCCCAGTACCAATACTGATGTTGCCGTTTGTTGTAGTAATTGTAAGTGCCGCGGATGCCATCGCACCCGTGTTCGCTTTTGTGAATGTGCCGCCGCCCGTGGTAATGGTCATAGCGCCCGCACCCGAGCTCAGCTGTGCGTTGGCGTTCACTGCTCCGCCGCCCGACAAATACTGTGTCGTACCGGATGTAGTGATATTCCCGTTCAATGTGATGATACCGCCGCCGCTTGTCACTGTGAACGCTCCTGCCGTTACGGCGGCTGTCGTGATGCCGAAGTTTGCTGTGGTGAGTGCTAGCGAATTTGCCGCCGCCGCCACGGCACCGATATTGATGGTGGCCGCGCCCGCGTTGATGGTGGAGTTACCTGTGAGCGTCAACGCGCCGGTTTGAATGTTTGCGCCGCCGCTGGAGAGTGTCAACGCACCCGAAGAAATTGCTGCGGTTGTGATGGTGCGTGCGGTTGTCGTCATGCCGAGCGTGCCCGCGCCCGTCGTGGTCGTGCCGGTGATACCGATTGTGCCCGTGGTCGTGGTGATGGAACCGTTACCGTTACCCGTCAGGTTGCCGCCGATGACGACGTTACCCGCGCCTGTGTTGATCGTGAATGCTGCGGAAGAAAGCGCTCCCGCACCTGTGGTCAACGTACCACCGCCTGTGGTGATGGTAAGCGCGCCTGTGCCCGATCCGAAGGCTGCATTCATGTTGACCGCACCGCCGCCCGACAATACTTGCGTCGTTCCGTTGGCCGCGACCACCCCGTTCGTCGTAATGATGCCGCCGCCCGATGTCAGGGTGAGTGCGCCCG
The DNA here is from genome assembly GCA_002482805.1 of Micavibrio sp. UBA7689. Lineage (GTDB taxonomy): Bacteria > Pseudomonadota > Alphaproteobacteria > Micavibrionales > Micavibrionaceae > Micavibrio_A. Next base: position 19,371 of record DLGR01000045.1, on the reverse strand, counting down.
ATGTTACCGCGGCTGTGGTAATACCGAATCCTGTTGTGGTGAGAGAGAGTGCGTTCGCACCGATATTCGTCGCCCCGATTTGAATTGTGCCGTTCCCTGCGTTCAAGGTTGCGTTGCCGCTGCCCGTGATCCCACCGGTCTGGATATTCGCGCCGTTCGATGTGATGGTGAGTGCGCCTGCGGTAATAGCGGCCGTCGTGATGTTGCGTGCGGTGGTTGTCAGGCCCACTGTGTTCGTGCCCGCGTTCAAGGTTGCGCCGAGCGTTAAAAGTCCCGTGCCCGTGTTGATCGTTGTGGTGTTCGATGCCGTGATGGTACCGAGCGTGTTCAATGCGCCGCCCGATGTTGTGATGTTCAGAACGCCGCCCGTGATCGCCCCCGATGCGTTGCTCGTGATGTTCGATCCTGCGGTGGTAAGTGTAAGCGCGTTGGCACCTGACGAAAGTGCAGCATTAACCGCGAGCGTGCCCGCGCCTGCATTAAGGTTTGTGGCGCCCGCAGCTGTCACTGCCGCACCTATCGTGATGTTGCCTCCGCCCGTCGTCATGGTCAGCGCGCCGGAACCGATGGTGGCGGAATTCGAAATCGCGCCGCCGCCGCTGGTGAAGCTGACCGTGCCGCTGGTTGTGGCAATCGCGCCGCCCACGGAAATTGTTGCGCCTCCACTGCTTACGGTTAGACCGCCTGTTGTACCGGTCATGCCGCCGATGCTCACCGCGCCGTTCGCGGTTGTCAGGGTCAATGTGTTTGTGCCCATTGCTTGCGTTCCCGCAATGGTTATGCCGCCCGTTCCCGAAAGCAACGTAACGTTGTCAGTCCATGTGCGTGCGTTTACTGTTGTGAGAACGGTGGATGTCGCGCGGCCTAGAACAACGCTGCTCCATCCATCCACGATGCGTGTTAAATCCGATGTGGAAAGGTTGATAGTGCCCGCACCGCCGGCAATACCCATGGTCAGGGAATCGCTCGCCTGACGCAGCGTAAATGTGCCGGTGCCCGTGATGTTCGCGTTGAAGGTCACATCATTGCCCGCGATCATGGTCACGCTGCCGCCCGTGCCTGCAGCAATTGCTGCGTTCACGATGATGGAATCATGCGCATCTAACGTGAGCGTGTTGCCGCTGCTCCATGTGATTGCGTTGTTGACCGTGATCGTTCCCGCCTGTGCACCTGTGGCGCGGGTTTGCACGATGACGTTCCCGCTCGCCAATGCTGCCTGCAATGTTGCAACGCTCAGATTGGATGCCACATCGTCCGCCGTCGGTGCGAAAGGCGTTGCGCCGTTGACGTTGGAATCCGCCGCGGTGGAAATCACGATGTTGGTAGGATCGAGCAGCAAAGTTCCGTTGATGCCGCCGATCAAATCGATGGTGCCTGCGAATGTCAGATGTTTCTTGCCTGATATCTCGATAAGACCGCCGTTGCCGCCATCGACTCCGCCGCCCGCATCCGCATGGCCGTAAAATCTTGTGTTCTTGTCGGACCAGACGATGATTCGTCCGCCGTTGCCGTTGCGGCGCGCGCCTGCATTAAGGATTGCATGTTCGGAAATGAACACCATGTCGGATGTGGGAACGCCGTTCCCGCCTTGGTAATCGCCGCCGATGCGGATGTCACCGCCCGCAACATCGCCCGACGCTTCGACGATTGTCCCGTCTCCCATGTTGATAAGGTCGGCGAGGAGCGTGATCTTGCCGGCCATTTCATTGATTTTGTTTCCGCTCACGGAAATCGTACCCGTGTTGGTGAAACGCGTCTGGAAGATCGGTGTTTCCACTTCCTCGTGTATGATATCGGCGGGGATGGACAGATTTAATCCATGCTCGGCGAGATATGTATCAATGCCTTCCGTAGACACAAATACTTCGCCTGCTTTCTTTGTGCCGTCGGCCAAAGTCACCGTGTCTGCGCGCAATGTGCCGCTGTTGGTTACCAGCGTGTCGACCATGCCCCGTGCCGCGGCCGCCGTGATCAGAATCGATCCGCCGTCCGCTTGAATCGTTCCGGTGTTGGTGATGGATTGCGCGTACACGTCATCGGAAATTTCCAGTTTGATCAAACCGTCGCCGGCGAAATCGATAGTGTGTATGTCACCGGATGCTAGAACCGCTTTGCCGAGTTTCGCCTGAATGACGCCGTGGTTTTCCACGTGCGGTGCGACGAGTCCCACCAATCCGCCGTCACGTACGGTAATGCCGCCGTTATTGATAACGCGTGCGTCATTTTTTCCGGGCTTAGTAAATTTCACCGCGCCGCCGGCCATGAACGCGTTGTCGTCATCGAGATCCGAAGTTGTCGCGACCAATCCGCCGACATCGACGACAGACGTGCCACCAAAAACAATCCCGTTCGGGTTGATCAGTACGATGTTCCCGTTCGCAGAAATCCGCCCGTCGATCTGCGATGCCCGCACATCGCGAATGCGGTTCACGGTGATGGACGAAGAATCCGGTTGGATGAACTGTACGTGCTGCGAGGAATCGAGATCGAAAGAATCCCAGCGGATGATCGCGCGGTTCGAAGATTGATTGATGGTGGTGACAGGTCCCGCGTTCGAAATTGTCGCGGCCCCGGACGTAACATTTCCACCGGTCGGCTCCGCATACGCCACCCGTGCGCCAAGGATTACCACCGCCACAAGTGCGGTTGTATGTAACATGGCGGAGCTCAGGTTACGCTTGGTAGGAGGCATAAATTTATTTTACTAAGAATGTATTAACGCGGGGTGAATCTCTAGGGGTCTGAATGACTCCTAATATATTGATTTTCATAGTTTATCTCGCTTTATCCCCAAAGGCTAGTACGGCCGTAAAAAATGCCCAAAATTGCCGTTTTATGGCAATAATTAAACGAATCAAAAATAGGCAATTTTATCAATTAATTAACAAGCATACAGGGAGCGTACGCACGGGCGTACAGCTAATTTTCCGGGTTCCGGTTGGCATTTTGCGTGTTTCGGCGCTAAAGTATGGGCCATGAAAACCCAAAATGCAGAGGCTGAAAAGGCTAAAATCCGCCCCTTAAAAAGAGAAGATTCGGGGGTTGTTTCCGCCTTGAACCGGCTCTTGGGACCGGGTTCGGTCGCCAGCCCCGCCTTTATTGCCGCCCATTGTCTCGGTCCCAAGGCTTTGGCAAAGGGTTGGGTCGCGGAGGTTTCGGGCAAAATCGTCGGTTTCGGCATGGCCCATGATTTCGTATCTTTCGGGGCGGGCGGAAAAATCCGCCAGATCGATTTGTTGTTTGTCGCTGAAAAATTCCGCATGCAAGGAATTGGAAGCGCGCTGATCGAAAAAATTTCTACCGATGCACAAAAATCGAAATGCATTCGCATCGATATCGAAGTCGAAGAAAAAAATAAAACCGCGCGCAATTTATATGAATCGCTGGATTACAAACCCGATGATGCAAAAAAATTACGCTATAAAAAATATTTGAAATGAAATTTTTGATTAACCATCTTTTGATTTTATTTTTTGCGTTGTTGATGGCTGCATGCGGAACCGTGCCGCCGCACAAGGCGCTGAAAAAAGATTTTGCAAGCCAAGCCCTTGTCACAGGCTACAAACAAAATATCCGTGCGTGGGGTGACGAGGCGATTCCAAATCTCGCCACCTCCATCGAAAAAAGAATCGGCGAATATAAAAATACTGAAAGTGCATATTTCGCGGCACACGGAAAATATCCCGCAATGGAATATCTGACACTATCGGGAGGCGGAAATGACGGTGCGTTCGGTGCAGGAATTTTGTGCGGATGGACGGATGCGGGAACGCGTCCGCAATTCACCATTGTCACGGGCGTGAGTACAGGCGCCCTTATCGCGCCGTTTGCGTTTCTGGGTTCGGATTATGATGACGAACTCAAACAACTTTATACGACATTGAAATCGGAAAATATTTTCGAAGGATCTATCGGCACGATTCTGGAGGGAATCACCGGTGGACTTGCGCTCACCGATTCCACACCGCTGATGGAAAAAATCGAAGAATCCATCACAATCGATATGTTCAAACGTATCGGCGAAGAACACCGTAAAGGACGGCGCCTATTGATCGCAACGACCAATATGGAAGCGCAACGCAGCGTGATCTGGGATATGGGATCGATCGCCAATTCGGGCGCGCCTGATGCGCTGGAATTGTTCCACAAAATCATGCTGGCGTCCGCCTCCATTCCGGGCGCGTTCAAACCTGTCTATATTGATGTCACGGTGGATGGACAAACCTACAACGAAATTCACGCGGATGGCGGTGTGACGTCACAGGTGTTTTTATACCCGTTGCAATCCACGCAAAAAGAATCTGGCTTGTTCCGTGACAACGGGATAGATCGAAAATTATACATCATCCGCAACACCAAGATCGCGCCGGAATATAAAGAAATAGATCCCGGTCTTTTTGCCCTGACGCAACGCTCCATCGAAACACTGATCAAATATCAGGGCAGGGGAGATTTGTACCGGCTCTACGTCGGCGCGGAGCGTGACGGGATAGATTACAATCTGATTCAGGTGCCCGATGATTTCACGGCCGTGTCCGAAGAGCTATTCGATCCCGTTTACATGAAGAAAATTTTTGAACTGGGATATAATATGGGCAAAAACGGAATCGTCTGGCAGAAAAAACCGCCGCATGTCGATTATGTCGACGCGGATCCAACGCCGTAATTATTCTTCGGTAATATATTTTATCTTCACGACTTCGATGGTTTCAACTTTTCCATCGACGCGTACATCCGCGGAATCGCCTTCACGGAGCTTCATCAGCGCGCGTCCTACAGGCGATGCCCAATTGATTTTGCCTTTGTCCAGATCGGCTTCATCGACGCCGACCAGTTTGACGGTAATTTCGGAATCATCTTCTTTCGCGTAAGTGACGGTCGCACCGAAAAATACCTGCTCCAAACCCTGCTGGTTTTTGGGATCGACCACTTCGGCGCTTTCCGTGCGCTTGGTAAGGTATCGGGCACGGCGGTCAATTTCGCGTAACCTCTTCTTATTATAAAGATAATCTCCGTTTTCCGACCGGTCGCCGTTGCCTGCCGCCCAGCTTACGATCTCGGTGATCCGCGGCCGTTCCTCGCGCAAAAGCCAGCGGAGTTCCTCGCGCAAAACGGCGTAACCTTGCGGCGTCATCAGGTTTTTTTCGCCGGCGGGAAGAATTTCTTCTTCGAAATCGTCGTCATCATTGCCGTCGGTGCCGTCCGGCTCTTTGGTAAATGCCTTACTCATGATGCTACATTACCTCTTGTTGCGGAGATAAAAAAGCGTCTTATATAACCGACTATGGCGGATAAAAAACTCACCTTCGAAATTCTGGCGTCGCGCGATTTCCGTCTGATGCTGTTCGCGCGCATGCTCGCGCTTTCGGCGTTGCAGGCGCAGGGCGTTATTATCGGCTGGCAGATTTATGTTCTGACCCGCGATCCGTTTTTGCTCGGCCTTGCCGGATTGATGGAGGCCATTCCTGCGATCACTGCCGCGCTTTATGCCGGACATGTCGTTGATAATTCGCGTCCGCAACGTGTCTATCTTTTGTGTCTCATCGGGCTGACCTGTACGGCGGCGATGCTGTTTGTCATCGGATCGGGAATCGTCACGCTGGAAACGACGTTGTTTCTGGTTCTGGCTTATGCGGCGATTTTTATATCCGGCCTCGCCCGCGCGTTCATCATGCCTGCATCCTTTGCGCTTATTGCGCAAAAAGTGCCGCGAAAAGATATTCCTGCGGCGTCAGCATGGATGAGCAGCGGGTTTCAAATGGCCGTGATCGTCGCGCCTGCGCTCGCGGGTATCATCTACGGCGGTTACGGCGCGTTCGCGGCGTGGACGATTCCTGTTGCCATGCTTGCGGCTTCCGTACTGATGATGGCAGGCATCAAGGCCGAAAAATATATTCCCAAAGAAAAACGCGAGCGCACGGTGGAGAGCATCAAAGCGGGATGGCAGTTTCTGGTGAAATCTCCTGTGTTGTTGGGCGCCATGTCGCTCGACATGCTTGCCGTTTTGTTCGGCGGCGCTATCGCGCTTTTGCCCGCTTTTGCCGCGGAAATACTGCATATCGGCTCCGAAGGGCTCGGCATATTGCGCGCTGCTCCCGCCATGGGCGCTGTGGTTATCAGTCTTTTTATGGCTGTGCGTCCGATGAAGGTTATAAAGGTCACGACGATGCTTTGGGTTGTCGCTGGTTTCGGTGTTTCGATGATCGGGTTCGGCGTCTCCGAAATTTTCTGGCTGTCGGTTTTGTGCCTTGCGGCTTCGGGTATGTTCGATTCCGTCAGCATGGTCATCCGCCACACGCTGGTACAGATCATGACGCCCGACGATATGCGCGGGCGCGTGTCATCGGTGAATTCCATGTTCGTCATTTCGTCGAACGAAATCGGCGCGTTTGAATCGGGCGCGCTCGCCAAGCTTATCGGGCTTGTGCAGTCGGTCGTCATCGGCGGTGTCGGTACATTGATCGTGACGGCTGGCGCGGCGCTGCTCTGGCCCGATATGAGGAAGACCGTCATTCATGTCGCCGATCATGAACAGAAAAAAGATTAGTTCTTGAGCGCGCTGACCATGCGGCGGGCGACTTCTTCCGTCGCACTGACGGCTTTTTCCACCATTTTGGAATCGAACAACTTTGTTTCGTCATCGTTGCGGGAACGCACGAACACGCGTGCCGAAGGGTTGATCACTTCGATCAATTCCACGATGCGTAAGGATTCGAACGGGTCCGGCACGGTGATCATCACGGCATAGGCCTTGTCGATACCGGCCTCGATAAGAGCATCGCCTTCGGTTGCATTACCGGCAATGGCGTGGAGGCCGCGCGAGCGCAGTTTTTCTACCTTCTCGCGGTTTTCGTCCAAAATAACCAAATCGTTTTGGGTTGTGTCGATGGCGTCGATGATATGGCGACCCGTATTGCCGGATCCGATTAAAACGATCAGGTTTTTCAGCGCGATTTTCTCTTCGGTTTCTAGGTGGGCGAGCGCGTCGTCCGTCATGCGTTCTTGGGTCAAACCGCGGCGTATCGCCCAATCGCGGGTCAGGCGGAACAAAAACGGGTTTAGGGCGATGGATATAAGAGCACCCGCGAGGATAAGGTTGCGCGCCTCTTCGGACATTACGCCTAGCGATGTGCCGAGCGCGATCAGGATGAAGGAAAATTCTCCGATCTGTGCCAAGCCGATACCGATGATAAGCGATGTTTTGCGCGGGTAGCCGAACGCGCGGACGATAACAAACGTCATCAGGGATTTGACGACGATGATCACAAACACGGTCAAGAAAACGGCAAGCGGGCTTTCGATCAAAATCGCGGGGTCGAACAACATACCGACGGCGACGAAGAACAAAACCGCAAAGGCGTCCTGAAACGGCAATACGCGGTCGGCTACTTCGTGGTTCAAATCGGATTCGCGGATCATCATACCGGCGAAGAACGCGCCGAGCGCGAGCGATACGCCGAACAACATCGTCGCACCGAATGCGATTCCCATCGCCATCGATATGGCGGCGAGGGTGAAAAGTTCGCGCGAGCCGGTGCGCGCCACGGCGGTGAGGAGCCACGGGAGAACGCGGCGTCCGACAATCACCATGATGGCCGCGAACAATCCGATTTTTCCGAAAGCAAGGAGAAGCTGCACACCCGTGCCGCCGCTGCCTTCCGCCGATGCGCCTGCCGCGATAGCGGGGATCATCACCATGGCAAGTACCATCAGGACATCTTCCACAACCGTCCAGCCGACGGATATTTTTCCCGCGATGGTGGGGAGCAGATGGTATTCTTCGAGTGCGCGGAGCATAACGACGGTGGATGCGACCGACAGACATAAACCGAACAACAGCCCAGTGCCCGTGTTCCATCCCATCAATGATCCTATGCAGATACCGATGGCGGTGATGAGCGCGGTTCTGACCAGCGCGCCGACGGAGGCTATTTTTTTGACCTCCATGAAATCCTGAATCGAAAAATGCAGACCCACACCGAAGAGCAAAAGCACCACGCCGATTTCAGAAAGTTGTTCCGCGATCTTGATATCCGCGACAAAACCCGGCGAATGAGGGCCGACTATGATGCCTGCCAGCAAATATCCGACCAAGGGAGACAGGCGCAGCTTTGTGGCGATAAAGCCGCAAAAGAACGCCATGCCGAGGCCTATGGCGATGGTGGAAACAAGAGGGATATCGTGGGCTACAGACATGAAATTATTGTCACCGAAACAGAGAGTTAAAGCCAGAAAAATTCTGCAAAAAAAGCGGTCACCCTGCGCGGGTGACCGCTTATGAATTTATACACTTGCCTATTTTATAAGCGCGCGTGCGGACACGGTGAGCGCTACATCGGTTTCACCGGCTTCTGCCACGGGGGGCGGCATCGGTGCGCCTGCATCCATCGCCACTTCCGCGCGCGCCATCATGGTTTTGTACATAGGCTGGATCGGTCCGCCCGTGTCGACATTGACATCGACGAGGCTGACATTCGTCTTGCCGAGCGTTTCGGCAACGATCTTCGCTTTCGCGGTGAGTTTTTTCAAAGCCTCAACCATCAGCTCGTCACGCACCTTGTCCACCACTTCGGGGGAGAGTGTGTAGGCGAGGTTGTTCATGGCGAAACCGAGTTCCTGAATTTTGCCTACCGTATCGAGAAGCGCGGTGGAATCTTTGGATTCAATCGTGATCTCCTGCGATCCTCTCCAAACGCTGTCATATTTGCCGTTGTGAGCGTTGTCGACGATGATCGGGCGGTCCATCTTGTAGACGGAATAGGCGCCGGTCGAAACCTTGTATTTGGAATTTGCCTTGGCGAGTTCGAGCGCTTTTTTCATCGCTTCGTTGATTTTTTTCTGCACGGCGGCGGGGTCCGCTTTGTCATCCACTTCGATGCGCAAGGATGCGATCAAAAGATCCTGCGGCATGGTGCGTGTTTCCGTTGCGGAAAAATTGATGATAGTCGTGCCTTCGGGCGGAAGATTCAATCCGTCTTGCGCCTGTGCGGAGGAAAAGGGAACGGCAAGCAAACACAGTGCGGATAAAACAAGCGCGCGGATCATGAAAAATCTCCTTAAAAAATTGTAGAGGGTAATGACACTATAAATTTAAGGCGTTTTAAGGGCAATAGGCGCCGAGAGCATGGCGGCTTCCGCACCCAAGCAAACGCGGCGGCTCCAGAAATGAAAAGCCAGACCTGTGATGACATTGACAATGGCCACAGCCGTGAAAACGCCTTTGACCCCGCCCCACTCGGCCCCCAAGATTACGGCCGGAATCATCAGAAGGATCATTTTTATAACGGTCATGTAAACCGACATTTGCGGTTTGCCCATGGCGTTGAACGCCGAAGACCATCCGTTGACCAGCGCGTGGAACATATATGTCGGGGCGATAATCTGGAAGGACAGCACCGCATAATAAACAACCGTTGCATCCTGCGAGAAGGCGGACGCGATGCGTTCCGCAAACAAAATCATGATGGCGGCGAAACCGATGCACCATATGATCGAAAATCCGATCGCTTTGCGCAAGGTTTCATGCACGCGTTCGAAATTTCTTGCGCCGAAATTCTGGCCGATGATCGGCGCCATGCCGATGGCGAGCGCCATGAGTACGATCATGCCGAATGCTTCGATACGCGTGGCGATCCCGAATGAAGCGACGGCTTCTTCGCCGTACGCCGCAAGCAATCCGATAATCACCGTGTTGACGACGGGTGCCACGGCGGAGGTAAGACCTGCGGGGATTGCAATGAACAAAAGACGTTTGCAGGAATCGCCGAACTGGTCGAGATGCAGCCGCGACAACGGCAAAATCATTTTCTTCTTAATGATCAAAACATACAGTCCCAGTATCATCGCGAGGATGTTGGAGATAACGGTGGCCAGCGCCGCACCCTGCAATTCCATGCGCGGGAATCCCCAAAGACCGAAAATCAGGAGCGGTGCGAGCGCGGCGTTGAACACGGCCGCAAAAACCATGATGAGCGCGGGGGAGAGCGTGGAGCCGGCGGCGCGTATCGCGGAATTCCCGACGAACGGTGTTGCCATGAACGCCACGCCGAAAAACCATGTCGTCATATATTGATGGATGAGCGGGCGCATCGTTTCATCCGCGCCCATTGCGGCAAAAATAACATCGCGCAAAAGATAACCGATGACGGCGAGTGCGAGGCCCACACCGAACACCAATGCCAATCCGTGTGTGGTCACGCGTTTGACATCTTCTTCTCTGCCCTCGCCGATAAGACGCGAGATGACGGAAGAGGTCGCGATACCGAAACCCATGATGATGGTGAAAACGAAAAACGTGACGGGGAAGGTAAAGGTCATGGCCGCCAAAGGCGTCGTGCCCAGAAGCGACACATAATATGTGTCCACCAGCTGGAAGCTCACGATCGCCGCGATCCCCCAGATCATAGGTACCGTTAACCGCACCAGATGGCGGTTGATGGGGCCGGTTTTAAGGTCTGTACGCGTATTGCTCACGGTAATTACGGGGCCTTTTCGGGCGGCTTTCGGGGCCGTGTGGAGCCGTTTTATCCCCCAAATCCCAAGCCATAGCAAGGGCTTCCATCTTTTTTCATAAAATATCTAAAATGCTGGCCATTTTTAAACTTTCTTTAAGAAAATAAGCCTAAAACCTTCGTATATTAAATTTACATAAAATTTAATATTTAATCGGTACAATAGTTTGGATGGGCGCATTGGATCCGGGGGGATCCGTAAAAAGCGCCGCTCCTGACAGACCGAAGAGCAACAAAACTGTCAGTGGGGAATGGGGAATATGGCGTACACTAATGTTAACGGCACAAACGGTAATAATTTTTTGAACTTCGTGGGCGTCACGGGGTTCTATAACCAGACGCTCGTCAATCCGTATTCCGGATATGTCATCACAATCACCGGCACCAAAAACGTCAACAACGGCATTTATGACGGTTTGAATGGCACCGACACGCTGAACATGACAGCGATCGGCGATGTTCTGACGCTGGTTGATCAAGACGGCGTGATCATGGTGAAAAACGTCGAACAATTCAACGCGGGCGATGACGGCGACGTTATCGTGCTCGCGCACGGTTCCATCGCATACGGCAACACGACGATCCGCGGTTCCAACGGCGATGATCTGCTTTGGGCCAACAACGGCAATGATACGCTCACGGGCGGCGCGGGCGACGACATCATGGATGGCGGCGGCGGTGACGATCTTCTCGCAGGCGGCACGGATGACGATTATATTTCAGGCGGCCTCGGCATGGATACGCTTATGGGCGGTGCGGGCAATGATACGCTGGTTTATTCCATCGACGGAATCTGGTCCGGCGGCTACACGCTGGCTTCGATGGGCTCTTCCGTACCTTATGCCTATCTCGTGCAACTCGATGGTAAAAACCGCAGCCACGATACATTCAACGGCGATGCTGCCGATGACTTCACCGTTCCGACCATCGGTTCCGACACGCTTGTGCTGACGGCCGGCGATGATGCGCTGATCCTGTCCGATATCATCAGCCCGCTTTCATCCATCATCTCTCCGCGCATTGCCTACATTGAAACAATCGAGGCCGGCGCGGGCAACGATGTCATCGATCTTTCTGGCGGCGCTTATATTGATGTTACGATCAACGGCGGCGCGGGCAACGATCTTTTGTCTTCCTCGAACGGCAACGACACGCTCAACGGCGGCGCTGACAACGATATTCTGTTCGGCTCCACAGGCTCCGACATGCTCAACGGCGGCACGGGCGATGACACCTATATGTTCAATGTCGGCGACGGCAACGACACGATCGTTGAAACGGCCGGTCTCGATTACATCGCGTTCGGTTCCGGCATCACGTTTGCCGATCTGACGCTGACGGTTTCGGGTATGGATCTGCTGGTCGGCTACGGATCTTCCCTTATTACAATCGACAATCATTTTGCGACCGACGGTTCTGGCCGCGTCGAAGGTTTTGCGTTCTTTGACGGCAGTATGGTTGCGATCAATATCGCGCCCGATGCACAAAACGACACTTTCAATGGCAGTGAAGATACTGCTGTTTCCGGCAATGTGCTCGGCAATGATACCGATCCTGAAAATTCCACGCTGTTGGTTACCGCGGGTATCTATGCGACTTCGATGGGCGGTTCGGTCGAATTGCTGGTGGATGGCTCATTCACCTATACCCCTGCCGCAAACTTCTTTGGCACGGATTCTTTCAATTACACCATTACGGATTCGATGGGTGCCACCGATACGGCAACCGTTACCTTGAATGTAGCATCTGTAAATGATGCACCTGTCGCGAACGACGATTCTGCATCAGGCAATGAAGATACGGTGATCGCTGGTTCGGTTCTGGGCAATGACAACGATGCCGATGGCGATACTCTTATGGTTGATGCCGCTGTTCTTACCACGGCAAATGGCGGTTCGGTTGTTTTGAATTCCGATGGAACATTCACATACCAAGGCGCGGCTAACTTTAACGGTTCCGACTCCTTCTCCTACACGGTGCGCGATGCTTCGGGTGCGATGTCGACGGCCAATGTTTTGGTGGCGGTTGCCGCGGTCAACGATGCGCCCGTGGCGTCCGATGATTCCTTTGCAGGCTACCGTAACGATGCCATCACGGGCACGGTTCTTGCCAACGATTCCGATATAGACGGCGATACGCTGTCGGTGACCGCAGGCACGTTCGCCACGGCGATGGGTGGTTCCTTAGTACTTGCGGTTGACGGCTCTTTCACCTACACGCCTGCCGATAATTTCTACGGTTCGGATTCGTTCGATTACACGTTGCTGGATTCCATGGGCGGTTCCGATATCGGCACCCTGTCCTTCAATGTCCAACTCAACCCTGCTGAATCCATCATCGGCACCGAAGACGGTGAAGTCATTACGGGCACAACGGGCGGTGATGAAATCTTCGGCCTTGGCGGTAATGACATACTATATGGCGATGACGGTATCCTGACGGGTACGACGATGGACAAGGCTTTTGCCGATACAATCGTCATGCCGACCTTGAAAGAAGGCGTGAACATCACCAATCTCCGCCCCAAAGGCGATCCCGCGCTCGGCATCAACAACGGCAATCTGCATGTCGATCACGATGCGACCGCGACCGTTACATTCCGCAAAGGTTATGCGGGCTATGACAATAGCTTTGGCGTTTTTGCGATTGACGCGGACGGCACCATCGTCAATGCCTCCATGGAATGGAAGAACGTCAAAACCGCGGGCCTCGATACCGCGCACACGATCGATCTGCCCGTCGGTGCCGAAGGCGGCGATTTCGGTTTCTTCATCATCGGTAACGGCAACAATACGAACGGTGGTTATTCCGGCCTGAACGTTACGGCGGATGGCGTGCTCAGCTTTGTTTATAATTACGGTCAGGTAGGCCAGCGTGCCGCGACGATCAACGATCCCGGAAACAAAGTATCGCTGGTTTACAATGACGGCGTAAAAATCAAGGTTCTGCAGGGCGATGTGTATTTCACGACCGACCGCGGTGATTCCACGGCGATCAACGAAGACGGCAAAACCCACGTGGTTTCGGGTCTGCTCGATAACAACAACGTCTATCTCGATCCGAAAGCTGCGAATGTTTCATCCAAACCCGTTTCGTTCACGCAAAACGGCATTACGATTTCGGCCACATCCGGCACTTTGATCGGCAACGGCGACCGTATCGGCGTGAAAACGACGGCGAATACCGCGACAACGGTGGGCGGCGCAGAGGCTATGATGATCGGCATTGCGGCGGGCGCACAGAAAGTTACGATTTCGCTTTCCGACATCGCGGGCGGCAACACAGGCATTGATTTCAAAATTTATCTGAACGGTTCCACGACGCCGATTTCTTACGAGCATGTGACAGGCACGGTTTCCGGCGGCTTGATCGATATCGTTCTGAATGCATCCGATTTCGGCGCGGGTGTTATCACGGGTATCGAAGTTTCCTCCATCGCGAATTCTGCGAAGGGTGTGGAAACATTCTATCTCGACAATATCTATGCCGAAATTCCGGGCGGCACGGACACAAACACGCTGCGCATCGGTTTCGAAGATTTGTACAACACGGGCGATGCCGACTATGAAGACGTTCTGTTCGACCTCGACATCAATCCGGTCACGATCGGCGATGTAACGGGCGGCGATGATATTCTCGATGGCGGCGCGGGCAACGATGTTTTGTACGGCGAAGGCGGCAACGACATTCTCGTTATGGGTCTTGGCGGCGATCACGGTTATGGCGGCGAAGGTGCGGATGTTTTTGCGCTCACCGCGATCGACGGGTTGATCGACACGATCCATGATTTCGGCGCGGACGATTCCATCAATATCGCAGATGTGCTGGATTCCTATGATCCTCTTTCCGACGACATCGCGGATTTCGTGCGTCTGGTTTCGGTGGGCTCCGATTCCCAGCTCGAAATCGCGGCGAACGGCGACGGCGTGTTCGCAGCTGCGGCCCTTATCGTGGGCGGTACGGGCGGCGCGGACATTGCTTCCATGATCGCAAACGGCCAATTGGTCGCGGATCAGAGCGCAATCGCTTGATAATCCTCTTTTAAGGCGGTAGAGAAGGGCTATGACGACCAGCCCTTCGCTCCAAACGTTGTTTTTGCCGCTTGAACAAGGGCTGATCGAGGCGCGTACGCCTGTTTTATTCCTGGGCGCGGGCTGGAATTCTCACTTATCCGCGATAAAAGATCATGTTCATTGCTGGCAGCCGTTTTTTCCGGCGGCTGAAAAGTTGCGCGCACACGGATTTGAAATTCTCGACGATATCCCCGAAAGCGGTGCGTACGGTCTGGTGTTGATCGATCTTCCGAAGCAAGTGGAAGAAGCGCAATTCTGGCTGGCGCAAGGTTTGAAACTTTGTGCGCCTGACGGAATGGTAAGTGCTTGCGCACCGAACGATGCCAACGGCAACCGTATTCAAAAATGGATGACTGAATTGGATATGGAAACGGATGCCACGTCCAAAAACAAGGCGAAGGTTGTCTGGGGCAAGCGCCCGCGATCCAAACCTGCCATTTTGGATGAATGGCTGGAATTCGGCGGTCTGCAGGAGCTTGAAAGCGATGAAGGTCATGTGTTTGTGTCGCAACCCGGGCTGTTCGGCTGGTCGAAAATAGATCAGGGGTCGGCCCTGCTTGCAGACGAAATGATAACTCCGCTTGCCGGTGTCGGCGCCGACTTCGGATGCGGTTATGGATACTTGTCACAGCGCATTCTGGAAAAAAATGTTGGTATTGAGACACTGCTTTTGATCGATGCGGATTCTCGGGCCATTGCCTGCGCCGAAGAAAATCTGATGAACGTACAGGGCGGACGTACAATTCAATATTACTGGGCTGATTTGTCGCAAAAAATCGACGGGTTGCCGCCGCTGGATTTCATCGTCATGAATCCGCCTTTCCACATTGGCAAGAACACGGACCCTATGCTGGGCCAATCCTTCATCAAAACCGCGGCGCATCATTTGAAAAAGGGCGGAAAACTGTGGATGGTGGCAAATGCGCACCTGCCTTACGAAAAAACATTGAACGACAATTTCAAGACCGTACGTGTGGTTATCGAAAAAGAAGGCTTCAAAATTTTCGAGGCCATCGCATGACGGACCTTACGCATATCAACGGCGTGATCTGGGACCTCGATAACACGCTCTATCGCTTCGGCGATGATTTCGTTGATCTGTGCAACCGTGCCAGCGCGCAAACCGCCATCGATATGGGATTAGAGCTGAGTTTCGAAGAAGCCTATGAACTGGCGGGGCGTTCCTACCGCGAACATTCCAATTCCTTCGGTGCGTTCAAGAAACTCGGGATGGAATATACAAAATTCCATCATTTGTTTCATGACCGCGTTTCGTTCGAAACCATTTTGGTCATCGATGATCTTCATAAAGCGGTGGAATCCCTGCCGCAGAAAATGGTCGTGCTCACGAATGCATCACGGCCGTGGGCGCAGAAAATTCTGAAAAAAACAAAACTGGATTCCGTGTTCGGCGATCACAATATCGTCGCGCTTGAAGATGTCGCGTTCAAAGCAAAGTCGCAAGGCACGGATGGATTTTTGTTGGCGAAAGATCGCGGCGGTATGGCAACGATGGCGAATGAAGAAATCATCGTGGTGGAAGATGTCGCGGCCAATCTGGTATTGGCAAAAAATATTCGTATGTGCACCGCGCTGGTCCATCGTCCGAAAACGGCTGACGAACATATCGACCATCACTTTGATGAAGTGACGGATCTTTGCAGGTCTTTAAAGAAATAATTATTCGGCCGCGTCTTCGTTCTTTTTGGATTCGTTGAACTTTTTGAGCGCTTCTTCGTCGTTGAAGTTTTTCGAACCGACCTGTACCGCCATCTTCGTGGGGTCGAACGCTTCGGTCTTGCCGTATTTGGTGGCTTTGTCCGAAAGCGCATCGACGTGCAGACTGGTTTCCTTTGCGACGATCTGGTGCACGGCTTCCATAGTGAGCGTGCGGTTTTCCGAACGGTACATGTTTTGCCATGCGCAGGCGGCATCCATGGTGACGATGGATTTATCGGGCTGACCGCGTTTTTTCATGTATTCGTCGGTCATTTTGACCACTTCCACGATGCATTCATCGGGAATTTTCAACTTGTGGTGTTTCTCGTAAGACGGGCGGATACCCTGCATGATTTTCACGGTTTCTTCGGATGAAGGAACTTTCAAATTCACTTTCTGGAAGCGTCGGTCCATAGCGGTGTCCACGGCGACGAACATGCGGAATTCGTCGAGCGTTGTAGCACCGATTACGTGCAAATCGCCGACCGTCAGATACGGCTTCATAACTTCGGACAAACCGGCATAGGCGGAACCATGCACGGTGGGCATGATGGTGTGGATCTCGTCGATGAACATGATGTAGCGCGGGAACTCCGGATATTGATAGCGTTCCGCGATACCGCGGCAGATCGGAATGAAGCGTTCCTGAAATTCGCCGGGCGAAGTCGTGCCCGCGGCCATGGCGGACATGTCGAGTTCCAACACTTGCGCGCCTTTCAGATAGTCGGGTGTGCGTCCCGCGACAACGGCCTGCGCAAGGCCTACCACCAATGCGGTTTTACCGACCCCTGCGGGTGCGAGCAGAACGGCGTTTTTGCGGTTACGCTGAAGAAGAATAAGCATGACCTGATCGATTTCGGAATCGCGTCCGACGATGGGGTCATAACGGCCTTCCGCGGCGAGCGCGGTGAAGTTGCGGCAATATTGGTGGAGCAGGGCTTCGAATTCTTCCTGCGGAACCTTGAAATTGTATTTTTTCTTTTCGGCCATAGAGAGTTACCTGAAACGGTGAGACGTTTAATGCACCCCTATACTGTACCGAAAATGGTTAACAATCAGCAAATATTACGGTGCCCTTGGGCGTACAAAACCCCCGTGAGGTCTGCGAATTGCAGGATATTGAGCAGATTTTCCTGTAATACGGGCCGCGCGCGGTAGCCTATGCCGAGGCCTGCGGCCAAAAGCATGGGCAGGTCGTTGGCACCGTCGCCGATGGCCACGGTTTCAGATAAATCGACTTTCAATGTCGCGGCATAGGTCTGCAGGAATTTCAATTTGGAATCTTTGTCGAGGATGGGATCGCCGACCGTGCCGAGCAGCGACGTGCCGTCATTGTGCAGTTCGTTGCCGTGATGGTGATGGAAGCCCACCTTGTTCGCAATCGCGCCCGTGAAGTATGTGAAGCCACCGCTGACGAGCACACAGGTCGCGCCGTTTTCTTTCATCACGTGGATGAGTTTGTCCGCGCCTTCGCACAAAATGGTTTCGGCGAGCGTTTCATGAAGCGCGGTGAGCGGCAGTCCTTTTAAAAGTCCGACGCGTTCGCGAAGCGCCGCATGGAAATCCAGTTCGCCGTTCATCGCGCGGTTGGTGATGGCGGCAATTTGATCTTTAATCCCCGCACGGCCCGCCAGTTCGTCCAAAGTTTCCGTGGTGACGATGGTGGAATCCATATCGGCGAGCAGAAGTTTCTTCTTACGCTTTTCGGCTTGCGTGCAGATGACGTCAATATGATCTTGTGCGCACACATGGCGCAATTCTTTCATCTGTTCGAATGTCAGCGCGTTTTGAATCGGAATGTCGGCGGCCTTGTGCGCGTCAAGCCAAACGGGCTTGCCGCTCAACCCTATGGCTTTTTCCTCGATAAATTTTTCCGCGAATTCCAGATGCGGCAAAGCCAATGGAATATCGGATGCGATCAGGGTGAGGAAATGCGTGTGGGTCATGCGGCTTTCGCGCTCCTTTGTCCGTAATGGATGGCGGCGATATAGGCTGACACGGCGGCGGGCCAGCCCATATTGAGCGCATCCGCGGTAATCGCGTGGCCGATGGATACTTCGGCGCAGGTCGGAATCGCGGCGATGAATTTCGCGAGATTGTCCAAATTCAAATCATGCCCCGCATTGATACCGATGGCGCATTTGTTTGCGGCTTCCGCCGTCGCCACATAATCGGGGAGGAGTTTCGTGTCGAGCGCATAGGGACCTGTGTAAAGCTCTATTCTGTCCGCGCCGATTTCTGCTGCCGCATCCGCCATGGATGGGACGGGATCTATAAACAAAGACACGCGGCGCCCGTTGTCTTTCAACTTCTTGATGATGTCTTTCAGATATTCGCGGCGCGCGGGAATGTCCCATCCATGGTCGGACGTTTTCTGGTTCGGATCGTCGGGGACCAACGTGACCTGATCACATTTGTGTTTGGTGACCAGTGTGATGAATTCGGGGTCGGGATAACCTTCGATGTTGAATTCGATATCGCCCTGTTGCTCCGCCTTCATCATGAAAGACGGGAAGGGGGAATTGTAGGTGCTCAAAAATTCTGCCAACGCGGGGATGTCGGATTTCCGCACATGCCGTTCGTCGGGTCTGGGATGAACGGTTATTCCGTGCGCGCCCGCGCCCAAAACGCGGCCC
>DLGR01000045.1:0-396 GCA_002482805.1 Micavibrio sp. UBA7689 | reverse complement strand
CCGCCGTGTCGATCAGATCGGGATACGGCGTTTCCCGCTGGTTTCTCAGCAGGGCGACTTTGTTCAGGTTGACGGAAAGGCGGGTCATTTGTATGTTCACATCCAGATAACGTTACTTATATATAAAGGTATATACCCATGACGAAGCCCACCGCCAAGCCCAAAAACCCTTGCTTTTCTTCCGGTCCCTGCGCGAAACGCCCGGGTTGGAACTTCGATAATTTGAAAGACGCGTTTTTGGGTCGTTCCCACCGCCATGCTACGGGCAAGGCGAAACTGAACGAAGTGTGCGACCGTCACCGCAAACTGCTCGGCATTCCCGCCGATTACCATGTCGCGATCGTTCCCGCATCCGACACGGGCGCCGTTGAAATGGCGATGTGGTCGATGCTCGGC
>DLGR01000008.1:55173-69848 GCA_002482805.1 Micavibrio sp. UBA7689 | reverse complement strand
GTCGTGACTACGAGAAACCTTCTGAAAAGAAGAAACGTGAAAAGTCCGAGGCTGTCCGTCGTTGGAGAAAAGTTGAGCGTAAGAAAAAAGAACGCGAATAGTTTTCACTAGAAAACCTATCAAATCGAAACCGCCCCTCTACTGACGGGCGGTTTTGTTTTTCAGCCAGTCTTTTGTGGGCGCATCCAAAAGCGGCGCGAGGGTTTCATAAACGCGGGCGTGATAATCATTGAGCCAGCCTTTTTCGTTTTCATCGAGAAGATTGAAATCCACGAGGCTTAAATCCAGCGGCGCGAGGGTGAGTGTTTCAAAGCCCATCACACCGCCCTCTTCCTGCGCGAGGACGAGATTCTCGATACGGATTCCGAACGCGCCTTCTTTGTAAAATCCCGGCTCATTCGAAATAATCATGCCGACTTCAATCGGCTCGATACCGCGCGGGGACAGACTCGCCGCTTCTTCGTGCACCGACAAATAACATCCCACGCCGTGGCCCGTGCCGTGTGCGTAATCGAACCCCCGTTCCTGCAACGGCGTACGCGCCAGCTTGTCTATATCGACGCCTTTGGTACCTTGCGGGAATTTTGCGGTGGCCACGGCGATGTGACCTTTCAAAACCAGCGTGTTCATCTTGCGCATTTCATCGGTGGGTTCACCGATGGCAATTGTGCGCGTGATATCCGTCGTGCCGTCTTCATACTGCGCGCCGCTATCGAGCAAGAGCAGATTGCCCTTTTCGATTTTCAAATTGGTTTGAGGTTTCGCGCGGTAATGCACGATCGCGCCGTTGGGGCCGAACCCCGCAATAGTGTCGAACGAAGTGTCCTTGAATTCCTTGGCTTCAGCACGAAACGCATGCAGTTTTTTCTCGACGCCGAGTTCATCGAGCGGCGCGGTATTTTCATCCAGCCATTTTAAAAACTTCACCATCGCGACGCCGTCACGCACATGCGCGGCACGCATGGATTTTTGTTCCGCGTCGTTCTTGCGGGCCTTAAGCGGTATGGAAGGGTCTTTGGCGTTCAGAACTTCCACGCCGTGTTCTTCCAGCTTGCCCGTAAACCAGACAGAGCTGTGCCGTCCGTCGACGATAACAGCTTTGCCTTTGAGCGCGGCGATGGCCCTTTCGATCAACTCGGGCCGTACCAGCGACACACGGTTGCCGAACGATCTTTGCACCGCTTCCGGCACGCGGCTTTCATTGATAAACCAGTCTAGCGTTCCGTCACTGCGGACAATCGCGTTGGAGAGTGCGACAGGCGTGTGCGCGATATCGGATGATCGGATATTGAGCATCCACGCGATGGAATCGGGCAACGTGATAATCGCTGCATCCGCTTTTTGCTCCCGCAGGTTTTCTGCCACCGCATCCAACTTTTGTTTTGCTTCCACGCCTGCAAACTTCAAAGGAAACAATTCCACATTCGCGCTCGGCGGGGCAGGACGATCTTTCCAGATCGCGTCGATCAAATTGGATACCGCTTTGATCTTCACGCCCTTCTCTTCAAATTTTTTGATTTCGTTCGGTGTATGCAGGCGCGGATCGTATCCGATCACTGCATCGGGTCCGTTGGCCGCAATCCATTCGGGCGGCGATACTTTGGTGTAATCATCCAGCGCATATAATGTGCCGTCGACTTCCTGTTTTAACTGGATGGTATAGCGCCCGTCGCTCATCGCCACGGCCTTGTCTTTCAAAATGATCGCAACACCCGCAGACCCCGTAAAGCCAGTGAGCCAGCGCAAGCGGTCGGAAGATGCGGGAACGTTTTCGCCTTGGAATTCATCGGCTCTGGGGACCAGAAATCCATCAACGCCCTCCCTTTCGAAAAGGGAGCGCAGGTCGGTCAATTTTCGGGAGAAATCGGCGGTGTTCATGGATTAAGAATCTATAGGCAAACCGGCCGTTTCTCAATCCCGAGCGCGGACCTTCGAAGTTTTCTTGACTTAACTATTTTCATAACCTAAAACCCCGTTATGTCAGTTAAAGGTTTATTCGTTGCTTCCACCTTCCTCGTCGCCGTACAAATCCCCGGCGCGTATCTTGGCGCCACGACGGGTTGGGACGTCATGGATCACTTCAAAAAATCCGGCAAACCCTTCGACGAAGCCACCTATTTGCAGGAATTCGATTTCGCCGCGCGTAAATTCCCCGATCCGGTTCAATGGGTGACGTCGGTCGGCATCGGCGGCTTTCTGCTCGCCGAAAAATTCACGCCGCCTGTCTACAACGCTTTCGGTGCTTGAACTAAACCTCCCGCGGTGCAATAAGATCCCATGTCGAAATTCAAACCCGTTCGTAAGGCTGTCTTCCCCGTAGCGGGTTTGGGCACGCGCTTTTTGCCCGCCACCAAAGTCATCCCGAAAGAAATGATCACTGTCGGCGACAAGCCGCTGATCCAGCACAATGTTGAAGAAGCCATCGAAGCGGGTATCGAAGAATTCATTTTCGTTACAAGCCCTTCGAAAGAAGCGCTGCATCTTCACTTCAAACAGAACAAACCGCTCGAAGCCATTTTGGAGCAGCGCGGCAAGCTGGAGATCCTAGAAAAACTCCGCTCCTCGAACCTTCCCGAAGGCGCGATGAAACTCGCCTACCAAAATGAACCGCTCGGCCTCGGCCACGCCGTTTGGTGCGCGAAAGAGCTGGTCGGCGACGAACCTTTTGCGGTAATGCTCCCCGATGTCGTGGTTCACACGCCGAAATCCAAATCCTGCCTCGCACAGATGATGGAAGTTTACGAAAAAATCGGCGGCAATGTTCTGGCTCTCACTGAAGTGCCGAAATCAGAAACCGACAAATACGGCATCATCGATCCCTCTTCCGCACGCGATAATCTCTATGGGATCAATGGAATGGTAGAAAAACCTAAACCGGAATTTGCGCCATCCAATCTTTCCATCACAGGTCGCTATATCTTACAGCCGGAAGTCTTTGAATATCTTTCGGCTTTTGAACGCGGAGCCGGCAATGAAATCCAGCTTACCGATTCTATGGCAAAGCTGATCGGCATACAGCCTTTCAACGGTATTACGTTTAAAGGGGAGGATTACGATTGCGGTTCGCGCATCGGCTTTATCGAAGCCAACATCGCCTACGGTCTGGCCGACACCGACATTGCGGATAGCGTGCGGAAACTGCTGGACAAATACCGGTAGACCCCCAATAAATGGTCCCATCGAACAGCTTGAGGATCAAAGATGACGTTACCCCAGCCGCAAACGGAAGAAACGCCCGTGACCGAAACGAAAAAACAAGCCGCCTCCGTTCTCGAATTGCTCGCTTCCCGCATTTGTCATGACCTTATCTCCCCCGTGGGCGCTATCAACAACGGCGTCGAATTCATGGAAGAAATGGGCGACGATCCCGAACAACGCAAGGATGCGCTCGGTCTGATCTCGCATTCCGCTTCGCAGGCTTCCGCAAAATTACAGGCTTTCCGTATCGCCTATGGCGCAGGCGGGCGCGACAACAACGTCAAACCGGAAGATGTGCAAAAAGCTTTCTCGCAACTGATCTCCGCCGACGGAAAGATCACACAACAATGGGACCCCTTTGGCAATCTCGGGCCCGCGAAACCCTATCCCTTCGCCTATTGCAAAATGCTGATGTGCACGATGATGCTCGCGATGGAATGTCTCGTGAAAGGCGGCTATGTCATGGTCCGCCCCGGTGAAGGCAACCAGACAATCATTCTCGCCGAAGGCGATACCGTTCTTTTGCGCGACAATGTCGAAGCCGCGCTGAAACAGGAAATCTCCGCCGAAGAACTCGATCCCCGCCTCGTCCATCCTTACGCTATCTCCGTGATTGCAGAGCATTATGGATACAAGGTGAGCATCAAGGACAAACGCGAAGACCGCGTCACATTCGTTCTCGATTGCCCTGCGCCCGCCGCCTAGAACGCGAGACTTTTCAAGGCCCTATTGCCCCGTTCGGCTGATGTGGTTAACATCACCTTAATGATCTTATGTCACTTTCTAATGTATTAGGCGTTTTCTAGAATTTTTGAACATCGTGCGCGGTTAATCCGCGGCGGGGAATATGTATGGACGAACTGATCGGCGAATTTCTGACGGAAACGAACGAAAGTCTCGGGGCACTGGACCTCGACATGGTTCGCCTCGAACAAAATCCCAATGACAAGGAATTGATCTCTTCCATCTTCCGCCTGATGCACACCATCAAAGGCACGTGCGGATTTTTGGGATTGCCGCGTCTTGAGACCGTGGCGCACCGCGCCGAAAACGTCATGGGGCGTTTCCGCGACGGCGATCTAAAGGTCACACCCGCCTACGTCACGCTCATTTTTGAATCTTTCGACCGTATCAAACAAATCGTTTCGGGTCTCGAAGCCACAGGCTCCGAACCGCAAGGCGACGATTCAGAACTTATCGCAAAACTCGACGCCGTCTATGAAGGCCGCGACGGCAACACCGAAAACGCCAAGGACGGATCGAAAGGCGACGCCGCCATCGACGAACTGCAGGCGTTGTTTGATGCCACGCCCGTGCTTTCGCCCGATCAATGGCACACCATCGTCACGGTTCCCGAAACCGACGACCACAAGATGGAAGAAGAGGAAGCAAAACCCGCCGCCGTTGAAAAAACCGAAGATCACGGCGCGAAGGCCCCTGTCGCCACGGCGGAATCCTTGCGCGTAAATGTCGATGTGCTCGAAGATTTGATGACGCTGGTGTCCGAACTGGTTCTGACGCGCAATCAATTGCTCCAGACGTTGCGCAACAAACGCGACAATGTATTCTCCGCGCCATTGCAGCGCCTTTCGCATGTCGTAACAGACCTGCAGGAGGGCGTGATGAAAACGCGTATGCAGCCCATCGGCAACGCATGGTCGAAACTCCCCCGCATCATCCGCGATCTTTCGATGGAATTGAATAAGAAAATCGATCTGGTCATGGAAGGCGAAGCCACCGAACTGGACCGCCAGATTCTGGAGATGATCAAGGATCCGCTGACCCACATGGTCCGTAATTCCGCCGATCACGGCGTGGAAATGCCTGCAGATCGCATCGCCAAGGGCAAACCAGAAACGGGCAGGATCGTTTTGAAGGCCTATCACGAAGGCGGCCATATCATCATCGAAATCACCGATGACGGCAAAGGCCTGCCGCTCGCTAAAATCAAAGAAAAAATCATCAAGAACGGTTTGGCGACCGAAGAAGAAGTCGCCGCCATGTCGGATCAATCGATCCAGCAATATATTTTCAAGGCGGGTTTTTCTACGGCGGAAAAAGTCACCTCCGTTTCGGGCCGTGGCGTCGGTATGGATGTCGTGCGCAACAACATCGAAAAAATAGGCGGTTCTATCGTTTTGAAATCTGTGGAAGGCAAAGGTTCGACCTTCCTGATCAAAATTCCACTCACACTCGCCATCGTCTCCGCGTTGATCGTAGAGGCAGGCGGCGAAAAATTCGCCATTCCTCAATTGGCCGTGCGGGAACTCGTGCGCACCACCCCGACGACATCCGCCAAGATCGAAGAAGTCAACGGCACGCCTTTCTATCGCCTGCGCGATCATCTGCTCCCCCTAGTCTCTTTGCGCAACTTGCTGGAACTGGGCGGTGAAGCGCGTGCAAACCAATATATCGTCGTTACGCAAATCGGCGCGTATCAATTCGGCATCATCGTCGATAAAGTGTTTGATACCGAAGAGATCGTGGTAAAACCCGTTGCGAAGGTTTTGAAAAATCTCGAAGTGTTTTCGGGCAACACCATTCTGGGCGACGGCTCTGTCATCATGATCCTCGACCCCAACGGTGTTGCGAAAGCATCGGGCGAAACCGATATTGCAGACGCCACACCCAAGGAAATGGAAAAAACCGGGCCGGTGCGCGAAAAAACCCCGCTGTTGCTGTTTGCCACGAATGACTCCGCACCCAAGGCCGTGCCGCTTTCCCTCGTCGCGCGCCTCGAAGAAATCAAAACCTCCGATATCGAAACATCGGGCGGCAAGATGATGATTCAATATCGCGGCCAATTAATGCCGCTCACGCCGTTCGATACTTCCGTCGATATGCGCACCAAAGGCAAAAAACCGATCCTCGTCTTTCATGACGATGCCAATTCCATGGGACTTGTCGTCGAAAAAATCATCGACATCACCGAAGAATTCGTCGATGTGCAGGTCGCCTCCGACCATGGCGGCATCGTGGGTTCCGCCATCATCAACGGCAAAGCAACCGATGTCGTCGATATCGGTTACTTCGTGCGCAATACGGATAGGGACTGGTTCAAATCCCATGGCGAGGAATCTTACGGTCAGCAAACCACGCAAGGCCGTCGCGTTTTACTGGTCGATGACTCTCCGTTCTTTAGAAACATGCTCACGCCCCTTCTCAAAGTCGCGGGGTATGACGTCACCACACTGGATTCCGCCGCCACCGCGCTGAAAATGCGTGAAGACGGTGAAAGATTCGACATTATCGTTAGCGATATCGAAATGCCGCACATGAATGGCTTTGAGTTTGCGCAAAAGGTCCGCGAAGAAGGCAGTACATGGTTGCACACGCCTATGGTGGCATTGACTTCCCACACCACGGAACAAGATGTGCATCACGGTATGGAAGTCGGATTCTCGCGCTATATCGCAAAATTCGATCGCGACACGCTCCTCGCCACCCTCACCGAAACGTTGGTCGCAAACCAAAGCGTAAAACATGCGGCAGGTGCACGATGACTGCGCTGGTCGCACAATCTTCTGCGATTGCCGATTCCACACGTGATTACCTCACCATTTATATCGGCGACCAGATTTTCGGCATTCCGATTCTGCAGGCGCAGGATGTTTTGAGCGAACAGCGCGTCACACGCGTCCCTCTCGCCCCGCCGCAAATCGCGGGCGCCTTGAATTTGCGCGGCCGCATTGTCACCGCCGTCAACATGCGCGCATGCCTTGGCATGAAGCCACGCGAAGATGCTGGAAAAACCATGCATGTCGTTGTCGAACATGGCGGCGAATTGTATAGTTTGATGATCGATAAGGTCGGCGATGTCATGAGCCTAGCCATGCGCGATTACGAGAACAATCCCTCTACGCTTGATGCCCACTGGCGCGGCATGTCTAACGGAATCTACAGATTGAAAGAAAAACTTCTGGTCGTGCTCGATGTTCCGCGCCTTCTGGATGCACTGGAACCTGAAACAGAGTTGGAGTGAGTAAAATGCCTTCATGTTTGGTAGTCGATGATTCCCGCGTTGTGCGCAAAGTCGCGCGCCGTATTGTCGAAGATCTCGGCTACGCCTGCGAAGAGGCCGAAGACGGCCAGAAAGCCTATGAGGCCTGCACAAAGGCCATGCCCGATGCCATCCTGCTCGACTGGAACATGCCCGTTATGAGCGGCATCGAATTTCTGGAGAAGCTGCGCCAGATGCCGAACGGCAAAGGCCCGAAGGTTATTTTCTGCACCACCGAAAACGATATGGCGCACATAACACGCGCGATGAATGCGGGCGCCAACGAATACATCATGAAACCTTTTGATTCCGAAATCATCGAATCCAAATTTTCCCAAATCGGGCTCGTCACATCCAAATCTGCGTAAATTCTTTTAAGGGTACTCCATGCCTTTCACCACGGCTCATCCCGGCACTCCCTCCGATCCCGTTCAGGTCATGCTGGTCGATGATTCCGCTGTGGTGCGCGGCATGATCGCACGCATTCTTGAAGCCGAGCAGGATATCAAGATTGTGGCGAGCGTCGCGAACGGCGAACTGGCTGTGGCTTCCGCCGCAAAACATCATCCCGATGTCGTCATTCTCGATATTGAAATGCCCGTGATGGACGGCATTACCGCGCTACCCAAAATACTCGCGGCGTCACCCGGCGTGAAAGTCGTGATGTGTTCGACCCTTTCCACACGCAACGCGGAAATAACATTGAAAGCTTTGGAACTCGGCGCAACCGAATGCATCGCCAAACCTTCCAACACATCCGAACTGCACGGCGAAGGCGATTTCAAATCAGAAGTATTGCGCGTGGTCAAAGCACTCGGCCGCCGTAAACGCGCTGCCCCCGCCACACCTACCTCTTCTACCATGTATGCGGGCGGGCAAAACGCTGCGCTCAAGACCAAAACGCCGTTCGAACTGCGCAAACATGCGGCGGGTGAAACTTTCCGCCCTAATCTGGTGGCCATCGGGTCGAGCACGGGCGGCCCACAGGCTTTGTTTAAAGTCATATCCCATTTTAAGAATTTGGATGTGCCCATCGTTATCACCCAGCACATGCCCGCGACCTTCACGAAAATTCTGGCCCAGCATATCGAACAACATACGGGTGTGCCTACCTTTGAAGGCGAGAACGGCATGGTCGTGGAAAAAGGCAAAGCTTATGTCGCGGCGGGCGGTCACCACATGACGTTCGAAAAGACGGGCACGAAAATCGCCATCAAACTCAATGAAGGCCCGCCTGAAAATTTCTGCAAACCGTCGGTCGATCCGATGTTGCGTTCCGCCATCGATGTCTGGGGTCCGAAATTCCTCACCGTTATATTGACAGGCATGGGCCATGACGGGCTGGAAGGATGCAAACGCGTTGCCGAAGGCGGCGGGCGCGTGGTGGCGCAAGATCAGGAAACATCTGTCGTGTGGGGTATGCCGGGCGCTGTTGCGGTCGGCGGTTTGTGCAGCGCGGTTCTACCCTTGCAGGACATCGGCCCTTGGGTTAGACAGGCATTCGGGAAGTAGATGTAATGCGGATCAGCGATTTCGACCTATATAAAGACTTGCTGAAGGAAAAATCGGGCCTCACTTTGACTCCCGATAAATCCTATCTGCTGGATTCCCGTCTTACCCCCGTCGCCCGCAAATGGAATTGCCCGAACCTCGAAGCCATGACGCATATTTTGCGCGGCATGCCGTCTTCCGATCTGGTGAAAGACGTGGTCGAGGCGATGACGACGAACGAAACATCGTTTTTCCGTGATCTGAAACCGTTCGATCAATTCCGCGATGTCATCTTGCCGCACATGACAAAATCGCGCCCGTCCAAAAAACTGCGTATCTGGTGCGCGGCGTGTTCGACGGGACAAGAACCCTATTCCCTTGCCATGCTGTTGAAGGAAAACGCGGCGAAGCTTTCGGGCTGGCAATTCGAAATCATCGGCACCGATATCGATACCAGCGTTATCGAACAGGCCAAAAAAGGCGAATACTCTCAATTCGAAGTCCAGCGCGGCCTGCCCATTCAAATGCTGATGAAATATTTCGAACAAAAGGCAGACCGCTGGGCGCTCAAACAAGACATAAAATCCATGGTGCAATACAAACATTTCAATTTGCTCACGCCTATGGCGATGCTGGGAAAATTCGATGTGGTCTTTTGTCGCAATGTTTTGATTTATTTCGACCGTGAAACGAAAGAAACGGTTTTGAAGAACATGTCCGCCGTCCTGCCCGAAGACGGGTTCGTCATTCTCGGCGGCGCCGAAACTGTTCTGGGCATCACCGATGTTTTGAAACCGATGGACAACACACGCGGCATTTATATCAAGCCGACCTGCACCACCATTGCCATTCCTGCAGCCCCCAAGGCTGCGGCGGTGAAAGCTTAAAAAAAACGGCCTTATTTGCGTGCCCTCAGACATAAATGTTTTAATAGGGCATGTTAAAACCTATATTTTTACAATCAGGCATAAAGTCGGCCCCCTTCAGCACAGAACAAATGCTTGCCGAAATCCATAGCACGCGACTGGATCTATCTGGTCGTCAAGCCTATAAGCCTCAAAGCGGCCTGTCATCGCATACCGTGATTATTGATGACGAAGTTTTTAAAGGACTGGCTTTGAAAGGTGGAAGCCTGCGAAAAATTTTGCTCGAAAATTCGCCGAAAAGAGCAGAGAAAATTTCCGAATTTATAATAGAGGCCCAAATCCTCCTCGCAGTGGAAAGCAGAGATTTTTCTTTGAATATCCCGCAGGTCACAACGATGGACAGGGGCCATAAATGGTTTGGGATATCCTTACTGGACGGAAAAGAAATGCGGAGAGCGTTTAATGATTTACCCATGGAAATACGCGGCCCCAAATATAACGACGCTGCAAACGCCTTTGGGCTTTTCATGGCAGAATTACAAGAATCCATCCCTTGGTCTCAAACCAGGCAAGCATGGGTCGCAAAAAATTCTTTGCATGATAGTGTAAAGGTCAAGAATGTTCTTGATAGACCCGGCATGCGTCAAATTATTGGCCCTGCCTTCGATACATGTTGTGAAGCTGCGGACAATCTGGATAAATTTAAACTCATTTTAACGCATGGGGACTTGCAGCCCAGCAACGTGATGGTTGATAAAATTACCGGAGACGTAACAGGCATAATAGATTTTGGCTACTCTCGATTCAGGTTGCCGCAGGCCGAACTTTCTAAACTACGCAAAGCATATAGTTCTGACTTTGTAGATCGAGTACGTCTCGCCTATTCCGGAAAACAGGATCAAGAAATAGAAACGCGTGATATTGCCCTCTGGGATATTGCAGATCAGGTGATGCGTCTTTCAAAATCTATGGATGCCCACAACAGCCACGCAGTTAATCACGCGCTTGAAAACATTAACAAGCTTATGCCTCTATAAAACATCGTGACTTGGCATTATTTATGTCAAATTTTGAGGCTTTTCAAAAACATCTTTCTAATGCTACTAATGCGGCCATGATTGCCACCCCAGCACGAAAAGACGCACCCATGACCGCACCCGTCAAAATCAAACGCGCCCTGATGTCGGTATCCGACAAAACCAGCCTTGTGGAATTTGCGACAGCACTTTCCGCCCACGGCGTTGAAATCCTGTCCACGGGCGGCACGTCCAAGGTTTTGAAAGATGCGGGTCTGAAGGTGAAGGATGTGTCCGAACATACGGGCTTCCCCGAAATGATGGATGGCCGCGTGAAGACGCTGCACCCGAAAGTGCATGGCGGCATTTTGTCTGTCCGCAACAATGCGGACCACCAGCGCGCGCAGGTCGATCACGATATCGGCGATATCGATCTGGTCGTCGTGAATTTGTATCCTTTCGCGCAAACGGTCGCCAAAGGTGCGGACTATGACACGTGTATAGAGAATATCGATATCGGCGGCCCCGCCATGGTGCGCTCCGCCGCGAAAAACCACGCGTTCGTCGCCATCGTCACCGACCCTGCCGATTACACAACCGTGCTCGAAGAAATGAACAAGAACGAAGGCGCGACCAATTTCGATCTGCGCAAGAAACTCGCCGCGCGTGCCTACGCGCACACAGCCGCCTATGACGCCACCATATCGGGTTGGTTCGCGGGTCAGGATGCGGAATTCCCGCGCCAGATCGCGTTTGCGGGAACATTGAAACAAAATCTGCGCTACGGCGAAAACCCCCACCAGGGCGCGGCGCTGTATTCCACACTGGAAAGACGTCCCGGCGTTATTACGGCGGAAGTGCTGCAAGGCAAGGAACTCTCGTACAACAATATCAATGACACCGACGCGGCGTATGAACTGGTGGCGGAATTCGATCAGCCCGCCGTGGCTATCATCAAACATGCCAATCCTTGCGGCGTCGCCATCGGTCACACGATGTTAGAGGCGTATGAAAAGGCCTTTGCCTGCGATCCCGTCTCCGCGTTCGGCGGCATCATCGCGCTCAACCGCACATTGACGGCGGCGGCGGCGAAGAAAATCATCGATATTTTCTGCGAAGTCATCATAGCGCCCGATATCGAACCCGAGGCTCTTGCCGTGCTCGCGCCCAAGAAAAATATCCGCGTGCTGAAAGCGCACGGCCTGCCCGATATTTCCGTTCCGCTCGTAAACTACAAACCCGTCGCGGGCGGTATGCTGGTGCAGAACAATGACAGCGGCGTTGTGACACGTGATATGTTGAAGGTCGTGACCAAGCGCGCGCCGACCGATAAAGAACTCGATGACATGCTCTTTGCCTTCAAGGTGGCCAAGCACGTGAAATCCAACGCCATCGTTTACGCCGCGAACAAAGTTACAACCGGTATCGGCGCAGGGCAGATGAACCGTCTGGATTCATCGCGTATCGCCGCGATGCGTATGAACGAATTCAAATTGAAACCGCCTGCGGGTGAGCATCTCGTGGTGGCATCGGATGCTTTCTTCCCCTTCCCCGACGGGATGCTGGCGGCCGCGGATGCCGGCGCCACGGCGGTCATTCAACCCGGTGGTTCTATAAAAGACGAAGACGTCATCAAGGCGGCGGACGAACGCGGCCTCGCTATGGTGTTTACGGGCATGCGCCACTTCAGGCATTAATCCCTCAAAAACCCCAGAAATCAGCCATTTTTTATTAAAAACAGTGCTTTTCAGGCTGTTTTATGATACTCTTATATGAAGATTGATGGTTCAATGGCACCCAAAACCTTGGAATTTAGGCCCAGAATCGAAATCGGAAAAAACCCCAATGGGACTAAACGGCCTAAGTACTTAATAATAAATAATAATCCAGACCGATTTGTGATCCCCAACTGAATTTTGCTATTTTAGGGGTAAGTTAATGTTATTGGGCTATAAAGATTTATAGCAAATAGAGGAGAGTAAAATGCCTTTACCATTGGTTCCTATTCTTTGGGGTCTTGGCGCCGCCGCAGTTACATTCGTTGGTGCGCAAGTAGATGCACATGCGAACAATGGCGGCGTGATAAAATGGTTGATGAAGCCATTTGAAAAAATTGGCGAACAGCAAAGAGAAATTGCCAATGAAGTTGGCGCCCATAGTATGTATGAAACTCTCGACCAGATCGGTGAGTTTTTGGCAGGAATTTTAGGCAGGAATGCATTTACAGACGGTATTAGGAATTTCGCCCAAAAAATGCAAGGTATTCCGGAAGGCGAACGCCAATTCGGGACTGAAGGCGCTGAAGTAACGGGCACATCAAATATGATCGCGGCAAGAGATATACCAGCAAGTTCGATTGACCTCAGCCGCCCCGCTTCTGGCCTCAGAAATGATTTCGACTCTCGTGCAGATGATAGGGTTGCACCTCTTCCTGCACCAAGATTTGAACCTGCACCCGTACCTGCGCCACCACAGTAAGGCGAAAGGAAGATTAAAATGACTGATTCAGACAGACTCATAGCCGCCCTAGAACATCATCGCGCTCTAGATGGAGAGGTTGCAACTAAAACGAAACGCGATCAGCTTTTCGAAGGAGCGATCACCACAGGCTTTGGATTGTGTGGAACATTTCTTAAGTTGGCCGCTAATTCAGACAAGATGGGGCGTATGCGCCCGGATCAGTTGCTGGGCGGCGTGTGCTCCATGGCATTCCAATTCGGCAAATCTGCATTGATGTTGCACAATTGGGACGCAGCCGGGAAAAAACCCACGGGACGGGCCCCTACACCTCCTTAAACGCTGTATAAGAGGCCACGCCATAATAGGCCTTTTTTATGTACTAAATTCATTTTGTGGTGAGATTTGCATTCACAAAGCCGAATATGAGATACTTGTTTCAAGAATTAAATAGAGGAGTAAGGAAATATGATTGGACCCCTTTTTACAGCTGCAGCGTCGCTTTCAGGCTTTATGAAAGGCTTTGAGACAATTGCTGCCCCTGTACGTAGCATCGGCGAAGGTTGCAAACCCCACGATCCGGCACCGTAGTTACTCGGGATTGCATCCCGGACGAATTGAATCTTTCTAAAAAGGCCGTTTAATGCGGCCTTTTTTACGTCCGAAATCTAGCCGGAAATAATAAATAAAATGCCGTCTATTTTTAACGGTATGGCAAACCTTAATCCCTATAATCGTGACTGATTTAGAGCCTTGCCCAAATTTGCATTCGGTCTCGCAGATTTAGTACTATAGGGGCATAGGATATAGGAGTACGCACAGATGGCATTTTGGGGTTTACTGAGATTTGGTGAAGAACATGATGTTATTGATTGGCTGAAAGAAGCCGACGATGGCGAGCACCGCCAAACCCAAATGTTCGGCGCGACCACCGACATTGATGCAAGCTTCCGTGAAGCCGGCGGCGATTTCATGTTGCGCACGATTGACCACTTCTCTCCTGAAACAACAGCAGTAACGGCCGCTATCCGCGCCGACACCGACACAATGGCAGCCTTTGACGCGCTGGTGCGCGAAGAAGGCAAAGAAGTTCTGACGGAACTCGAGAATTTGATGAAGGATGAAAACGGCCAGCCTGTTGATCCTCAACAATTCGCGGAGATGCTTCAAAACCCCGCACAAAGAGATCTTTTCAATCAAGCTTTGCGTTCCGCCGCGACCAGTGAACACGACATGGGCGACCTGATTAACTTTGCGCGCACCAGTGTTGCATTAGGTCTCGATCCAAGTAACGCGGAAAGACAGCAACGTTTCCGTGATCAAGCAGCCGCAATGGGTGTTGATACCTCTCGGGTAGAACAGCAAGCCATGACGGATATGTTCCGGAATTTCATGCAAGATCCGGCAGGTACTCTGTACTCATTGGGCTTGGACCCTCAGCTTATCGCTGCGCTGGAGCCTCTTATAAAATTTTTCACGAGCAGTCTGCGTTACTATGTAGAAGGTGCCCAGCCGATCATTGAGCAAGGTATGGAAGAATCCCAAACAAGAGGACTGGAAATTGAGGCGCAATATGGCGGCACCGTAACTCCCGGGATCAATGAATACGCACTCGATGACAGAGGCCGCGTTGTTCAGGCCGTAGCG
>DLGR01000008.1:27074-55156 GCA_002482805.1 Micavibrio sp. UBA7689 | reverse complement strand
CCCCTGCCGATCTGCAAAGAGGCGATATAAACCCTGCCCAAAATGGCGAACAGGTATTTGCGAATCTTGGTGGCAATCGTAGGGCTATTGTTACCATGGGTGAAAATAACACCATTCTCAGACCGGTAACAGACACGGAATTCGATTCCGCAGGCGGTACGCAAGTTCGCTCAGAATTGAAACTTGCTAGAACTTTCGCACCCGAAGCAGGATACGAAGCACGTCCCGAAACGTTACCGGAAACCGTGGCAGCCCGCGAACTCAACAGCGGCATGGCCAACGTCGCCAGAGGACTCGGCATGGGCGGCGGCAACTGATAATCCACAAAAAAACAATTAGAAAAAACCCGCTAAATGGCGGGTTTTTTTATGCGTTCAAATATCTATGCTTTAACCGCACCACACGCGCGTGATTTTCATGTCGTCGTCATGCACGACATTGATGCGCTCGGGGTTGTGATCCATCGTCATCATGGAATCAGGTTTTAAAAGGCGATACGGGCGTCCCGCTTCCTTGACCTTGACCTCGTCCACTTGTGTGCCGACCCAGCTTTCGTAATCGCAATCCGCATCCGTAAACACTTCACGCGATGGCGGGGGCACATCGGAATGCGGAATTTCCTGATCTGTCACCGCTTCACCTGCAGGGGAATCTTCGGCCATGCTGCCTTCGGTGGTGGCGGCTTCGGTCGGCGTTGTAACGGAGGCATCTGCAACCGTTTCGCTGGCCGTTGCATCCGCGGGCGGCGCGGGTATGGAGGATACAGGCTCTTCTGCAGGCGTTGTGCCCTCGCCTTGCGCCATGCCCTCTTCCGCGGCAGGCTCTTCACCGTTATCGCAGGCGGCCAGCGGCAGGACGAGCAACAGTCCGCCCAGCATCAGCATAGGTAAGCAATGTTTCTTAATCATGGTGCGCTCCTAGAAATATTTTCAGGACTTGAGAATTTCAACAGTTTAGCCCCCCTATTGGTTCCCCGTCCATCCGAATATCGTTGTTTTTAACCATAACGAAAGCATATAGTGAGCCCGTTAATAGAGAGCAGTGATATGAAGATCAGCAATTTATTGGCCGCCAGTGCCTTCGCCGGTATGTTAAGCGCGTGCGATAGCCCGAAGCCCGAACAGGATCCGGATTTATATCGCGCGTCCATAGACCTTACGGCACGCCGTGCGGAAATGCCACGGACCCCCGAAGCTCCGCAAGAATTTTATTACCAGACGCTGGAATATGACCTAACCCCCTTTACGCATGATGATGGCACCCGTAGCAACATAGGCCTGCTCGGTTGTGTAGTGGCGGAAACCGAAATTACGGACGAAGACAGAAAACTTAACAGACCGATCCGCGTCACACTTATCGAAGATGAAACCCAAGAAGCAATTACGGGCACGATAGAGGCCACGAAACTGTCCCGTGCGGAATGGATGCGCTCCGAACACTGTGTCGCATGGTACGTGCCTGAAAATCCCGCGGCGGGATCGCGCATCGAAAATCGCGATATTAACCAATCTACGACGCCTTTTACTTTGTCTCCCATATAATTTTCTTGTTTTCATAATCATTAAGAGGTATATAAAAAGCCTCAAAACAAACGAAGGTTGCGGATTATGAAACCACCCTCTATACGCAAGACGCCTAAAATCGGTAAGCGCACCATGATCGCAGGCGGCGCCGCCATCGGCGCTTTGGCCCTTCTTGGTTTTTGCAGCATGCAAAACAATGATGCCCCCGACGCACCCGCGGCTCCCGAAGCAACGGATGATGCGGACGCCGCAGCGGATAGAGCAAGAGCCGAACGCCGCAGAGGCGAAGTAACCATCATTTATTACATCGTGGCGAACGACACACCGGTCAACTATGAAGTCGCTCCCAATGAAACCGGTCCAACCATTCGAGCAGGATCATGCGCGGAATCAGGTGCCGATCCGACGCAAGTGGGCAGCCGCATGCTTTTGAAATTTACAATTTCCGCGGGACATCGTGACCGCGCTTATTGGGCCTTCATCGAAGAAACCGAATTGAAGAACATTCACCGTCGTGACGACACTACGCCCCAAGGCGAAACCGAAAACTGCATGGCATCTGAAGTTGCAGTTGCAGCTCCCGCGGCACCTGCACCTGCACCCGCACAACCGCAGTAAAGAGAGTTTATTTCCATGGCCAAACCCAAAATC
This sequence comes from Micavibrio sp. UBA7689, assembly GCA_002482805.1. GTDB lineage: Bacteria > Pseudomonadota > Alphaproteobacteria > Micavibrionales > Micavibrionaceae > Micavibrio_A. The sequence continues at coordinate 52,982 of DLGR01000008.1, read as the reverse complement.
ATAAAAACACCTTCGGGGAAGAATCCCTTGGTTCAACATAAATTTAAATTCGCCGCGGCGGCGGCCGTACTCGCTCTGGGCACTTGCGCCGTTATGAACATGGGCAACGATGGGGAAGCACCGCAACAGCCCGAAGCCGCCAACGACGAACCCCCCGTGGATCCGAACCAGATTTATTTCATCACCAACCAGCCCACGCATGTCTATGCGCGCCCTTCCGAAGATTCACCCATCATCGGCCTTATCGCTTCCGGTTCTTGCGTAAATCTACCGCGCAGCTCCGAAAGAAATGAATTCACCACGACGAATGTTCTGGTTGCCGATGGCGCGGGCATACCGCCGGGCTATTCGGATTTCAGTCACTATAAAAACACGCCGGAGCCGATCACCAGACATGAAGATTGCATAGCTATACTGACTCCGATGGGTGGGCCTTCGGGTCTGCGTCTGAATGAATCCTTTCTGCGGGTCGGAAACCGTTTGCCCGCGACGCCGCTTTATCGCGATGCCGATTTGAACAGCCCTATCGTAGGCTATGTAGCACCGGACAGTTGCTTGAAGATCCTGACGATGGGCGCCACGCGCCAAGTACAAGTGCGCTTCCCTGATGGCACTATCACCCCTTATATCAATTTCGGCGGTCCGGGTGTGCAATACAATGATTTCCGCCGCGACAGACAAGTGACCGAAGAACAATGCACGGCCACGCGCGCGCCTGCGCCTGCCGCTGCACCCGCAACCCCGTAATTTTAAGAAGAGAGATAATCCCATGGCAAAACTTCCATTACCCAAAACCAAAAAAGGATGGGCATTGCTCGGCGGCGGAGCGGTGATAGGTCTCGGCGCTATATTCTTCGCTGCCACGAGCCTTATGGATGATGATAACGCCGCCGCGCCGCGCGTGGATCCTGCCGCTTCATCCGGTGCGACGCCTGTTGATCCCGCAGATCCCGCTCCTGTTGATCCGGCCAGCCCTGCACCGCTCGCGCCGCCCCCTGCGCCTCCGCCTGTAACCACATTCTACAATATCGGCGCGAATGCCAGACCTGTGCCGTTGTTCACCACCGAGAGCATGACAAGCCAAGTTCTCGGTTATGTAGGGGGTTGCTACAGCACGACCGAAGAGGGTGATATACGCGAAATAAAAATCAACACGCCGGAAGGCGAGCGCACAGGACACATCAATATCAGAGGTGCACGCCCTGGCACAATTGTGCCCGATCGCGACGTAACCGCCGAGGATTGCACGGGTACGATCACGGCCGCGGAAGATGTGCCGATCACGGAAGACTATTACAGAATGGCCGCAGGCTCGAATATCTTGTACGCACCGCGCGACGGCGGGCGCGTAAAAGAATATTTCGAGGAATCGGTATGCCTCAGAGTAAACGATGCCGTGAACGGCAACGGTACGGATTATGCAGCCGTCATCCTGAGCGTTCCGGGCAGACGCGCGCCCGTTATCGGCTGGGCATCCTATGATGACCTGACCATTGACGCGGCCTGCATCCCGCAACCGCCCCAATAACGGCCTAAAACCGCCCTTTTACGGCCCCTTCGCCCTTGCCTTTTGGGGGCGGAATCCGTATGTTCGCGGCCATGAGCCATCCTAAAACCAAGCCTTTGGACCAAATACGCAATTTCGCGATTATCGCGCACATTGACCATGGAAAATCCACCCTCGCCGACCGTCTGATTCAAACCTGCGGCGGCCTTGAGGCACGCGAGATGACCGAACAGGTCCTCGACAACATGGATATCGAGAAAGAGCGCGGCATCACGATCAAGGCGCAGACCGTCCGCCTCGCCTACAAAGCGAAAGACGGAATCGAATATCAATTGAATTTGATGGACACGCCGGGCCACGTGGATTTCGCGTACGAAGTTTCCCGCTCTCTCGCATCTTGTGAAGGCTCCGTCCTCGTTGTGGATTCCACACAAGGGGTAGAGGCGCAAACGCTGGCGAACGTCTATCAAGCACTCGACAACCATCACGAAATCATTCCGACCATCAACAAGATCGATCTTCCCGCCGCCGATCCTGAAAAAGCGAAGAAGCAGATCGAAGATGTAATCGGGCTGGACGCATCGGACGCCGTTCTGGTAAGCGGCAAGAGCGGCATCGGCATTCCCGATTTGTTGGAGGCCATCGTTACACGCCTGCCCGCGCCCAAAGGCTCCACCACCAACACGACGAAGGCTTTGCTCGTAGACTCTTGGTATGACGCGTATCTGGGCGTGGTCATTCTGGTGCGCGTGATCGACGGCTATTTGAAAAAAGGCCAGAAGATCCGCTTCATGGGTACAGGTGCTACGCGCGAGATAGACCGCGTCGGTATGTTCACACCCAAAAAAGTCGTGCTCGAAGCGCTCGGCCCCGGCGAGATGGGCTTTATCACCGCCGCCATCAAGGACATCACCGATACGTTGGTGGGCGATACCATCACGGATGATCGCAACCCCGCGGCGCAAGCGCTCGAAGGATTCAAACCTTCCGTGCCGATGGTTTTCTGCTCCCTCTTCCCTGCGGATTCCAGCGACTTTGAAAAACTGCGCGAGAGCATCGGCAAACTGAAACTCAACGATGCGTCTTTGCATTACGAACCCGAGAACAGCCAGGCGCTCGGCATGGGTTTCCGCTGCGGCTTCCTGGGCCTCTTGCACATGGAAATCATTCAAGAGCGTCTGGAGCGTGAATTCGACCTAGACCTCATCCCCACCGCGCCATCCGTTGTGTACAAGGTGTATCTGACGAACGGTGAGGAAATTGAACTCTACAACCCCGCCGATATGCCCGATGCCTCGCGCATCGCGAAGATCGAGGAACCGTTTATCCGCGCCACCATCATGACGCCCGATGAATATGTCGGCTCGTTGTTGCAGCTCTGTCAGGAACGCCGCGGCATTCAAAAGGAACTCACCTATGTCGGCGCGCGCGCGATGCTGGTTTACAACCTGCCGCTCAACGAAGTGGTGTTCGATTTCTATGACCGTTTGAAATCCATCTCCCGCGGTTACGCGTCTTTTGATTACGCGCTCGACCATTATCAGGAAGGCGACCTGATCAAGATGGATATCCTCGTGAACGCCGAACCTGTGGATGCGCTTTCCATGGTGGTGCACAGGTCACAGGCGGAACGCAGAGGCCGCGGCATGTGCGAGCGTTTGAAAGAACTCATCCCCCGCCAGATGTTTAAAATCGCCATTCAGGCCGCCATCGGCGCGAAATTCATCGCGCGCGAAGATATTTCCGCCATGCGCAAGGACGTGACCGCCAAATGTTACGGCGGTGACATCTCCCGTAAACGCAAGCTCCTCGACAAGCAGNNCCAAATGTTACGGCGGCGATGCCACGCGCAAACGCAAACTGCTCGAAAAGCAGAAAAAGGGTAAACTCAAAATGCGCCAGTACGGGAATGTCGAAATCCCGCAGAGCGCGTTTATCGCCGCGCTTAAAATGGGAGACGAAAAATGAAACATGTAATTGCTTTGATTCTTGTCATGGCCCTAACCGGGTGCCTCACCGCTACGCCACAAACACTTTCCAAGGGCGAAGCGCCCAAAGCCAATGAAGGCGTGGTGATCGCAAACTTCGAATGCGGCAAACCTTTACTGCTCGCTCACATCTACCATAGCGGCAAAAAGCTGAGCATGTGGACAGAGCCTATGCTTGAAAATGTAGCGCGCATGCACTGCAACCAAGGTTATCAAACCATGATCATGCCTGAAGGTTCATATTTCATCAGCAGCCTTGTTACCGAACCGTATCAAGGGAAAACCGTAAAAGTAGGAAACACCGAAGAAGCCAATGCTTTAAAATTCTCCGTTAAAAAAGGAAAAACCAATTACATCGGAGATTTGCAACTAGGTATCGATATAGAACATCGCCTGAGAAACCCTAAAAGCAAGGATCTCATACTTGTTAAGACTGTTCGCAACGACCTGATGCGCGCGCATGTATTCATGAAAGCAACGCAGCCAGACCTGCTGGCAAAATACCCGATCATCTCCGCCCCGGCGCGGTAGCAGACACCCACTTGCCGCACCATCATAATTGTGTTTTGCTTGGCTAATTCAATTAATAATTAGTCAGAGAGAACATAATGAAAAAATTCGTATTGCTGGCCGCCGTATGCGGTCTTACGGCCTGCTCCTCCATCGTCGAAGGCACGTCCCAAGAACTGGTCATCAACACCAATCCCGCGGGTGCTAACTGCGCGCTGATCCGCGAAGGTCAGGTGATTGGCCGCGTGTCCGAAACACCGGGCGGCATCACCATCAAAAAATCGAAACACGATATTACGGTGGAATGCACGAAGAAGGGTTACAAGAAAGCCGTCTTCTTCAACAAATCCGATGTCGCGGGCGCGACGGTGGGCAATATCCTGCTCGGCGGCGGCATAGGCTGGGCCATCGACTCCGCCAACGGCGCGGACAACAAATACACCACGCCGATGAATATCACTCTGGTGAAATAAAAAACACAGCCCGCCGTTTTCACGACGGGCTGTTTTGTTTCCCTAGGAACGGAAAACAACAGGGAGCGAGATTAGTTCGCCTTCTTGCCTTCGATAGCCTTGGTCGCGCCCGCAATGGGGATCATGCGGGGCTTGGCCTCTTCTGGCACTTCGCGGACAAGGTTGACGGTGAGAAGGCCATCGGCCATTTCCGCGCCCGTCACCTTGATATGGTCGGCGAGGCGGAAGGTGCGCGTGAACGCGCGCGTCGCGATGCCGCGGTGGAGGAAGGTTCTTGTTTCCTTATCCTCCTTCTCTTCGCGCTTGCCGGACACGGTGAGGTTTTCATTCTCCGCCGTGATGGTCAGGTCGTTCAGCGTAAAGCCCGCGACGGCCATCACGATTTTATAATCGTCTTCGCCCACCTTCTCGATGTTATAGGGCGGGTACGCGTCAAAGCGTTCGTCCGCGCTTTCCAGCATCTGGAACACATCGTTGAAACGGTCGAACCCGACCGTAGAGCGCATGAGGGGGGATAATGCGAGCAAGTTCATAGTTGCCTCCTTATAAATCAAAGCAAGGTTGTAGGTTTTCGTTTCGTCCACCCCGTTCGGGCGTGGATATTGGTATTACGCGGGCGGTTTGGCGGCGGATCAGTTTTTCTGCAAAAAATTTTGATTGACATAAAAGGAATATAATCCTATAATGGCCGATGAGATTCACGCCCCGCAAAACGTCCGGTTCCCCTTGCCATGTCCCAAGCATCCGGTTTTTGCGCGCGCCGTATAAAAAATCCGTCAAACGAACTATTAGATCGGGACCCGCGCGTAAAAAACACGCAAAACGAACTGAACAAAACTTGGGCAAAAGCGGGTCTGTCTTAACCCGCACTTATGCGCTCTGGCGGGTCTTTTCGCGTTTGGCGGGGCTGTTGGCGGATGCGGGGCTTCTGCGTGCCGCGCACACGGCGGGGTCTACATAATCGTGGATGTCCACGTAACTGCCGATCCAGTATTTGATTGTGAGGTCGGCATCGCACACGGGCGTTGCATGCGAGAGGAACCAGCGGTACGTGCCGTCAAAACGGCGGAGCGACACCACCTCTTCCCATGCCTTGCCCGTGGAGATGGCGCTACAGAATTCACCGGCCACCTTGCCGATCTCCTGCGGGTGGAAGTAATCCTGCCACGCCCAATCCTTCATGTCGTGCGGGCGTGCGCCGCTATATTCATACCAACGCTTGTTGAACCAGAAGGAATGCATGTCCGATGACGCAACCCACGCCATGCCCGAAAGTCCGTTGATGAGCGCGTATAATTTATCGAGCGTGAGCTCTACGAATTCGCCGACGGTTGGGTGTATGTCCTCCGACAGAAAACTTGCTTCGAGTAACATGCGGACCCGTCTCCTTTTTGTTTGTGCAAGCGACCGCGTTATCCTGACTCATATGAACACAATATGCCGAATTAACGATTTAGATAAGGCAAAGTTTCTTAGGCGCCGCATCAATAAAACATGCCTAATATATAAATTAGAAGGGAGGATTGTATGGCGGATACCATATATTGTGGCAACCCGCCGCCACCCCCTGCATTTCCGCCATTTTCAGTGGCAGGCCTATGGAACCAAACGCCTTATAGAACATTTGTCCCGGGATGACAGCACATACAATAGCAGGTCCCATGACATCCCGCCCCGCCCTTCTCGCACTTGGGGCGGGTTTGCTTGTGTGCGCGGTGCTGGGCGCTCTCGGTTTCTGGTTTCATGCACATGAGGATGTGGCGCGGGAGTGGCTTTCTTCGTTCTTTGAAACCGCGCGCGGCACGCCTTGGGCTTTTCCCATGGTGCTCGGCGTTTATGTCGTGCTTTCGGTGGTGTGTTTCCCGATCAGCATCCTGAACATCGCCTGCGCCATGGTGTTCGGCATATGGGGCATCGCTTTCGGTCTTGCGGGATCGATGGCCAATGCGGTGGTGACATTTTTTCTGGGCCGTTTGCTTCATGGAAAATTCGGGAAGAAAATTCTCTCCTATCCGAAAGTCAAAAAGGCGGATGCCGCGCTCAAAAAAGGCGGCGTGGTCGGCGCGGCGGCGACACATCTCGTGCCAGTCCTGCCATTCTCCGTCATCAACATCGTGGCGGGGCTTTCGAGCGTGCGCGCGCTTCCCTACATGGTCGGGACGTTCATCTCGCTTGTGCCCGGTTGCATCGCGCGCGGCGTGCTGGGAGATTCACTCGGCAAGGTTTTGCTAAACCCCACGCCTGAAACATGGATGTATGTCGGGCTCGGTGTTGTTTTGCTGGCCGTAACACTGGCCGGCGCCCACGTCGCAGTAAAGAAAATCCAGTCATAAAAAAACCGCCCCGTGAAAGGGGCGGTTTTCGAAATCGTCGCCGATCTCTCTAGAAGTCCTAGAGAACAGCTGCTTTCAGGTCTTTGGAGACGCGGAAAGCGACTTTTTTCTTGGCGGGGATTTTGATGGTTTCGCCCGTCGCTGGGTTACGGCCCATACGTGCGGAGGTGCGTTTTACCATCAGGATACCGAAACCGGGAACGCGTACTTTCGCGCCGCGTTTGATGTGTTTCGTGATGTGCGTGATCAGATCGCCCAGAACCGTTTCAGCTTGCTTTTTGGGCAGCTCGTGCAGTTGGGACAGATCGGCAGCCAGTTGTTTCAGCGTAACAACGTCACCCGTTGCAACAGAAACGAATTTAGCAGGTTTTGCGGCCGGGGCTGCTTTAGCTTTCGCTTTTGCTTTTGCCGGGGCTTTTTTAGGAGCAGCTTTTTTAGGAGCAGCTTTCGCTTTTGCTTTTGCTTTCGCTTTAGCCATCGTTTTAGTTCCTTCTCAAAAGTTTCAAAGTACGGTCATATTAGAACTGATTTTCGAAAACGCAATCATCAAAATGCGAAGAAACACAATAAAACAGGGGAAAACACGCATATTTCATGCTTGCGCGATGTGATAAACAGCATTAAGCGCCTGCATTGATTGCATTATTATGATAGAACTGTGGATATGAACGAAACAAATATTTTTTCATTTGCAAGGCCTTTAAAGCTTGAAAACATTGCATCGGCGGCCTCTTCGCTGTCAACGGTGGAGGATTTCGTGCGATACGGCGTGACTCGTTTTACCGATTCGCAACTGTCCTTCGGACACGGCACGGACAACGCGGTGGATGAAACCATATTCATGGTTCTGGAAGGTCTGGGCCTCCCCATAGATGCGTTGGAGCCCCATTTACAGCGTGTTTTGAGCCTTCCCGAGAAGCAACGTCTGGCCGCGCTTATCGATGCACGGGTGACGACGAAAAAGCCCGCATCCTATCTTTTGAACAAGGCGTATATACAAGGCGTCCCCTTTTATGTGGATGAACGGGTGATCGTTCCGCGCTCTTTCATAGCCGAAATACTATGTCAGGAGGACGGGTTTTCCGGCATTGCGGATTATGATGCGGTGGGCAGCGTGCTGGATCTGTGCACGGGTTCGGGGTGCCTTGGGATACTGGCCGCCATGCTGTTCCCTAATGCGCAGGTGGATATAGCCGATTTGTCGCAAGACGCGCTGGAAGTCGCCAAACGCAACGTCCAGGACCATAAAATGCAAGACCGCGTACACATCCATCAGGGAGATCTGTTCGCACCGTTGGCTGGCAAGAGCTATGACCTCATCCTCACCAATCCACCTTATGTTGACAAGGAAGGCATGGATGATCTTCCGGAAGAATTCCGTTTCGAGCCCGTGATGGCTCTGGCCGCGGGTGATGACGGGCTGGATATCGTCCACAGCATAATGGCGGAGGCGAAGTCACATCTGAACGACGGCGGCGGGATGATGTGCGAACTGGGACGCTGCGGACCCGCGCTGGAAGCCGCCTACCCGCGCACGATGTTCACATGGCTTTCCACCGAGAATTCGGACGGCGAAGTGTTCTGGATCAAAAAGAAGAATCTTCCCTGATGCTTAGCGCATCATCTGGATGCGCAGGATAACCTTGTCGCGGGAAAGTTCGAGCGTCTTGTTCGCGCCTTTGGGAAGCGGAATGCCGATCGCGCGGCACATGATCATCAAGGATGCGACAAGGAAATCTTTTGTGTAGCGCACGGTTTCTATCGCGCTGCTCTTGTGGTTTTCCAGGAACATGTCGACGTCGAGCGGCTCTTCGAGGTTCGCTTCGATTTTCACGATGTAACCGGGCGGAGGCTTCGGCAAGCCCTTTTGCTGGCACAATTGATAGACGGCCTTATAGGCTTCGTCGTAGTCAAAGAATATACGCCTGTCTTCGCGTGGCATTTTTCCGAATTCCCCCATAGGATTATTGTAGCGTGGCGTGACCGCCGGATACAAACCACTATGACTTAAAAATCTTTACAAATCATGAAGTTGGTAAACCAAACGTAAACAGGGTACGCGCATATATTGTTAACCATTTTTGCTTAGGATGGAAGGGTTAAGGTTCTTTTGCAGGGCAACAAAGTGGACAACACCATACATCTTCAAACCATCCCCCACGATAAGGACGATCCAGTTGCTGCCGTTGCCACCAACATGGCGGCCCTTTTGTCGCAAATTTCGACCATGGAAACCTTCATCAAACGCCGTTTCGATGAAATTTCGATGGAGATCAATGCAACTTCCCAACAGATAGATATGTCCGAAACAGGCATGGCTAAACGTTTCGGTGAAATCCTGAACGTCATGAATGCCATCTCCTATTCCGATGACGGTACGACGCCCGCTAACACTGGCGTAGAGCTCGAGGCCGTTATTTCCGAGACATCCAGGGCCGCAAACACCATTTTGGACAATTGCGACCACATAAACGAAATACTCACGCCCGAAGCATTTGCAGATGCCAAGGCGCGTGAAAAACTGCTTCAGGAACTGCGCAATGGCATCCAGAACATCATGCTCGCTTGTTCGTTTCAGGACACCGCAGGCCAGCGCATCAGAAAGACCATCGAAAGCATCCATGACATCGAAGACCGCATCAGCGGGGCTTTGGAGGGCATGGGCATCGGCGCGGAAACGCTTCAGGCGGCGGCGGATGCTTCAAAGGCCCCTCTCAAGAGCGGCGCAACACAGGCCGATATCGACGAATTGTTCAAATAGCGTTTAACGCTTTTTTAACCACATCCCCCTCCCCAACAATCGCATACAATTTTATGCAAACTTAAAGGCCCCTTTACGCGCTTCGGATAGATTGGGTGCAAGGAGTAAGGCCTTATGTTTATCGACCCCGTGAAACCCTCGTCCAACCCCTCATCCGCCAGAAGCGACAGCTTTTTCGGTATGGCTTTGGCGCAGGCTTTCACGGGCTTCGCTTTGGGCCCGACCGCCGAAATGATCTGGGATGCAGGTGAAACGCTTTCCGCCGTACATGAAGACCGCTTCGAACAAAAACGGACAAATGGCCGTGGTGTGTATGTGCTTGGGGAAAGAAACAGTCTGGGCGGAGCGTTCGCCTGCTTCACAGAAAAAACCTTGGCCGAACAGGACCGCATGACCTTCACGCCTTCGATGCGCCCGTCTTATGGATTCTCCGCGCCGTCAATGGCGTTTTAAAACACAAAACAATTACAACCACTTGTCGGCTTATGATACAATTGCGTGATGGCGATTGAATTCAAAACCACCCTTTTGCGCGAAAAATTCACCTTGCGGGACCCCGCAGGGGATTTATCCGACACGCCGCCGGTCGTCGCACTGAGCAACAGAATGGTTTTGGCCCTGACCAGCGATTTGGGTGAAGATCCGGAAAGCTATGTGGTGCGTACCCAGAACATGCATTCCTGCGTGCGGCTTGCGGGTGCCATAGCCAAAGAATATTACGATCGCGGTGCGATCATGAAACGCCCCGCCGCATTTTCTTGGGAAAATGTCTGGCGCGATGTCGTCAAAGGATATGAAAAGGACTGGAACCCCGATATCTGGTGCGCGATCTATCACAAAGGCCGCTGTGTTTTTGAGGACGGCCACCGCCACCCGTTTCTCGACATCATTGAGAAATGCGATTCAGTAAACCGCGATGAATATTCAAAATCCGTGCAGTTTGCAGAAAGCGCGTTTCAACAGGCCGGCAAGGCAATGAAGATAGAGCATGATTCAAATATCGCGCTGATTATTTCCATCCGTGAAGGCGAAGCGAAATGCGGCGTTATATTACGCGGCGCGAACCGCAAGACCACATTCAATTACAACGTCAAACAGCGCCGCATCAATTCCGAAGAGGTGCGCATCCCGACCATTCTTTCCGTATCCGCCGCATATCTCGAAGGCGTGCAGCTCGCATTCGGTGTCGGCATGGCGAACAGAAAACGCTCGCTGGGATTGCTCGATAAATTTTCCGACGAGGACCGCAAAGGTAAACGCGGCGCGGAACGCCTCATCAACCTCACCGGCGCGGTGGAAGGCATCGAGCGCAAATACATCGTGCAATACCGTCCCGACCGTCCCGATTTCCAGCGGATGGTGAATGAAAGCGAGGAATTCGCGATGAAGATCCTCAAGCCCCAGATCGAAGCCAAAATCGCCAGCGGCGAGATGAGCGCCAAAGATTGGGTAGAATAAACAAAGACTTAGTCCTATTTTATTGACATAAAAACAATTTCTCTCTAAAACATCCCTGCTCGCAAAACAGCAAGAAAAACGGGTGTAAAATGAGCAGCAAAGAACACGTTTTGTGGTTCCGCCAGAAATTTGAAGGTCAATTCAATTCACGCCAGCTTATGCAAGAGGAAGTGAAGCATTTCTTTGCCGATCTTGCGGAACTTATCCCCGAAAAAATGGCAGTAGCTCTCCCGCCTGAATTTTTCAACATGGACTTGAACGCGCGCCGTTATGCGGACGTCAAGGGCATCAAAGTCGAGGCGGCACGGGAACAAATTATTGAACGCGCCGAAATTCTTTTGCGCCTGCATCGCGTTCCTGCCGCGGGTGCGGACTTGAACGATGATAATGATGAAGATATCGAAGCCAAGCCCGCAACAAAGCCTGCTACAAAAGCTTCAAAACAAAAATCTTCGAAAAGAAAACTAATGCCGTTAGATAAACCGCTCTATGGATTTATTCTGGACGTGCGTGAAAAAACCGAAAAAAACCCTGGCCCACATTCGGGGCGCGAATGTCTGCCCGATTACAGCTTTGGGTGGAGCAGAATTCTGCAGGTTTTGCGTGGACGCGGCGAAACTATCGTTACCTTTTCAGAACGTATGGAAAAAGCCGCGTATGTGCAGCAATGCATCGACACCGGCACGCTTCCCACGATCAAAGTCACCGATATTTATGAGGCATGCGCCCAAAACATCAGAGCGAACCAAGCACTGCCGGCCACCATCGCCGGTCACTCCGCCTTAATGGTCGATGCGTGCCTGCGCAACCAAAAGGTGGAAGGTCTTTCACATCTGCTTGCTGCCGCAGCCAAGCCACCAAGGAATTTGGGGGATTTTGTGGTGGCCGCAGGAATTGCCATCAAAGACGGAAATCGCTTTGTCCCGCGCCCTGCCGAACAGCATGTAGGTTAAACACCGATGGCTGTTATAGACATCAAAAAAAGATATCTGGACGTCAAGTTTTCGGAAGCGTTATCACCCGGAGATAAAACCGCTGCACAGACGGCGGCGTTCTTTGAAAATCTCTACCCGATGATAACGCCCGTCACCATGAAACAACTGCCCCCGCAGTTTTTTAATCTCCGTCGTGCCGCGCGCATTATCGGCAGACAAGAGGGTTTCCCCAAAGAAGAACAGGAAGCCAAAGGCTTTGCGCTCCTCATGGAAAAACCCGTCAGGCTTATGGAAGTTTATGAAATCAAGCCTTCCAAAGAATGGAAAAACGATAAAGCGCGCAGTAAACAAACTCCGGATACAGAACCGGGCGTTATGCCGGACAGCGAACAGCTTAAAAAGTCGCTGAAGTCTTTCTATGCCGAGTTTCACCGCGTACCAAAAGTCAGCGACGGCCACGCGCATCTTCCAGCAGGAAGCATGCCATGGGGCGCGATCAAACGCGAACGTCAGGAAAAAGGCCACAGCACCTTGGCAAAACTTTACCAAGAAATCCTGATAGAAGACCGGAAAGCCGTACTAGAAGCCAAAAGAGCGGAAGCAAAGGCACAACGCTGTACCGCGCCGCCAGCTCCTCCTCCACCGCCCACACCTGTGCCTGTGCCTGCTGCCACTGCACAAGCAGAAATAGAAGCAGCGAAAAAGGATGAGAAGAGAGATCTTACCGATCAGGAAGCGTATGAATCCGTCTGCAGACATTTTTATATAAAAGACAAGGTACCAAACGCGAATTCGGCTTATGTGGGCCTGCCGGAACACAGCTTTGCGTGGTCCAGCGTTGCGACGAAACTCATATATCGTTTCGGATCGATAGAAGTGTTCGTCGCCGATTATGAATTGAAAAATCCGCAGCAAAATCCTCTGCCCATTCCGGTGAAAGGTCCCGTCGTTTTTGCCAATGAAGTTTTCAATGCTGTGGTAAACGGGTTGAACAAGGATGGAAAAATTCCGCTTTCCATCGGCAAGTATAGAGCCATCGATATAGATGAATCATTTGCGCGCGACCGCGTTACGTTCGTGGAATCCCTTATCAAGGATGACGCGGAAAAACCCACCACCCTCGTAAAATTCGCGCTTGCCGCCGGGCTTGTAAAAGAAGAAGGCGGGAACATTGTCCCCGCCTCCGATCATAGACTTATCACTTGGGTGCCTACGCAGCAGCCGACTTAGCCGAAACCAGATCACGCAGCACGTAATGGAGAATGCCGCCGTTGCGGTAATATTCCACTTCATCCACCGTATCGATACGGCACAGAAGTTTGATATCTTCTTTTTTGCCGTCTTTTCTCGTGATGGTGAGCGTGACATCCTGCAGCGGTTTCAAATCGCCCTCGACGCCCGTAATATCGAATTGTTCCGATCCATCAAGTTTCAGATCGTGGCGCGTCATGCCGTCTTTAAAGACCAGCGGCAAAACGCCCATACCGACAAGGTTCGATCTGTGAATACGTTCAAAGCTCTCCGCGATAACGGCTTTGACACCCAAAAGCGTCGTACCTTTTGCGGCCCAGTCGCGGGATGAACCCGTACCGTATTCCTTACCGGCGATCACAACAAGCGGCGTACCGTCGGCCTGATATTTCATGCAGGCATCATAGAACGGCATTTCTTCGCCTTTGTAGCGCGTGAAGCCGCCTTCCTTACCGCCCAGCATTTCGTTCTTGATACGGATGTTGGCGAACGTGCCGCGCATCATGACTTCGTGGTTTCCGCGTCGCGCGCCGTAGGAGTTGAAATCAATGGGCTGTACACCGTTGGCGATCAGATATTTACCGGCGGGAGAATCCTTCTTGATCGAACCTGCGGGAGAAATGTGGTCCGTCGTGATGGAATCTCCGAACAGAGCCATCAGGCTCGCGCCCTTGATGTTGGTAACGGCTTTGGGTTTTTGTTGCATGCCTTCGAAGTACGGCGGGTTTTGCACGTAGGTCGAAGTTTTGTCCCAGCTATATGTTTCCGAAGATGCGTTGCCTTTGATGTCCTGCCATTCTTTGGGGCCGAGGAACACGTTGGAATAACGCGATTTGAACATTTCGGGCGTCAGGCAGAATTCAACCATGTCGTTGATTTCCTTGTTCGTCGGCCAGATATCTTTCAGGTAAACGGGTTTGCCGTTCTTGCCGACGCCGAGCGGATCGGTAAACAGATTGATTTTCATCGAACCTGCGAGCGCGTACGCGACGACCAGCGGCGGAGAAGCCAGATAGTTCGCTTTCACGTGCGGGTTGATACGGCCTTCAAAGTTTCTGTTGCCTGACAATACACCTGCAACAGTCAAGTCGCCCGCCGTGACGGCGTTGGCAATGTTTTCAGGCAGAGGGCCGGAGTTACCGATACAGGTCGTGCAACCGTAACCGACAAGGTTAAATCCGATTGCATCCAGATGTTTCGAAAGATCTGCTTTGTTCAAGTAGTCAGTGACGACCTGCGATCCCGGTGCGAGCGATGTTTTCACCCAGGGCTTGGAATTCAGGCCGAGCTCATGTGCTTTTTTGGCTACGAGACCAGCCGCGACCATAACGGACGGGTTTGACGTGTTGGTGCAAGACGTGATGGCGGCGATGGTTACTGCGCCGTCTTCCAATGTGTAATCCGTACCTTCGACGGGAATGGATTTGCCGGAAACTTCCAACGTCGCGAAATTCGGTGCGGCGTCTTTTAAAAGAATTCTGTCCTGTGGGCGTTTCGGGCCTGCGATCGATGGTTCGACTTCGGAGAGGTCGAGTGCGAGCGTGTCGGTAAAGATCGGCTCATGACCGTTCGTTCTCCACATGCCTTGTTCTTTGGCGTAGGCTTCCACAAGTTTGCAACGTGCTTCGTCGCGGCCCGTGAAACGCAGATACCGGATGGTTTCTTCGTCGATCGGGAAGAAGCCGCACGTTGCGCCGTATTCAGGCGCCATGTTGGCGATCGTCGCGCGGTCGGCCAGAGACATATGTTCCAGACCGTCGCCGTAAAATTCGACGAATTTGTTCACGACGCCTTTTTTACGCAGCATCTGCGTGACCATCAAAACGAGGTCGGTTGCGGTCGTGCCTTCTTTCATGCGGCCCGTGATTTTGAATCCGATAACTTCGGGGATCAGCATGGAAACAGGCTGGCCCAGCATCGCGGCTTCGGCTTCGATACCGCCGACGCCCCAACCCAATACGGCGAGACCGTTGATCATCGTGGTGTGCGAGTCCGTACCAACCAATGTGTCGGGGAATGCGACTTCCTTGCCCATCTGGTCTTTTTCTACCCAGACCGTCTGGCCCAGATATTCCAGGTTCACCTGGTGACAGATACCCGTGCCCGGAGGAACGACGCGGAAGTTGTTGAAGGCTTTCTGGCCCCAGCGCAAAAACTGGTAGCGTTCGATGTTTTGTTTGAATTCTTCGATCACGTTGTTCTGGAACGCGACGGGCGATCCGAATTCGTTGACCATGACGGAGTGGTCGATGACGAGGTCAACGGCACACAGCGGATTGATTTTTTCAGCGTCACCGCCCAAGGCAACGGTGGCTTCACGCATGGCGGCCAAATCCACAACAGCGGGAACACCCGTAAAGTCCTGCATCAGCACGCGCGCGGGACGATAAGCGATCTCCTTGTCGGATTTACGTTCTTTTTGCCAATCGATGATGGCTTTGACATCGTCCGTGGAAACGGAGCGGTCATCTTCAAATCTCAAAAGATTTTCGAGAAGCACTTTTAATGTGAAAGGAAGTTTCGAAATATCGCCCAGCTGTTTTTCCGCCGCTTTGAGGGAGAAAATATCGTAGCTTTTACCATCGACTTTGAGTGTCTGACGGGTTTTGAGCGTATCGTGACCGGTGCGTGCCATGTGGGAAAGTCCTTACTGAGAATGGTTCTTATCTGGTTGAATTGCTTGAAAAAACGCGAACGCGACGAAGCGTTCAAAGTGTATCATGGGGTTGGATTGGATAAAAAGTGGTTAATACCACCGTGCGTCGCAAAAATTTTCCGTCAAATACCCCCGTTTCGCCCCGCCCTGTCCAAATTTACGCCACATTTGGGGGTCATCCTTTAATTGTAACCGGAACATTCCTCCTTCTCCTGTCAGTTTCCAATTCGGTTACCAAGAACCGTTACATATTCAAACCGCTGATTTCTCCCCCGAGATCAGCGGTTTTTCTATGTTAAAACAATCTGTTATTTTGACATAATTCATATCATTTTGCTTTGACGATGCCGCAAGTGATAACATTGGATATGGCTGGAAACATTGGCGCACCATTTGGAAATGCAGCAGGAGGAAGTAAGCCTCCTACCCCCGCGCCTGCCGGCGCGCCCGGTTCTACCGCGCAGATTCGTTATCCTACTTTTTTCTAAACAAATCCTTTAATTTGGCAAAGTGGTTGTTTCCGACCAACAGATTTTATCGCCCGTATTTGTTGCCTTTAACCAACCGCTCTTTCCATAAGTTTGAATTTGCTTGTCCGCCTCCTGTAAGGTTGCCTTATAACAAAAACGAACAGAGGGGATGAAAATGGATTTCACAAAATTTTTTAACGATGTCGGCTCAAGCATTTCCGGTGCGGTAAATGCCTTAGACAATGCGGGTTATGATCTTTTGCGTGAATCCGACAAGCTTCTCTTCGGTGGCCTAAAAGCAGTGTTCGGAAACGAGAACAGGATCATCAACGGTATGGAAAAAATGTCCACCGATGCGGTTAACGGCCTGCAAGGTACCTTTGGTCTGGATCCCGAGCGCCGCGAACAAGCACGTGATGCAGGCGACGAACCATCATCCACTTCAGCTGTTAGTGCGGGTATTATAAATGCCGGTACAGGCGGGATTGTGGGCGGCGCAAGCGGCGTGGGTCGCGCGCTAGGAAAATCAATCCGCCAGCCTGGATTCTAATATCAGTTTTTGCCTTCGCAGAGCCTGCGCACGCGTTCATACTCTTGAAGCGAGTCAACCTGCTGTTGCAAGGCTCGGCGCTCGGCGCTCATCTGGTCGGAATATTTTTTTACCAAGGCCTGCGAATAATCCTGCAGCTTTTTTTGTACCGCCGGCATTTGCCCCATCGAATACGGTCCGTGCGCATAGCCGACTTTCTTGAACGAAGAATTCAGTCCCTGCACAAGAATGGTCGTGTATTTATTGACGATATCGCGGTCTACCTTGATGTGTTTTTTCTCGTGCTCCATGATCGCCTTGTACATGCAACCGGACTTCTTGAATTCCTTGGCAATGTAGATAGTGGGATTGATATGGATGTTGATCTGGATGGAATCTACATACAAACACCCCGTATTCATGGCGGCATAAGTTTCCTGCATTATGCGGATATTTTGTGAAATACGGACCTCGCCGCTCATCAAACCTCCGACATGGCTCTGGACGTTCTCGCCGTAGGGCGAAACCGTATCCGTCTGCATATTGTCCATCTGGGCTTGGGTTTTGTTGTGGTCATAGGTAATTTTGGTATCGCTGGCGGACACCTGAATTTCGGGCGTTTTCTTAAGCTTGCACTCAATCTTTCCGGCGGCCAGATGCACATATCCGGCCATCAAATAATCCAAGCCTATCAAGCGTTAAGCCCCTTTTCCCTAGGTCAGGAATAGAGTATATAACAAAAGGGTAAGATAAACATTAAACAATTTGGCGGGCCAAGCATGTACATCATAGGCGAAATACTGATCTTTCTTTTGAACGTGGCGTTCTGGATCATCATCCTGCAAGCCGTGCTCAGCTGGCTCATCGCCTTCGAAGTCGTGAATGTCAGAAACCCGCAGGCCGCGAATTTTATCCGTCTACTCGATAAAATCACGGACCCCGTTTTCAAGCCCTTGCGCAAAGTCATTCCGCCGATCGCGGGCATAGACATCACGCCCATCATCATCATCTTCGCGATTTACATCCTGAAGAGCATCGTCGCCAGCATCTTTTTCTACTAGGGATTGAATATGAGCAGCGCCACCATCATCGACGGAAAGAAAATCGCCGCGGATTTGCGCGTACAGATTGCAAAAGATGTCGAGGCGTTGAAATCACGTGGTACCAGCCCCGCTCTGGCCGTTATCCTCGTGGGCGACGATCCCGCTTCACATGTCTATGTCGGCAACAAGGTGAAAGCCTGCAAGGAAGTGGGCATCGAAAGCTTCGAGCACCGCATGCCTGCAGAATCCACCGAAAAAGAAGTGCGCCACGCCATCAAGAACATGAACATAAATTCCGGCGTGCACGGCATTCTTTTGCAATTGCCCCTGCCCCAGCATTTGAATTCCGATGTGCTGATCCAATACATCACGCCCGAAAAAGACGTGGACGGTCTGACCTTCCTCAATGCGGGTAAACTCGTCGCAGGCGACACCACCGGCCTTGTTCCCTGCACGCCGCAAGGATCGCTGGAACTGATCAAGTCTGTGAAAAAAGACCTGACGGGTTTGCATGCCGTGGTGATCGGTAGATCGTTACTGTTCGGAAAACCGATGGCGCAATTACTGCTCGCACAGAACTGCACCGTCACCATGGCGCATTCCAAAACGCGCGATCTCGATGAAGTGTGCCGCTCTGCGGATATTCTCGTCGCCGCCGTCGGCAAAGCAAAACTAGTCAAAGGCCACTGGGTTAAACCCGGCGCCATTGTCATTGATGTCGGTATCAACCGCGGCGAAGACGGCAAATTGGTCGGTGATGTGGATTATGCGGAGGCATCCAAAGTTGCGGGTGCCATCACCCCCGTGCCCGGCGGTGTCGGCCCGATGACGATTGCATGCCTGCTACAAAACACACTCAAGGCAGCGAGTACGGCCCAGTAAATTTTAGGCATAAAAAAAGACCGCCTTATTCACCTCGGCGGCCCTTCTCTATAAACGGTTATAAACCGGAATTCCTTAATTAAAGCTTTAAATAGCGGCGGATTTACGCGTGCTTTGCGAAGAAATCATGGCAGCAAACGTATCGCGCACATTGGCGATGAATTGCTGGCCCGTGATCGATTTGGATTTGTCTTTCGCCAGATCGCCCGTGAGGTTGCTGGATTTTAATCCCGCCTCGATGGTTTCGACCACGGCGAGTTTTAATTTCTTGGCCAATTCTACGCCTTCTTGCTGGCCGTTCAATTCCGCCTTGTGACGGATGGCTTCGGCGTATGCAAAAATATGGGCCGTAGGGTTGGCAAGCAGGATTTTCTTTTCGTGCCATGCGGATTCCAGATCGGGCGCGGTGCCGTGCGGCGGATCGGCCAGAAGCGTACCGTCGGCGGAAACCAGCGTGGAGTCCATCAATCCCAGTGATTTGTGTTCACCCGCAACCTGATCAGACACAACATCGCCGTCATAGTTTTTCAGGGCGATGATCATGTTGTTCATTTTGCCTTGGGGAATTTTGGATACGACGGCGTCAATCAATTGCACCTTGTCGTTGAATTCCAGACCGGCGGCTCTGAATTTATCCGCGTATTTTTCTTTGAAGATTTCGTTGAACAAATCGATAAAACGGCCGTCATAGGTCGGGTTGATCGTGTTTTTGCCTGCGAAGATTACGGATTTGTGCATGGCTAGCGCCTGTTGGAACACGGCGTGCGCATAATCGCGGATGGAGGAATCGGTTTCAGTGGTGAGCAATGCAACGCCCGCATCCACTTTGCGGTTTTCGACCAGAACTTGTTCCGCACCTTTATCGTCCGTAAAAATAACCTTCAGATGGCCACGGCCCGGAATGGAAACGTTGGGCGCACCGTAAATACCGCCGACAGCCTGACGTACAATCGTCACGTCATTCATCAGCGGGGCGAATTTTTCTATGCCTTCGATTTCAATAGTATTGCGCAGAATAGCGGCGCCGTTGATGGCACGGCGGATGATGCCGTTCGGAGAATCCCATTGTTGGGACAGACCAAACGCCTTTGTTTCTTCCTTGTTGGGTGTTATCGTCGGGCCTTTGATGGCGGCTTTGTGTGCTTTCAAATCATTGATGGCATCGTTCAACGCGCCGTCATTGGTTTTGTCGCGCGCCTGCAACGAAATGTCATGCACTTTCCAATCGACGGTAAAAAAATGTGCGATCAGCTGCTCGCGGATTTCCTTGGACATGTGCGGCCAAACACCGTCACCCGTCATATCGACGATGGAACCATTGATTTTAAAAGGTATTGCGGCCACGGGGGATGCTCCTGAAACAGGTTATAAGACCCGTTCATTAAGCCGCATTTTGGTTAAAAATGCATGAAGATTATTTCTTCACAGGTTCGGATTGATTGAACAGAACCAAATATTCGCCATAACCCTTTTCGCCCATCTCGGCTTTGGGCACGAATTTCATGGCCGCAGAGTTAATGCAATACCGGTTTCCGCCCTTGTCTTTGGGCCCGTCCGTAAAGACGTGACCCAAATGGGAATCGCCCGATGCGCTGCGCACTTCCGTGCGCGCCATGAACAATTTGGTATCCTTCTTGGTTTTTACATTATGATCCTGAATAGGTTTCGTGAAAGACGGCCAACCCGTGCCGGAATCGAATTTGTCTGTCGATGAAAACAAAGGTTCGCCCGTCACGACATCGACATAGATGCCTTCTTCGTGGTTATCCCAGTATTCATTGTCGAACGGTTTTTCCGTGCCTTCATGCTGGGTCACGTATTTTTGCATGTCGGTCAGTTTGTCCATGGATTCTTTGGTTTTTTCGTATTTGGGTGCGGACACGGGCAAATTCTCCTCTGCGGCTAAAGCGGGCGAACACAACAAAAGGACGGCGGCGATATAGAGGTATTTCATGTTCTTGCTCCACTGGATTTAAGAACGAAATAAGCCGCTATGGCAGAAAGGAAAGACCCTCCCAGTACGCCCAAACGCACTTCCGCCTGAACTTCCCCACCCGGGAAGGCAAGCCCACCTATAAATAAAGACATGGTGAAACCTATCCCGCATAACAGCGAAACACCATAAATCTGGTGCCAATGTGTTCCTTCGGGTTTAGGGAAAAGACCGCTTTTCACGGCAAGCCAACTCGCCCCGAATACGCCAATCTGTTTGCCTAAAAACAATCCCAGAATAATGCCGAGTGTGACCGGCTCAAGCAGAGAACCCCACCCCATACCATCGAACGATACGCCTGCATTCGCAAAACCGAACAACGGCAAGATCAAGAATATAACCCATGGATGGAGATCGTGCTCCAAACGCAATGCCGGAGAGCGCGCATCTTCCTTAACACGCACAGGGATGAACATGGCCGTGACAACGCCAGCCATAGTGGCATGTACACCTGATTTTAGTACTGCAAGCCATAAAATACTGCCCAGGATGATGTACGGCGCTCGGTTCGCGATACCCATGCGGTTGAGCACCAAAAGACCCGTGATGGGGAGAATGGAAAATAGCAGTGCGTAGATATGAAGATCGTCACTATAGAACATCGCAATAATGGCAATTGCACCAAGATCGTCAATAATAGCAATTGCCGTCAAAAGTACCTTGAGTGAAAGCGGGACGCGATCTCCCAACAACGCCATAATCGCAAGCGCGAAAGCAATATCAGTGGCGCACGGAATTGCCCAACCTGCAAGCGCTTCGGGATGTGTTTGATTGACGCCGATATATATAAGTGCGGGGACCAACATCCCGCCAAATGCCGCAAAGACGGGGAACATAGCTTTTTTAAGACTCGATAATTCACCCGTAACCATTTCACGTTTAATTTCGAGCCCCACCAGCAAAAAGAAAATTGCCATCAAACCGTCATTAACCCAGTGCAGCATGGTTTTTTCCACCACAAGCCCGTCACCGAAACCGGAAAATCCTATTTTGAACCCCGCCTCGTTGAAAAAGTGATTATAAAAATAATCCAGCGGTGAATTGGCAACTATCAGCGCCAGCAAGGACGCCAAAACAAGGAGAATGCCCCCTGCCGCCTCCAAATGGAAAAAATCCACTGCGGCATCAATTATTCTAGACTTATGAAATCTTTTACGCAGATAGGCGGATTTATCGTTTGTCATGGAATCAGTATATATCTAATGAAAGCCCGCCCCAAACGAAACAGCACGGTTTTATGCACGACCCTATCTTATATAAAAAGCGAACGATTGAATCCATCGGTTTGATTATCCTCGGATATTTCGGTTACGCCGTGTCCGACACCGTCGCCAAAATCCTGCAGGATCATTACAATGTTTTTCAGGTGATGGGCGTCAATGCCGCGCTGGCCCTTTGTATCCTGACACCGTGGATACATTTTAAATATGGCCTCAAGACAATCTTCCCGCCAAACCTGAAACTTCATTTGCTCCGCGCCTGTTTCGTCTTCGCCACGGCATATTTTATGGTTCGATCGCTCCATCTTCTGCCTCTGGCGGATTTTTATGGAATCGCGTTCACCATTCCGTTCTTCACCATGTTTCTTGCCTACGCCATCTTGAAAGAACGGGTGGGCTGGCACCGTATCATGGCCGCCGTCTTCGGGTTTTGCGGGGTGCTGATCATCGCTGGCCCGCAATTCGACCATATCGGCCACGGTGTAGCGCTTGCCCTCGGCGGCGCTGTAGTAGCATCGTTCAACATCATCGTCTTGCGCAAGATAGGGCACGGCGCACCTATACCCGTTTATGGGTTTTGGCCGTTTTTGTTTCTGGCCGTAGGAAGCGCCATCGCGCTTCTTATCAACGGTGAAGCGCGTGCCATACAAATGGAAGATGCGAAATTCATTCTTCTAGCACCTCCTTTTACAGTGCTCGGTATAGCCGCGCTCTCGCTAGGATTCACCCGTGCACCGGACACGACCATCGTTTCGCCGTTCCATTACACGCAAATCATATGGGGCGTTTCGTTCGGATGGCTGTTCTTTCAAACCCTGCCCCCGCTTACAACATATGTCGGCATCGCCATGATTATCTGCGCGGGATGCTATTCGTTGTGGCGCGAATATAAACGCAAACACCATATTCCCGATTAATCATTGAGATTTGAAGGCTTATTTTTTAGCTATAATCTGATCTAAATAAATCAGCCGCCCATTGATCGGGATTATTCGGTTTTATTTGTTTCGTTAAAGGATGACGTTCTATCGTTTTCCTGATCGTCCGACACATCTTCTCTGCGAGACGGGATTCCGCTGACAACACCAGGATACGCAAATCCGGATCCCGACATAGCCGCGACGCTGAGAACAGTCCTGCGATCATCGACCTTCCGCTTGCCCGAAAGGCCTGCAGCACGAGCCGCTTTTCCCCATGCTCCCAAGACTTCTGCAGCAAGGTTGCGATCCGAAAATGGATTCCAGGAGTTTTGTAATTTTGCGTTGCGTTCCATAGCGATAAAAATAGGCCAAAAATGGCCATTTGGCAACGATTCCAGTGCATTTTTCCTCATTTCATTAGATTTTGATAATTTTGGTGGTTGCGCGAAATATGTGGGCGGGACCAATTACTTAGCCCTCTTCCCCAATATTTTGGGAATCAAGAAACTTTTTATTTTTTGTTTGATTGAACATAATTTATAGCAATTCTTTTAAACTTGGTAAGCATTATTTACTTTTGTAATAAGCCATCACTTATCGAGAATTGATCAAACATCTTCCAGCAAGTTACGCCACCAGTTACAATGTAGCGCACGATCGGCTGCACATCGGGCATTTTATATCCTTGAACATGGATGTGTGTTTTTGTAGTATCGATGCATGAAAAACATCGCTTTATTTTTTTTGGTGGCCGCAATGATCGTGGCCGTTACATCCCCCGCTTTCGCGAAACGCGGCCGCGGAGGCGATGACGATTACCGCTCCTATTCCTCGGGCAAATATTCCGATGACGACGATCATTACGATGACAGCCATCATCGCGGCCGTGGCCGCCACAGCGGAGACGATGACAGACGTCGCCATGATTCCCGTGATGACGATAGCCATCGCCATTCCGATGGTCATCAAAGAGGGCAGGGACGCCACAGCGGCGATGACGATTATTACCGCACCAACGATTAGGCCTTTCGCATGAAATTCTATCCCGTAATATTGATGCTTATCATATTGACTACGGTGTCCCTATCCTTCGCTCATGCCGATCCTAACGATTATTAGAACGACCACGAATCCGACCCCGTACAGGGTTATAATTTTCGGAGCGCTCACCTTTCGCAGATCGCATGGATGCGGATCGTGACAGTTATGAAGATTCATACAAAAGCGCAACAGAGCGCTACTACAAAGAACAATTGCGCGAGGGAATAAAAGACCCGATAGGCAAAGAACGCGAAGGAGCGGCGTTGGAACATGGCTTTATCTCGAAGAACGGCCAGGGCGGTTTGATCTCCTCAAGCGTCTGGATGAAGATCGCCGCGCGGATGTACATGAAATCGACGACCATATGTGCGATCCGCACAAACGCATTCCCTCTTCCAGTTAAATCGTGAGTCGTATGCCACCGAAACGCGTTAAAGAATGACGTGAACGATTCCAGAATGAAGCGCGTATCAATATTTTAAAATCAGCGCGCGGCTACACAGAGCGACATCCTTCAAAGCCATGAAATTCTCCTGAATTTTGGGTGAAAAACGGCCCCGTTGGGAGGCCGTGAAATTGTTAACTGAAGAGCGCTTTAAGCGGCCATATCCATTTGCATGGCGCCGTAAGATCCGCGGATGTTTGGTTTCCTGCCGAAGGGTATTACGCGGGGCTCGCCTACGGCCATTTCAAAATTTGCGCGCAATGGAATTCGGATAGCAACGTCGCCGAACATTGAAGAGATATGTTGCACGGGTTCGGCTTTCTGCGCGGACGCAGCGGACGAAGGGATGATGTTTTCATCTGCCAGACGGCTTACCACGCGCGCTTGACCCATATTGCCGTGAATCATGTAACCGCCTTGGACAACCCACAACGGCACTTCTATGCTGCGCTGACAGAGAAGTTCGGTCATGCGTGTTTGTTTTGCGAAATCGTCTATGATTTGCTGGGAAGTTGCCTCGCGGCCACTCAGAGAGCGTTCGGTGGTGCCGTTGTCGGGCACAAATATGTACTCTATAGCCGTCATAGACCGCCTGACACCCTTTAGAAAAGTTCGTTTTTTTTATTAGATGATCTTTGATAACAAAATCACAAAAACAATTGCAAATGAAATCTTATAACCAATTGTTCTATATCAAAAATTCGCGGTTTATCAAGTATTTTCATATCATAATAGATTCGCAGAATTACCCTCCTTCCCCCCTTTTAAAGCGGGAAAGGATGGCGTGCAAATGTCGTTGGACGGTTTTGGCAGCTTTTGAAAGGCGAGCATGCGGACGTTCCGAAGGGAAAACATATCCGATATAGTTGCTCAAAGCCAAGTACACGTGTGGCAACGGAAGGATGGTCTAGGAATAGATCGACAACGTGACAACGCCGCCATCGATAAGCGCCGCGGCCTGACTCATCATATTGTTGACGAAGTGCGCCGCGCGGTCACCAGGCCGTGTGTGGATTTCGTCGAAGCCGTCCCCTTGCCTACTTTTGAAAGACAGCGGAGGCGCCTTTGACGTTGTTGATGGAGCGAACAGCGTTCCGCAATTTGGAACCCTGACGTTGATAGGCTTCATGCACTTCGCGCTCGAATTGCTTGATGAAGGCCTGATCGATGGTTGTAGCCATGATTTGTTACCTCAATTTGTTGATGGAATGGAGTGCGGCTCTCGGGTGTTGTCGCGCGAAGTGCGGGGCCTCTAAACAGGTCCGGAACCAAAGCGTTACGGGCGAGCAAACCCGCTCGTTTTCCGCCTAAGAAAAAACCCGCCTTGCGCTTTGGAAAAAGACGCACTACGGGCTATTCAGATTTCAATATAGGGATTTATTCCTAATAGTCAAGCTATTTTGTGGTTAATTCGTAATTTTTTAGCGCAAATGCTGTTTTTGTAATATTATGCCCGTATGTAGACTTAAGAGAGTAAACGGGAACCAAATGGA
>DLGR01000008.1:1322-27040 GCA_002482805.1 Micavibrio sp. UBA7689 | reverse complement strand
AATGGAAAACTTTTTCGCAGAAGACGTCAGCAACGATATGGATGACACGCGCCGCGCGACACCGCGCCGCGCCGCAGACAATTGCATTTCGGTCATCAACGGTAAGGCTTATCCCGTTCACAACTGGAGCGATGGCGGCATGCTGGTTCAGGCAGACGAGCGCTTGTTCTCAATGGCTGCACCTGTCGAAGTCACGATGAAATTCCGTCTCACGGGCAAAATTCTTGATATCCCGCACAAAGGCCGCGTTATCCGCAAGACACGTGATCGCCTCGCGATTCAATTCGAGCCTTTGTCCCGCGAGATTTCGAATAAGTTCAAGCAAGTCGTGGATGATTATGTCACCCGCGAATTCGCCGAATCGCAATTCGCTTAAGCTATTACCGCTTTTAAATCCAAGCCTTCATTCGCCGTTCTTGCGCGAATGGTCGTGACGTACATTTCCGTCATGGCCGCCGCGTGCCCTATTTCGCAAATAGGCTGCATTTCGCGGTAACCGCCGCCATCCTGATTACGAAAGAAAGCGCCGCTCAAAGAATCGGAATTAATGACGGCAAAAGGCGTCTTATCAAACCTAGCCGTCGCGACATACATATCGTGCATTTCGACACCCAGAGCTTCGTGGCTGATCGGTTGGACTTCAGCATAACCGCTGTGATGGTTATCGTTACCCGCAAACGCCGTTTGCAGACATCTTACATTAGACATTACACATACCCTCAGTTTTTTGTTTTTATTGAGGATGCGTGGATACGCCTCTATTTGGTAGGACGCAAGCGTTTAAAGTAAGTAAAGTTTGGAATTCTATAAGTTGTTTCCAATTTCTTTTTCGTAAACATATTGCGGTACATAGATTACTTGTTGCGGCGGGGCCTTGGGGCGGTCGGAAATATCACCCATTGTTGAACTCCTTATAAAATTTATGTAGCGAATTTGAGATGGCGGTAAAGTTGCCATGGTGTGACGATGCCGCGGCGGTGAATGCCGAGCACGCGTTTGACAGCCTCGACACAGGTAAACAGCATAAACGGTGCGGCCTTTGTGATATCGCGGTTCATCGGCGCGCGCACGACACGGTTGCCACGTGACAGCAACCATCCCGGCAAATCGAAATCGGCGGGCACATGGTGATGCACCGAAATCTCCGTGACGTGGGACAGCGGGTCGATGCTGGTCCAGCGTTCGCCGTCATGGAGCAGTACGTAGCAATGACGGAAACCGGGTTTTAAAAATTTCAGCCACGAAATTTCCGTCTCGCCGCTGAACACGACCCATGCATTTTGCCCTTCATTGATCGTCGTAAACAAACCACTCATAACGATAGTCCTCCTTCATAGATGATTGCAGTGTGGGACCAGAAACGGCCCGGGGTAGAAAACATCACTTTGGGGCGGACGATGCCTTTGGTGACAAGAATAGGTTCGATGCGTTCCAGCGCTTCTTTCCACAAATGGAAGGCTCTTGCTTCTTTTATACGGCGCGGATCGGGGGGCAGCTGACGTTTGCCGTAGTGACGAAGAACCAGAACATGGTCCATCAGCAAACGGCGATTACGGTAAAGACGTTCCACCACTTTCAATATGTCGGCAGGTTCGCAAGGACGCGGAACCAAAGATGCGCCCGCGGAAATGCGCGCGCCGGTATTGCGGGCTTCCTGCGCGAGGATGAACCAGAACCACGCCTCTTCCGCGTTGTCGAAAGGGGTCGTTTCTATATCCGGTTGCTTTTTGGGCGTGTAACGGTCGGTTTTGTCCATCTTTGATCTTTTCTTTTGGCTGGGAGGGCGATTTTGAAGACTTCGCCCTTGACGCAGGTGTTCTCTTTATGTTCCTATTACTGACAGAGAGAAAAGAACAAGTCAAGAACAAAATAAGAATATTTTCCTATTTACAGGAAGTCGTGGGAATTTTATCCTAAACCTATGCTGACACACGAAAATATCTGGGCCGCCATCGACAGACTAGCTTCCGCCTTCGGATATTCGGCCTCCGGATTGGCCAAGCAAGCGGGTCTTGATCCTACCTCATTCAACAAAAGCAAACGATTCAATGCCGAAGGAAAACCGCGTTGGCCTTCCACGGAAAGCATCGCCTATATCCTCGGCGCGACCGGCGCGACGATGTCGGATTTTTTTGCGTTGATGGATGCGGATAACGATTTATCGCCCTCTTCCGCAAAACAAGGATTCATCCCGATGATCGGTTTCGCGCAAGCGGGCGCGCACGGATTTTTTGATGAAGACGGATATCCCGCCGGTGCGGCATGGGATGAAATCAAATTCCCCGAACATGAAACGGCGGATGCGGCAGGCACCTATGCACTAGAGATCAGCGGCGACTCCATGGAGCCTTTGTTCCGCAGCGGCGATGTTCTTGTCGTATCGCGCGATGCGGCCATACGCCGCGGAGACCGCGTGGTTGTCCGCACCAACAAGGGCGAAGTGATGGTCAAGGAACTGGTCAAGAAATCCGCGTCTAAAATAGAGCTTAAATCCCTTAATCCCGCACATGCCGACCGTTCCATTGCCGCCAACGATATATCTTGGATGGCGCGGGTTCTCTGGGTCAGCCAATAGTTATGTGCGCACGTAAGCGTAACTGATATTTAAAAGCTTTCTATATTCGCCGTCCGTAGACACGATTATTTCCGGACCATTATTATTGGCCACGAGCCTTTCCAAATCATCGTATGACAGAGGCTCATCATTGCGTGTGGAATTAAAAGCCGCCGCCAACATGCCTTCCGGCCCTTTTTTGGTATAATAAAAATGACAGCCTGCAGAACGCGACAGCTTGTCGATGATGATATCGGCGCGGTTACCGCTAAGAATAAATGCTCTATTTAATGCCATCAGAAAACTCCTTAGACAGGCATAAGGAGAATTTAAAATTATGTCAATGAATGGAATTTTTTTCTCGGTAAATAGTTGGCAGACCGCATTTATGCGTTAACCATTTAGGAGTCATATTATGAACAAACCGCTTTTGACTTTGCTTGCCGTTTCTGCCCTTGGCCTCGGTGCCTGCGAAACCATGCTCCCGCCCGGCCACTATGAAGATAAATCCGTGCACACCAATGCACAGGGCACGAAGACAACGACGAAGAAAGAAACCGACGTTTATTACGATCAGCACGGCAACAAGAAAGCCACCGTGCAGACGGAAACGACCAAAGACCCCAAAGGCTGGTTCAACAAGGAAACCACCAAATCGGTCAAAACCTATAATTAAGAGCGGTTTTTCGCATATTTTCAGGGGGCCTGCCGTTCAAAGCAGGCCCTTTTCTCTTGCGGATTCACGGTCGTTTTGGGAATATCGCCTTCACATCAAAGGGGTTATGTCATGAAAGACAAAATCGGTCTTGCCGCCGCCAAACTTTTGCTCGAAGCCAAAGCTGTTTCCATCAACACGGACCAGCCCTTCACCTACACATCCGGCAAGCGCGGCCCAGTTTATGTCGATTGCCGCCGTTTGATTTCTTTCCCTGAAACGCGCAGCAAGCTGATGGATTTCGCGGCCGAAATTTTGAAACCTTTGAATGTCGATTACGTCGCGGGTGGTGAAACGGCAGGCATCCCCTACGCCGCCTTTATCGCAGAGCGTTTGAACAAACCGATGCTGTATATCCGCAAAAAACCGAAAGGTTTCGGGCGCATGTCACAGATCGAAGGTTATATAGAAGAAGGCAACCAGCATGTGGCGCTGATCGAAGATGTTCAGAATTTCGGTGTCAGCGTCAAAGTGTTTGTTGATGCTCTGCGTGAAGCTGGCGCGAAAATCGAACATCTCGTCGTGATTTTCGAATACGGCCATGAAAGCAGCCGCCAAGGCATGAAAGACATGGGTGTTGCGCTACATTCTCTCACCGACTGGAAATATGTTTTACAGGTTGCCGCCGCGGAAAAATATATCGACGATAAAACCGTAATGTCCGTCGAAGAATTCCTGAAAAACCCCGATGGATGGGCGGAAGCGCGCGGTTACGCCGCTCCGATAAAAGAACAAGCATGAAATTCCATTTCTTTGCAGCAGATACACCCAAAGCCAAAGCAGCGTTTCAAATGCTGACCAAAAAATATGGCCAGAGCGAAGCAGGCAAGTGCGATGTCACCGTCGTTCTGGGCGGCGATGGCACTATGCTGGAAGCACTACACACAAAAGGTCTCGAAGATACGCCTTACTACGGCATGAATTTCGGATCGGTCGGGTTTATGATGAACCCGTTCCACGATAATGATCTGGTCGAAAGCCTGAAAAAAGCCAGTGCGGTTCAAATTCACCCGCTCCGCATGAAGGCCATCGATACCAGCGGCAAAGTGCATGAAGCGATTGCGTTCAACGAAGTCGCCACGCTGCGCGAAACCCGCCAAGCCGCACACATCAAAATTTCCGTCGATGATGTGGTGCGCATTCCAGAACTGGTGTGCGACGGTATTATGCTGGCCACGCCCGCAGGCTCGACCGCATACAATCTTTCCGCGCATGGCTCTATTTTGCCGCTGTCGTCCAACATGCTGGCGATGACGCCTATCAGCGCGTTCCGTCCCCGCAGATGGAGAGGTGCTCTCATTCCCGCCACATCTAAAGTAACTTTCGCGATTTCCAACGGCGAAAAGCGTCCCGTTTCTGCTACGGCGGATTCACAAGAATTCCGTGATGTGGTGAGCATTGATATCCATCAATCCAGCACGTTATCGCGCACGTTGATGTTCGACCCCGACCATCATCTGGAAGAACGTATCCTGAAAGAACAATTCCTGTCTTAGTGGTGATGTTCCGCTTGCTCGGCGGGTGCTACTTTCACGAATGGCGCGGGTGATTCCAGATCATGCCATTTTTGTTCGCCTGTGGGAATTTCAGCCCAATTCAGTTCACCCTTTTCGCAAGTCTGTTTTACAGGGAACCATAATGTGTCGGCTTTTTCCGGCAATTTGAAGAGCAAGCCGAAGTTATCGTAATGCACATCGGAAAGTTTTCCGCCCTTCCATGTGATTTCTTCAAACTCTTCATCCGCCATTTTGCCGTGGCCTGCGGGAACGGGCTTGTCCAATTTGCGTTTCTTTATTTCGATCTGCCATCCCGCTTTCGGTTGCGGCTTAACGCTCACAAACCCCTGCGGCAGGCGAACCGTAACAGCGATAGTATCGCTGCCTTCGCATCCGTGGGATACGCGGAATTTGGTTTCAAAATACTTCCCCGCCGTACCGTTGTCAGGATTGGCGGTGACATGGGCATGCGCGGGGGCGCACAGCAGCAAAGCCATAACAAAAACGAAAAGACGCATAATGATTAGACTCCGCGGGGCTTGGTAGGTTTTTTAACGGCGCGCAAACGGCGTTCGCGGGCTAGTTCATTGTCGATTTCTTCCATACCTTCGGCAAGTTTTTCATCGAACGCACCATCGGAGAGCAATCCGCCCTTGGGAATAAGACCCAAGCGTTGCGCGATTTCCTGATATCCTTCGACGACATTGCCCAGATCCTGACGGAAGCGATCCTTATCCAGTTTCTCACCGGTTTTGGAATCCCAAAGGCGGCAATTGTCGGGTGAAATTTCATCAGCAAGGATGATGTATAGCTCATCGTACTCACCCCACAGACGGCCGAATTCCAGTTTGAAATCGACAAGCTTCAGACCTATGCCCGCAAACAAACCATTCAGGTAATCATTGACCCGATAAGTCTGGCCGATCATTTCTTCGAGTTCATAAGGGTCGGCCCAGCCAAACGTGTAAATATGATGCTCGTTGACCATAGGATCCGCGAGATCGTCTTTCTTGTAATAGAATTCGACGATCGGATTGGGGAGGATCGTACCCTCTTTTACACCGAGGCGTTTGCACAGCGAACCAGCCGCAATGTTGCGTACGACGATTTCGAGCGGGATAATTTCGACTTGGCGAACCAGCTGCTCACGCATATTAAGGGAACGTAGGAAGTGCGTGGGAACGCCGATACCTTCCAGTTTCGTCATAATGTGGGCGGAGATGCGGTTGTTCAAAACGCCCTTGCCCGCGATCAGGCCCTTTTTCGCGCCGTTGCCGGACGTCGCGTCATCCTTGAAATACTGGATCAGCGTGCCGGGCTCTGTACCTTCGTAAATGATCTTGGCTTTGCCTTCGTAAAGGACTTTGCGGCGACCGCCGAACATGCTGGCCATGGGTTTTCCTTATTAAATATGCCCTTCATATAACAATGGATTTAAAAATGTGCAAATGGTACTAATTTCGCAGGTAATGACGTACTAAGCAGAGGATAAAAAGTATGACCAATATGGATGACCGCCAAAAAGCCTTCGAGACAAAATACGCTTTGGATCAGGAGCTTATGTTCCGTATTGAAGCCAGAACCGCCAAACTTTTCGGTCTTTGGATCGCAGAGAAGCTCGGTCTGTCTGCCGATGAAGCCAAGACTTATGCCGGCGGTGTTGTTTCCGCCAATCTCGACGAGCCGGGTTTTGAAGACGTCAAGCGCGCCGTCCGCCCTGCCCTTACCGAAAAGAACATAGAGATTTCCGACCATGCGCTGGACGCACAGCTGGAGCGCTTTATGGAAGAAGCTCGCGTTCAAATCCAAACCGAGCAATAAAAAATCCAAGCAAATTCACGGGCTTGCAAATCGATCTTCAGGTTTTTATGAAACCTGAAGATGGTCGTGCTATTATTGCCATATAAGAAAACACTACTGGATATGTCGGGACAGTTTGAGTAGTCTTGAATTGTCGAAAGCAAAGACCAGATAGAAGATGAGCCGCGGCAAGCGGCCAGTTACAAGGGGGAATCAGACAATGGCCATGACAGGTCAGGAAATCATAGATCTTATTCGTGCCGGAATACCGGACGCGGATGTACGGATCGAAGATTTGCGGGGCGACGGAGATCATTACGCAGCCCATATTGTCTCACCCTCTTTCAAAGGTTTGTCACGCGTGCAGCAGCACCAATTGGTGTATGCCGCGTTGAAAGGCAAAATGGGCATGGAACTGCACGCATTGTCCATTCACACGGCGGCGGCCAAATAGAGATTTGATAAGTAGTTTAAGTACGGGAGCTTAAGGAAACATGGAAAACATTATTTTCGAACGTATCAAAAAAGACATCGAAACAAACGATGTGGTCCTGTTCATGAAAGGAACCGCCGCCTTCCCGCAATGCGGATTTTCCGCAGCGGTCGTGCAGGTGCTATCCCAACTCGGCGTACCCTTTAAAGATATAAATGTTCTGGAAGATGCCGCTATCCGTCAGGGCATCAAGGACTTCACGCAGTGGCCAACGATTCCCCAGCTCTACGTCAAAGGCGAATTCGTGGGCGGATGCGATATCGTGCGCGAGATGTTTGTGGCCGGTGAATTGCAGGAGCTGCTTAAAGAAAAAGGCGTTTCTTTCAAGAACGCTGCTTAATTACATGCGCGGCAGTTTCGCGTCCTTATAAACATTGCAAGACATCATCAAACCGAACCCTATCATCACGGACATCATGGCCGTGCCACCATATGAGACGAGCGGCAAAGGCACGCCCACCACGGGTATAAGGCCCATCACCATCGATACGTTAATAAAGACGTAGATGGAAAAGTTGATCATCAAACCGAAGGCAAGCAAACGCCCGAACGAATGACGGCAACGCATCGCGATCCACGCGCCATACCCCAAAATCATTCCGATCACCATCAAGATAAACACGCCGCCGAAGAAACCCCACTCTTCCACCCAGAGCGTAAAGATAAAATCCGTTTGCTTTTCAGGCAGGAAATCCAAATGGCTTTGCGTGCCTTTCAAAAATCCCTTTCCTTCGAAACCGCCCGAGCCAAGCGCGATTTTGGATTGCGTGATGTGATAGCCCGCGCCCAGTGGGTCACGTTCGGGATCGAGGAAGGTCAACACGCGCTGTTTTTGATAGTCATGCAACAAGAGCCAGCCCATCGGCGCAGCGGCTGCGGCTGCAGCCGCACCGACAAGGAATATCCAGATGGGCGCACCTGCCAAGAAGAACATAGCAAGCCCTGCCATGACTATAACGCCTGAGGTGCCGAGGTCAGGCTGGGTGGCCACGAGAAGGAACGGTGCAATCAGGAAAGAAACGCCGATCAATAAAAAGCGCAGGCTCTTCATATCCTGTGCATCGGCGGAGTGAAAATATTTGGCGAGCGCCATCACGACCGCGATTTTTGTCAGTTCGGACGGTTGAATTTGAATAAATCCCAGATTGATCCAACGTTGCGCGCCCATACCGATAACCCCCATCAGATCGACGATGACCAGCAGAACAAGACAGGTGAAATAGAACGGATAGGCTATGCGATACCAGAAACGTATATCGACAAGCGCAATGATAATCGTTCCGATCATAAATACGGAATAACGGATCATCTGTTTTCCAGCCCACGGATCGAAACTCCCTCCCGCTGCCGAATAAAGCGCTGTAAAGCCGATGGACGCCAGAAGCGTTACGAGAAGCACCAATCCCCAATTGATGTATTTCAACATCTGGATGATGGAGCCTTCTCCGGAAAGAATGACGGGCTTAGCCATGGTTTGTGCCCTCCTTTGTTTCCGCGGGGCTTGCCACGAGCGGTTTTTTGGCGGGGTCGCGTTGCTGTGCCATCAACAATATATCACGCACGATCGGCGCGGCGGCTTTTGATCCGCCAACGCCGTGTTCGACTACAACGCTGCAAGCGTATTTCGGATTTTCCAGCGGTGCGTAACCGACAAACAAAGCGTGGTGGCGAAATTGCCACGCAAGATCTTCGTTTTTCACACCCGCCGCCCGTTCGGCTTTCGTGATGCGTTTTACCTGCGCGGTGCCCGATTTACCGGCCATTTCCATGCCGGCTTCTTTTATGCGCGCACCATACCCCGTTCCACGCTGGTCATTCACCACGCGCGTCATGCCGCGGCGGATGATGTCCATATGTTTAGGATTTATATCCAGATCTTCCCATGCGCCGCGTTTGATGGGTTTATCACCCGTAAAACCTACCATCCATGGTTTGACGGCCTTGGCACCGTTCGCAATACGCGCGGTCATAACTGCTAATTGCAAAGGTGTTGCAAGCATATAACCCTGACCGATGCTGGCGATAACCGTTTCGCCGGGATGCCAGCCTTCACCGTATTTCTTTTTCTTCCATGCTTCGTCGGGCACCAGCCCTCCGCGCTCTTCTTTCAACTCCATATCGAATTTATCGCCCATGCCGAGTTTACGGGCCATCGCCGCGATGCGTTTGATGCCTAGTTCCGTTGAAAGTTTATAGAAAAACACGTCGCAGGACTCCGACAAGGCACTGACGACATTCATACCGCCATGCCCGCCCGCTTTCCAGCAATGGAAACGCCCGTTCCCGAAATCATAATGACCAGGGCATGATGCCACGGTGCCTTCGGTAATTACGCCCGCTTCGAGCGCCGCGAGCGCGGTGACCATTTTGAAGGTAGAACCCGGTGGATACTGCCCCGCAACGGCTTTGTTCGTCAGCGGGAACGTAATGTCTCCGCTCAATTCTTCATATCTTTCGTGGCTGATTCCACCCGTAAAATAATTCGGATCGAACGCGGGATACGAGGCCAGCGCATAAATTTCGCCCGTGTGCACATCCATCACTACGGCGGATGCGCTGCGCTCTGCCGAAAGGCGCTGCTGGGCGAAGCGCTGCAATTCGGCATCGATGCTGAGGATCACGCGTTCGCCTTCCAAGGATTGGGCATTCTTGAGTTCGCGTACCTCGCGCCCCACGACATTGACTTCGACTTGGCTGCTTCCGGCCTTACCGCGCAGTTCTTTATCAAATGTGCGCTCCAGCGCTATTTTTCCTACCTGAAAATCGGGAAGTGTTAGAAGCGGATCACTGTCCCCTTCCTGATCCTTTTTGCTGGCCGTGCCCACATAACCGATGATATGCGCGGCGGCATCGGCAAAGGGATAATGGCGCACCTCACCTGCATCGATGCTCATGCCCGGAAGATCGGGAATATTAACCTCAACCGTCGCAACCTCCTGCCAATTCAAATCATCCGTCACCTCGATGGGCGTGTATACGGGAGATTTTTTGGCGAGCTTGAGCACGTTTTCGATCGTGCCTTCGGGAAGTTTGATGAGATGTGAGAGTTTCTTCAAAGACTCTTTCAAATCATCCGTTTGTTCGGGAATGACGAGGACACGGAAATTCTGATTGTTAACGGCGAACGGGACGCCGAAACGGTCCACGATCTGCCCGCGCGCGGGCGCCATCATTTTCAGGTTGATGCGGTTGTTTTCCGCGAGCGTTTTATATTTGTTGCCTTCGACCGTCTGCAACCATGCCAGCCTTCCACCTAGCAGAACCAAAAATGCGCCTTGCAGAGAGCCGATCACGAAAGCCCGGCGCGAAAAACCTACTGCCTTATCGCTATCTTTTTCCAAAGTCATCTCTACCTCACCGTACGCATGGGGGTGGAGGAAACGGGCAGCAGTTTGTGCACGCCCAAAAGGATGAGCGAGGCCACAGGAAATAAAAGCGTGCTCAAAAGCGCGGCGACCAGCGTAGGCGTTGCGGGCATGAAGCCGTTTTTGATAGAGAGGACAAACCAGAGACAAAACGCATTCGCTAGCGCCATGATCGAAAAGCCGATCCATACTGTGATGTAAGGTTGTCCCATCAAAAACAGACGGGATTTTTGCACGAGCGTTTGCAGCGCAACCATGATGAGTGAAGTGAGACCGGGCGGCATGCCGCTGAGCAGATCCATGACAAGGCCGAGCACGAATGTATAGTAAACGGGAATGAGTGTCGGGCGGTAAATCGCCCAATAATAAACCGCCATCAAAAGGAAGAAGGGTTTGAAATCACCCGCGTGCGGCAACGAGAAACTGACCACGTTCAAAAGTAGAAAAACAATGATGACACCCTGCGCCAAAAGAAGACGCATCGCCCAGTTGACGAACTCTATCGGAAGCAGGTTTGACATGGATTTGTTTTAGAACATTCGCCGCAAAAAGTCGCGTGCGAATTACTGCAAGGAAGAGCTACCCTCAATCAAATTCGGGTCTTCCGGATAGTCCACAATCCTGACGTGCGTGATGCGGGAAATATCGGCATAGGGTTTCACGTAAGGCAGGCCATCCGTGCCAACAACCACCGTCCCGACAGGGAGGCCCGGCATAAACATGCCGCCGTCGCCGGACGTTATAATGCGCGTTCCGGCTTTGATATCCGTATCGGCGGGCAGGTATTTCAGGACCGGAAGATCGGTGTTCAGGCCAGATAAAATGGCCTTCTGGCGACTGCCTTCTATCAGAACAGGAAGACGAGAGTTAACGTCGGTCAAAAGCAAAACGCGCGCGGAATTTTGTCCTGATTCAATGATGCGGCCCACAAGACCGTCACCTGATAAAACCGCCTGCCCTTTTTGCACCTTGTCTTTTTGTCCCGCGGAAACGATCGCGGACTTTACGAACGCATTACCGGAATCCGCGATCACGCGCGCGGTGATGAAACGGTGCAGAGGATCGGGCTTCACGTTCAAAAGCGCGTGCAGGGATTGGTTTTCGGATTCGAGCATCAGCGCGGTTTGATACCATTCGCGCAGGCGGATATTTTCGGTGCGGAGTTGGGTGTTTTCAGCGCGGAGTTCGGAAAGGCCCGTGACGCTTTCCATCATCGCGGCGACTTGTCTGAAGGGTTCGCTGATCACGATCATCGCGGGTGTAAGCGCATCGGAAACCGAAGAGCGCAGGCCGCCATACATGCCAGGGCGGACGAACGATACTGCGAGGAGAAGTGTGGCAGCCAACATGAAGATGATCGAGGCCTGACCGCTCCCGATATATTGGAGGGGCGAAAACCGGACATATACTTTGCTGCGGCCTCGGCGTTTCATGGTGACCTTTATAAAGTTTGAGCCAACTTTACTGTCGTCAGGTTAATTTTATACAAAAAACACGTTTACGACAACGCGTTATCAACTTCTTTTTACGATTTGGACGATTAGTACGCGCCCACAAGCACGTTTTTGAGGGTCTTCATCTCTTCCAATGCATGTCCTGTGCCAAGCGCCACACACGATAGTGGGTCGTCGGCGATGGTCACGGCGAGGCCTGTCGCGTGACGCAAGACGAGGTCGAGATTGGACAAAAGCGCGCCGCCGCCGGTCAGGACAATGCCTTTTTCGACGATATCGGCGGCCAGTTCGGGGGCCGTGTGTTCCAGCGCCACTTTGACGCCTTCAATAATCTGGCCGACAGGTTCGGCCAAAGATTCCGCCATCTGGCGTTCGGTGATGGTGATTTCTTTAGGCACGCCGTTCATGAGGTCGCGGCCCTTGATTTCCATGGTGCGTCCCTCACCGTCCGCGGGGATGCAGGCGGAGCCGATTTGTTTCTTGATACGCTCTGCCGTGCTTTCGCCGATCAGCAGTGAATGAACGCGGCGAATATAGGCGATGATGGCTTCGTCCATTTTGTCGCCCCCTACACGCACGGAACGCGCATAGACGATACCGCCCAGCGAAATGACCGCAACTTCGGTCGTGCCGCCGCCGATATCGACGACCATAGAACCTGTCGCTTCCATGACAGGCAAACCTGCGCCGATAGCGGCCGCCATTGGCTCTTCGATAAGGTGAACTTCTGATGCGCCTGCAGATTCCGCGGCTTCTTGAATAGCGCGGCGTTCAACCGCGGTCGAACCCGACGGCACGCAGATCACCATTTTCGGCGATACGAACGAGCGGCGGTTGTGCACCATGCGGATAAATTCTTTGATCATCGCTTCGGTGACTTCGAAGTCTGCGATGACGCCATCGCGCAGAGGGCGCATGGCGGTGATGTTGCCCGGTGTTCTGCCCAACATTTGTTTGGCGCGGTTGCCGACGGCGAGGACTTTTTTCTTTCCCCCCTCGGTGGCGATGGCAACAACGGAAGGTTCATTCAGCACAATGCCTTGATCGCGGACATAGACCAAAGTGTTGGCCGTACCCAGATCAATTGCCATATCGGCGGACATGAACCCAAAAAGCTTTGAAAACATTGGTATTTTTCCAAACAGAACAGATATTTATGATTAGGACTTAGGACTTATAGCAAGGATAACCCCGCTATGCATCAAGGAAATCAATGTTTTCCCCGTTTCCTCTGGCCCCCAAAAACAAAAAAGCCCGTAAACGCATTTACGGACTTTCCCACTCCCATATACGGGGAATTGCTTAGCCTTGACGGGCTTTGTAACGCTTGTTCGTCTTGTTGATGACGTAGATGCGTCCGCGGCGTTTGATAACTTTGCAGTTACGGTCGCGTTTTTTGATTGTTTTCAAAGAGTTAACGATTTTCATGTCTTTATCTTCCTAAATTCTGGGCGGACATTACCCAAAAAGCCCTTAGGCTGTCAACATATTAAGAAAGATGCATCCAGATGATTATCATGTAGGCGAAGTGCGTGAAATTATGGGCTTCCTGATCCGCGCCCAGCGTCCACCAGAAGATTTTGTCTTTGGGCGTCCATCCCTTTTCGTACGTGAAGACACCTTTGATTCTGTCGATGACCGAATGCACCACAAAGTCCAGAAAGCCAAGCCACCACAGGGCCGGAGCGAATATTACCGTCACCAGCAACGTGCCGATTCCGTGGATCGCCGTGTGCGTGAAAAGAGCGGTGTAGCCTTCCTTTCCGGGTTTGCCTTTGGTCAGCGCCATCCAGTCCGTTTGCAACAAAAAGTCGCAGGCGAAATGCTTCAGCCTGAAGAGCGTATACAGAAGAGCGAATGTGAGAGGATCCATGGGAAAGAACTGATATTATGACATTAAACAAATACCTTATTATTATGCCTGCACTACCCCCCCATTCCAAGGGCATAATCAAACATGGTGGTTGATTTCGTTTCGATTTTTGCCCATCGTTAACCATCTTCTAACCGTTTTCCCCGCATAGTGTTTGCTGAAGTACTGGGTTCAAACCACAAGGCACGAAAAGCGATTCCATGGAAGCCAATCAGATCCGCAAGATATTCAAAGCCGGCGATGTCATTATGCGCCAAGGCGACCAAGGCGATCAGGCTTATATTATCGAAAAAGGCCTGGTCGAAATCCTGATTGAACGCGCCAACGGTGCAATTCACCGTGTGGGTACGCGCGGTGCCGGCACCATCATCGGTGAAATGGCAATCGTGGACAACGAACCGCGCATGGCGACCATCAAGGCGATGGAAGATTGCGCAATGCTCGAAATCACCAAAGAAGATTTTCACCGCCGTCTGAAAACTGCCGATCCTGTTTTGCAGATAACAACGCAGGTTATTCTGACGCGTTACCGCGACATGCTGACCCGCGCTTCTATATTAAAAGAGACAACTGCCTATCCCACGCCCGAAGATCTGGAGCGCGGATATCTTGAACAGACCAATACGGTGGAAACCGTCAAGATGGCCAATGAATTCCGTGCCGCGATCGGTACGGAACAATTGAGCCTGCATTACCAACCAATCATGAATTTGACCACAGGTCATGTCGATGGATTCGAAGCGTTGATGCGCTGGAACCATCCGGAAAAAGGCCCGATCTCCCCCGCCGTTTTTATTCCGATTGCAGAAGATACGGGACTTATCGTCGATGCAAGTCGTTGGGCTTTGCGCGAAGCCTGCCGTGCCTTGAAACGCATGGAAGCCAAAGTAGGCCTAGAAAACGATCTGTTCATGAGCGTGAACTTTTCCACCGCTGACTTTGCCGAAGAAAATTTTCTCGACCAGCTTTACACGATTTTGAGCGAGACGGATGTCGCGCCACATAAAGTCCATTTGGAAATCACCGAACGTCTTTTGATGAATCAACCCCAGAATGCCAAAGAGACTTTGGGTCTGTGCCGCAAAGCAGGTCTTGGCATCGCGATTGACGACTTCGGGACAGGATACTCATCCCTTTCCTACCTTCACTATTACCCGATCGATACGTTGAAGATCGATCAGAGCTTTATCAGAAACATGCTCAACGACAAAACCTCTATGGAATTGGTCAAATCCATCATCTCCCTTGGAAAGAATATGGGTATGAAAATCATTGCCGAAGGCGTTGAACATGCCGAAGAAGCCGAAGCGCTCAAAAAACTCGACTGCGAACGGGCGCAGGGTTATCACTTCTCCCGCCCGCATTCCGAGAAAGACATCACGGACAAGCTCATGGCATGGGCCAAAGAAGGCAAAGTCCGTTAATCTTCCGTTAACTGCATTTTCAATAAAATATTACGCAATTTTTAAGTCTCCTTAAGCGTTTGTCTGTAAACTGGTAAGGTTGCAATAGGCGTATTTCGCTATAAAATATTGATTATGGACGAATTTATTCGTTAGGGGATTGGGGATTACTATGGCGCGCATAACCACGGAATCTGGTGCGAAAAACACCGACCAGCTGACATTTCAGGCCAACGGGACGGACAGGATCGAACTGCCCTCTTCCGATTTCATTGCCGATGCGAACATGACGCGCGACGGGGACAATCTGATCCTCCAAACACCCAATGGCGAAGTCGCCGTTATCGAAGGTTATTTTTCCGCTGATCCCGCACCTCTTCTTGCGTCCCCCGACGGCGCCGTACTGACACCGAACCTCGTACAGGCTTTTGCGCATTCTCCTATGGAATTTGCCGCGAACGATACGGCTTCCGATGAAAGCCCCATCGGCGCCGTGGAAGAAGTAAAAGGCAACGTCACGGTTACTCGTGCGGACGGCACGGTTGAATCCGTTGCAATAGGTACACCGATTTATCAAGGTGATGTGGTTGAAACGGATGCCAATGGTGCAGTGAACATCGTGTTTATGGATGAAACCAGCATGGCGATTTCAGAGAACGCCCGTATGGCGATCGACGAATATTCCTATGACCCAGCAACCGAAAGCGGCACGACAAATTTTTCCGTGCTGCGCGGCTTGTTCGTGTTCACGAGTGGACTCATCGGTCGTGATGATCCGGATGATGTAAAGATCGACACGCCCGTCGGCTCCATCGGTATCCGCGGTACGATCATCGCAGGTAATATCGATCCCAATGGCGAAAGCAGCATCACCGTTCTGGAGGGAGCCATCGTCGTTACCAACGGCGAAGGCGATGTCACGCTCAGCCAGGCATTCGAAACCGTAAAATTGAATGGCTTTGACGCCCCCATCTCAGAAGCCATCGTTATGCCCGCCGCAGCAATCAATGCGCGCTTTGCCGCCGTTAGTGCGGTCAATCCGTCTTTGTTCAGCACGATTAACGAGGCCGTGCAGGAACAACAATCCCAGCAACCCGCACCTGCGCCTACGCAAGACATACAAGACATGCCTTCCACACAGGAAACGGCACCACAATCGCAGAATGCTCCAGCTTCCAATGCTCCAGCAGCAGCGACGCAAGAATCCTCTGCACCAACGCAGGCAGCAGATGCGCCGGCACCCGTTGAAACCGTTCCGGCCATCGTTGCGATCGATCCTTCGGTCAGCGGTTTCGGCAGCGCCGAGACGGGCCTGCCTTCTGCAAATACGATTGCGGGACAAACGTCCGGTGGCGTATTTGATACGTCTTCAAATTCCATTCCTGTTACGGGTGGTTCCGCCGCAGCGGGCACATCGACCGCTTCTGCAGGTACGACACCTGTAAATACGACAACGGATAGTGGCAGCACAAGCAACGCAGGCACGACCACATCGCCTTCCGTTGCCGATGCCGTACAGACATCTCCTGTTGTGATAAACAATGGCGGTACAACGACGCCGACGATACCGACAACGCCTGCGGGTCCCGCCATGGCGCTGACCACCGTCAATGCAACGGATATTGCCGTTGCGGGTGCGATTGTGGGTACGGTTGTCGTTTCAAATTTGGCGGGCGGCACTTACACATACAGCCTTTCAAACGACCCCAACGGTTACTTTGCCATCGCCGACAATGGTGGCGGCAGCCTCTCTGTTTCTTTGACTCCAGATGGCGTGGCGGCTCTAGGCAACAGTTTTAGTCTTATCGACCTTGGCGATGTAGATGTTATTGTAACGCCCACTGCAACCGGCACAGCCTTAACCCAGACGCTGAACGTCAACATCACGGATGCAAACGCCGGCCGTATCATCGACATGGATATAAACGGAAACGGCGTAACCAGAATTACCGATAGCGGAAACTTCAATATCGGTTATTCGATTTCCGCTTTGGGTGACGTTGACAGCGACGGATTCGACGACTTTATCTTCACGAACAATATTTCGACCGGTTCGAACCATTCCTACATTGTATATGGCGGCACCGGAGGTATTCCGACACAGGCCGTTGGCGATGGCAATCTTGGCGTTTTCGGCGATCCCATAGATATCAACGGCAACAGCGTAACGGGCACCAACACGGGTGAAAGCGTCGCCGCAGGCGTCGGCGACCTTAACGGGGATGGCTATAGAGATTATGTTGTCGGTCAAAATCTGCTCAATGGACAAGGTGTGGTTTCCTTCCATAGCGGATCCACAGCATTGTGGAGCCAAAACAACGGCGCGACAGGGTCCAACCTCGGCGTGTCCGTTTCAGGGGCGGGAGATTATAACAATGACGGTTATGCCGATGTGATTGCAGGCGCTCGCGATGACGGCGCGCGGCTTTATTTTGGCCTACCCGCTGTAATGCCTACTTCGCCGGACACACTTCCCGGTACAGCAGGCGGCGTAACCGACGTAACTGGATTGGGCGACTTCAACGGCGACGGATATTCCGATTTCGCCATCGCCATACCCGGCGAAAACACGGGTGTTGGCGCCGTTACTATTTATTTCGGTGACAATTCGGGTTTTAACGCAGCCAACAGCGCCATTATCAATGGTGCGGGTGCTTTTGGGTTTGGCAATTTCATCGCAGGTGTCGGCGATCTCAACGGCGACGGTCTTTCCGATATGGTCGTAATGAATGCAATGAACAGCGGATTTATCTACCTTGGAGGGACAATCGCACCCACCGACACAGCCAACACAGCAAACGCGACCGCGTTGATAAACATTCCGGGTAATTACGACATAATGGATATGGCGGCCGCAGGAGACTTCAACGGTGACGGATATGCCGATTTTACTATTTCCGTGGCAGATGGCACCAGTGCGAAATCCTATGTGGTATTCGGTCAGAATACCATGGTTGATATCGACGCAGAATATCTAAAGAATCCGTTGAACGCCTTCGAACTCGAATACAGTACTGCCAACAACGCCAGCCCGAACTTTAAAGTCAGCAGCATAGGCGATGTGAACGGCGATGGATTCGACGATCTGGGGGTCGGCGTACCTGACGCCAACGGCGCAAGCACGGGTAACGGCGGGGTTATCGTTGTAAACGGACGCAGCAGCGGCAATACCACTGTGGCTTCAGCAAACAATGCTACGGCCGATGGGCAGCATCTGGTCGGCACAGTAAGCAACGATATCTTCAACGATCAGGACAACGATGCACTAACCATGCGTGGCGGTGCAGGCAATGACATGTTCCGCATCACCAATCAGAATTTCCAACATATTGACGGCGGAACCGGTCAGGATGCCATTGTCATGAACGGCCTGAACAACGACATCAATTTTGGCAGTTTTAATTTTGAAGACATATCGGGCATTGAAAAGCTGGCGTTCGGGGCCAACAACCAAACAATGAGGTTGACGATCGACAATATCTTCAATCTTTTGAAAACCAGCGATAACGGCAAACTCTTTATCGGCAACGATGCAGGTGTAACCGGATTCTCTTTGATTATTGATGACCAGACCGCGGCCAACCATACCGACGATGCCGCCGGTATAGAACTGGCATTGCGTGGCGTAGCACCCGGTGCGGCAAGCGTTGCCAGCGATGAGGCAGGATATACGCAATTCGATATCGGCGGTTACTCGCTATACATCGACACGACTATCGTAACCGGCGGAACAACAGTCGTTTAAAATTTATTTGTCCTTAGCAACGAAAACCCCGTCCCAGTTTTCTGGCGGCGGGTTTTTTGTGAACTCCGCAATGCGGGCACCAAACAGATCATAATAGGCGTTTATACGGCCTGCCGATGCGTCTTTC
Source organism: Micavibrio sp. UBA7689 (assembly GCA_002482805.1). Taxonomy (GTDB): domain Bacteria; phylum Pseudomonadota; class Alphaproteobacteria; order Micavibrionales; family Micavibrionaceae; genus Micavibrio_A. The sequence continues at coordinate 8,015 of DLGR01000008.1, read as the reverse complement.
ACAGTTTTAAGCTCTTGTGCCGCGCAGCCGAAATCAGCCACTCTGTAGGCCGCCAGAAAGCCGTTATGGGCCGTTTGCCAAGCCTTGAAAGCATCCGATTTGGCGAGAGCGTCATCACCCAAAAGCGTGAAGATGCGGGCGGGTTTGTCTTTACCCTTTACCTGAATTAAATCCAGTTCGAGAGTAGCAAGTTCAGGTATTTTTACCGCCGTCGTTTCACCTATCAGAATATTCACGCCGTATATTTTTGTCTGGCCTTCAAGGCGTGATGCAAGATTTACGGCATCCCCCAGTGCAGAGTACGCGAAACGCTGATGCGAACCCATATTGCCCACCGAGCACGGGCCGGAATTGATCCCTATTCCCGCGTTCAAAAGCACGGGCGTTCTTCCCGCAGCTTCCGCTTTTGCTTTGACCTTTTCGTTTACGGGCACCAATGCCTCGTTCATTTTCAAAGCGGCCAAACAGGCGTGCCGGTGATGGTCGGGGTCATCAAGCGGTGCGTTCCAGAACGCCATCATTGCATCACCCATATATTTATCAATCGTGCCGCGGTTGCCCATGACCAGATCCGACATCGGAGTCAAGAAATCGTTCATAAGATGGATGAGTTCTTCCGGCGTAAGGTTTTCAGAGATGGTCGTAAAGCTTCTGATATCCGTGAACATTACCGTCAAATCGCGCACCTCCCCGCCGAGCTTGAGCTTGTCGGGATTTTTGGCGAGTTCGTTCATAAAGGTCGGAGAGATATAGAGCCCGAATGCCTGGCGCACTTGCTGGCGTTCCGCTTCGGAGCGGATATAGCTGAGCAAGGATGACACCAAAAACAAAATGGACAGCGCGATAGACGGATACACGGGGTCGAGCAGGATGCCGTTGTCCTTGTACATCTGCCACGAGCCTAAGAACATTGAACCCATCAAGCCCGATGTCAGAATGCCAAGCACGATCACGTTCATAAAGGGTGCGAACAAGATAATGAGCAAACCTGCGAAGCCGATGATGGCGGCCTCTACTCCTCCGATGATGGATGGGCGTTTCAGAAACTTGCCTTGCAGGATTTGTTCCACCACATTCACGTGTACCTCTACACCCGGAACGAAAATGTCCAATGGCGTGGAGCGGATATCACGAAGTCCCTCCGCGCTCGTGCCGATAAAGACAATTTTATCCTTTATTCTGGCGCGCAAAGATTCTTTCGTCGCGGGATCCAGCAGTTTGTGCGCGGAAATATATTCGCTGTGATCGATATGGCGGTAATAAACCCAGATTTTTCCATCGCTTTCGATCGGCACTTCGAAATTGGCGATCTTGATAGCGTAATCAGTGTCGAGCGCGCCTTTGTCTTTCTTTTGCGCGACAATCAGGCGTGATTTTTTGTTGATATCAACACGAAGTGCTTCCAGCCCCAGCATCGGATATAATTCCGGTTCAAAGCCTGCTGTTTTTTCGGGCGGATAGCGTACCAGCAATGACACCTGGCGAATAATGCCGTCCACGTCGGGCGTCGCCATAAAGCTTCCGTTCCCTGCCGCCGCCATCGAAAATGCAGGAATGTTTTCGGCAATGCCGGGCGCCGCAAATGTATTTTCCATGAAAGGCGATTTGTCTTTCAAAAGGAATGTCGGTTTTGCCGCCTGATACGGTTTGCGCAAAGTTTCTTCGGGGCGCGCGCGTGTAAAACCCGTCACCACGTTCCCTGCCGCCGCGATATCTTCCGCAAAAATCTTGTCGTTGTTGGGAAGGCCTTCCAACGCCGTTTTGACCGGGTCGTAAGCTTCGCCGCTCGGCAATGTCTGCGCGATCAGTTCGGGCGATGTGCGGTCGGCTTCGGCAAACACGATGTCGAAGGCCACGACTTTGGCGCCGAGTTCATTCAGCGCCGTTACCAGATCCCCCATCACGGTGCGCGGCCACGGCCATTGACCAAGAACTTTTAAAGATTCTTCATCGAGGTCCACAATGGTGACGCGGTCGGATGCGGGGCGCGGTTTGATCTTATTATATGTGTCGAATGTGGCATATTGCAGACGTTTTCTGAATTCGTGATTAGAGCCGCTGTAATAGACCGCTCCTGCCAGTAAGGCCAGAAGGACGATAATGTGCGTCCATTTATGGATGAGAAGCTTCATCATCTTTCGGTGAGGGCTTTATCCTTTGCCCTGAAAACCGGCTTCATCAGATATTCGAGGATGGAGCGGTCGCCGGTGATGATTTCCGTCTGTGCCACCATGCCGGGTGTGATGGGAAGCGGTTTGTCCGTCGTGCCCAGGTAGTTCTGTTTGGTTTTCACTTCGATCTCGAAGAAAATATTACCGTCGCGGTCTGTCACGCTGTTTGCGCCGATGCGCACAAGTTCGCCGTCCAGCGATCCATATTTTTGCGGATCGTAAGCGGATATTTTTACCTTTACAGGCTGGCCGGGATGAATAAAAGCCACATCGCTCGGAGGCACGCGGGCGATAATTTTAAGTTCATTGTCCATCGGGACGATTTCCACGAGCTTCATGGCAGGTTCTACCACTCCGCCGATGGTCTTCAGCATGATCTTGTTCACCACGCCATCCACGGGGCTGCGCAATTCCGATCTGTCCACACGATCGCCTATGGCGGTCAGGCTTTCATTTAATTGTGAAAGCTGGGTCTGCACATCGTTCAATTCACCCAAAGCTTGGGATTTGAATTTGTTTTCGGTGTCGGCGCGTTCTTTTTGCGCGGCGCCCAGTTCGGCCTGCAAACCTTGGCGTTCCTGCGCCGCCTCGTTGATCTGGCCGCTTAGATCATTCACTTCGCGCTCAAGCCGGATTTGATCGAGCTTAGGCACCGCACGTTGCTCGACCATCTTTCGGGTAATTTCCAATTCCTGCTGCGTCAGCTTTTTGCTTTCGGATAGGCGCGCGACTTTGGCACCAAGTTCGGACAATTGCGCTTCGGCGCGGCTGATGCGGTCGTTTAAAATCGCTTTTCCATTTTCAAGTTCGCGTTGGCGTGATTCATATAACTGTTCTTCGTTGCGGGCTATATCGGGCACTTTTGCGGCAAGTTCAGGGGGAAGCACAAAGGCTTTGCCGCTGGCTTCGGCATCAAGGCGCGCTTTTTTCACCAGCAAGGATTCTTGTTTTGCCGCCGTGCCGCGTTCTTCCGATGCAAATGCCACATCGCTGATTTTCAAAAGCGGTTGGTCTTTTTTCACGAGATCGCCTTCGGCCACCATCAATTCTTTTAACACGCCACCTTCAAGGCTCTGCACGATCTGGATTTCGGATGTTGGAACGACCTGACCTTCACCATGCGTCATCTCATCGATATTTGAAAACGCCATCCACCCCAGAAGTATAACGACAAGGGCGCCTGTGCTTATCAGCATCAAATTGGATGTGGCCGACGGGCGCAAACGCACCGCGGCTTCGAGTTCTTCCATGAATTGAAGATCTATGGATTCATCGGAGCGCTTCATTTCGGCACCTCCACATTGCCTTTGGCAATAGTTTCGAGCACTTTGTCACGTGGTCCGTCGAGAATAACCTTGCCCTGATCGATCAAGATCAAACGGTTGACCATGGGGAGTAATTGCTGGCGGTGCGTTATGAGAATAAGTGTTTTTTCTTTGGAATATTTGGCGATATGGTTCGTGAACATTTGTTCGGCCTGAATATCCATCGCGTTGGTTGGTTCGTCACATACGAAGATGTTGGGTTTCAAAAGCATGGCGCGAGCCAGTGCGATGGTCTGGCGCTGACCGCCACTGAGCCCTTCACCACGTTCTCCTACGGGGGCGTCGTAACCCATCGGATGGCGGGACATGAAATCATGCACGCCTGCGGCCTTGGCCACTTCGAGAATTTCTTCTTCTGTCGCGTGAGGAACGCTCGCCGTCAGGTTGTCACGTACACTACCGGAAAACAAAACAACGTCCTGTGCAATATACGCCATGTTACGGCGCAGATCGGCAGGGTCTATCTGGCGGTAATCGGTGTCATCCAACAAAATCGTGCCTTCGGCGGGGTCATAGAGGCCCAGCATGAGGCGAGCGATGGTGCTTTTGCCCGAACCTATGCGGCCGACAATACCGACCTTCTCGCCCTGCTCTATCGTGAAAGAAACATTGTCGAGCGATTTGCGCTGTGCGCCCGGGTAAGAAAAACTAACGCCTTTGAAGGCGATTTTTCCTTTCAGATCGGGCCGGTGCAAAAAGCGTGCATCGAGCGGGCGTTCCACGGGTTTGGACATGATGTTGTCGATCGTGTTCATCGCGCCGCGCGCGGAATGATAACGGCTCATGAGATTTGCCACCTGTCCGATCGGTGCAATGGCACGTCCGCCGAGCATAACACAGGCGATCAACGCGCCCACACTCATGTCACCCTCTTTGACCATATACATGCCGATCAGGATGATGATGATTGAGGCGACCTGCATGATAAAGCCTGCGATATTTCCGCCGAGCGCGGAGATGAAACGCGAGGTTTGGGAATAGAGCGCGTTTTCCGCAACCTGATCACCGTAACGTGCGCGCAGTCTTCCGTCTGCGCCGATAGCCTTAATGGTTTCAAGCCCCGCAATGGTTTCTACGAGAAGGCCGTGCTTGGCTTCGGCGGATTTGGCGGATTTTTTGACGTTGTTTTTGAGCGGCACCTGCAGTGCATAACCCGCAACCACCACAATAATCACCAGACCCGCCAGCATAAAGGCCACACCGCCGCCGAGCAGCCAGATGACCAGAAGGAACAGTAATGTGAACGGCAGGTCGATCAAGCCTGTCAGCGTTGCAGACGTGGTGAAATCACGCACCGAGTCAAAATCGCGCAGCATGTTGGCGAATGCGCCGGAAGACTTCGGGCGGCCTGCGAGTTTCATATTCATCAATTGATCGTATATACGGCGTGCGGCGATCACATCCACGCGGCGTCCCGCTAGATCGATAAAATACCCACGTAGCGTTTTCATGACGAAATCGAAAAAGAACACCGTCACCGCGCCGATGGCAAGCACCCAGCCCGTTTCCATCGCGTTGTTGGGAAGCACACGGTTGTATATATTCATCATAAAGATAGGGCTGGTCAGCGCGAACAGGTTGATAAGCACGGCGGCGGCGGCGACCTTCCAGTAGATGTCGCGCACCTCCCACATCGGTCCCCAGAACCAGTGACGGCTTCCGTCCTGCGCATGCGGCGCTTCGGGATTGGTGAATTCCGGGCGCGGATGTACAAAAATCGCGTAGCCCGTGTAGGATTCTTTGAGTTCGGTGAGTTTTACCGTGCGCTCCGCCCCTGTTTCCGGCGACCAGATGAGAGCGGTGTGCTCATCCGCGCTGATCTTCAGCAGAACGCACGCTTGCGAATTTTTTAAAACCAGAACCACGGGCAGAACGGGCGTGCTGATTTTCTTGATTTTGTCACGGAAAACAATTTTGGCGCGCAGACCTGTTTTCTCGGCCGCTTCACAAAACAACGCAGGGCCCATATTTTTGTCATCGTAGGCAAGACCCGCCGTGATCGCTTGCGCGGATTTCGCATGCCCGAAGTGGGATGTGAGGAATACAAGACAATTCAAAAGCGGATCAACGCTTTGGGCATCCAGAGGTTTGGTTGCATCTTTGCTCATCACTCACCTGCGGCGGGAGTGGCCGTATCTTCTTTGGCGCTCGGATAGTCTTCTTGGGGATATACGGGTGAAACCATTTCTGCTTGCACGGGTGCAGCGGCAACAACAGGCTGCACCACCGGTTGGGCCATTTCAGCTTTTGCCACAGGTGCGCTTGCATCTTCGATAATGCCAATCGCCTGTAGCAAACGGCCCGAACTGGCCAGCGTTGTGTATTCCGCCATCATCACGCGGTAATCGGCGTTGATGCGCTCCAATTCAGATGTGAAAACCTGATTTTCCGCCTGCATGAGTTGAAGCAAGCGCACCTTGGATGCTTCGAATTGTTTTTCATACGTCTGGAACAATTCTTTGGTCACGGTTGCGCGCTTGGCCGACAATTCTTTTTGTTTCATCGCCGTTTCATGTTCGATATAGGCGCGGCGGATATCACGTTCAATTTCGCGCTGCGTCTGGGCGGTGCGGGCCAAAGCTTCGGAACGTTCGGCTTTTTGCTTTTTAATGCGGGCCAATTGACCGCCGCCCGTAGAGAAATTCCAGTTCATGCGCATAACGGCGCGTTGATCCACAACCTCGCCTCCGATTTCTTCTTTTTGATCGCGCTTCAAGGCCGAAGCTTCGGCGTCCAACGTAGGCATCAGCGATCCCCACTCGGCGCTCACTTCCTCATCTTCCGCTTCAAGCGTCTTTTCCGCGGACAAAACCAGCGGGTGGTTTTCCTTCGCGTGCGATACAGCTTCGTCGGCGTTCGGATACAGCATATCGGTTGCATCCATCGCCACGTTCAATTCACCCGCAGGCATTGAGCCTGTAACTTCCGCGTAATCGGCCAGAGCGAGTTTGACCTGCCCTTCCATTTCGGCGACGGAGTTTTCCAGTTGCGATTGAATATTTTTCGCCTGCGCCGCTTCGGATTCATCCGCCGCGCCCGCATCGACCATGCCGTTAATGCGCGAGAGATAATCCTTGATGCGGTCCTGATAGGACGTGGTTTTGTAATACGCTTCCTGCGCGCGCTTTACATTCAAAAATGCCTGCGCCGCGCGCAATGCCAAACCTTGTTTCGCATCGGCAAGCGTGAATTCCGCC
>DLGR01000008.1:284-1309 GCA_002482805.1 Micavibrio sp. UBA7689 | reverse complement strand
CCGCCGCTTCTTCGCGAGCCTGCGCTGCGTCGATACGATTGTAAGTTTCGAAACCATTAAAGATCGGCTGGGTAATACTCGCATTCCCTTCCCACAACCACGAATATGCCTCGCCGCGGGATACGCTCAAACCACGCGACGTGGCGTTGTTGCCGAACACACGTCCGCCCGTCGCGGTTGTATTGATCTCAGGAAACAAATTCGAAAATTGCTCACCTTCGTCCGCGGCCGCGGCATCTTTTCTCGCCTGCGCGATTTCTATGCCCGGATGCGTCGCCAAAGCGGCGCTTACGGCTTCGCGCAACGTCTCCGCATTCGCATGCGTGGAGCCGATGAGACACAATGCGGTCGTCAGGGCATAAATGAGGTGGCGGCGGTATGTCATAAGATGTTTTCCAGAAGCGGACAAGCACGCGAAATGCGCACCCAAGATTCTAACAGTTACAGTGTTTTACGCAAGCGCAATCCACGGCCCGCTTGGCTCGGAGCCACCGTGCCACCCAGAGCTTTTGTTCCTGTTGATAGGATGGGTTTAACATCCCGAAATTCCTTCACAAATCCTTTGCCCTGTTGCAATCTTCGGTCTAATAATTTCCTAACCCCACACGTCAAAGAAAGCAGGAGCGCCCCTTGCCCCTCACCATTGCCATCGCCAAAGAAACTACGGAATATGAAAAACGCGTGGCGGCCACCCCCGAAACGGTGAAAAAGCTTATCGCGCTAGGCGCTTCCATCACCGTCGAAAAAGGTGCGGGTGAAGCATCTTCCTACGCGGATAAATTGTATCAGGACGCCGGCGCGACCATTGCCGCCTCCCGCGCCGAAGCAGTCGCATCCGCCGATGTGGTTTTGAAAGTGCAGGTTGCGCTCTCCGACCTCGAGGGTTTGAAAAAGAATGCCATCCTTATCGGCATGTTCGCGCCGTATCAAAACGCGGACCTTATCAAATCGGCCGCTAACAAAGAAATCACCTGCTTCTCTATGGAGCTCGTGCCGCGTATCACGCGCGCGCAGGCGATGGATGT
>DLGR01000008.1:0-205 GCA_002482805.1 Micavibrio sp. UBA7689 | reverse complement strand
GATGATGATGACGGCGGCGGGCACTATCGCCCCTGCCCGTGTGTTTGTGATGGGTGCAGGCGTTGCGGGATTACAGGCTATCGCCACGGCGAAAAGACTTGGCGCGGTGGTATCGGCGAACGATGTGCGCCCTGCCGCAAAGGAACAGGTTGAATCCTTGGGCGGCACATTCATCGCCGTGCAGGATGAAGAATTCAAAGCCGCC
>DLGR01000013.1 GCA_002482805.1 Micavibrio sp. UBA7689 | reverse complement strand
GAAAGATATGTGATCGTCAATATTCCGTCCGCGAATTTGTGGGCGGTGAATGATGGCAAGGTGGAACTGGAAATGCCTGTCATTGTCGGCAAGCAGGCGCGCCCGACCTATAGCTTTAAAACCGAAATCACCGGCGTGCGTTTGAACCCCAACTGGTCTGTACCGCCCACAATCAAACGCGAAGACTTTCTGCCTGCTTTGATGGAAGATCCTTATGCATTGACCAAACGGGGTATCAAGCTGACAGTGGGGCGCAACGAAATCGATCCCGGCAAGGTGGACTGGACGAAAGTCACCAACAAAGATCTCGCCGTGCTTCGCATGACCCAGCCACCCGGAGAGCAAAACCCGCTCGGCAAAGTGCGCGTCATCATGGAAAATCCGTACAACATCTATTTGCATGACACGAACCATCGTGAACTGTTCGACGGTAAGGAACGCAATTTAAGTTCGGGATGCATCCGCGTTTCAAAACCCGAAGAACTGGCCGCGTTTATTTTGGGTGAGAACAAGGATTTTACCCAAGAAGGTATGAAGAAGATGATTAATTCCGGCAACATGCGCGACGTGCCAACCGACAAGGGGATTCCTGTTTACGTCACTTATCAAACCGTTTGGTTGAATGCGGACGGGAAACTTGTTTACGGACAGGATGTGTACGGACAGGATGCAAAGCTTGCTGAAATTTTGAAATCGACCAAAGCGGTAAAAATTCCGCGCCCCACAGCAACCCCCGAAATTTAACGACTCACATTGTGAAAATATGAAGTTTTGAGCGCCAATATGCATGTGGGCGGGGATTGATACATGTTCGGCAACCTTCTGAAAAACAATATAATTTCATTATATTATAAGAAGTTGAACGAAAGTGCGCACAGGAGTATATTGGTTAAACCAATTTTCGACTTGGACACGTTCCGCTAATTTGCTAATAACGCAGTCTCCTGAAGGTTCCCTTCAATTATAAACCATACAGAGGATCTATGACTTCCAAGCTTAATGGCGATAAAGCCTACTCTACCACTCGTCGTAATTTTTTGGGCCTCGGCGCTATCGCACTCGGCGCCGCCGCTGCTTCCTCCATCGTTCCCGTTAAAGCATCCGCCGCGATCTTTTCGCGCGGCAGCCAATTTGACGGCGCACGCAAAATCACCTTCCGCAATTCGCACACGGGCGAAACATTCTCCGGCGTATACCGCGTCGGCGACAAATACCTCCCCGATGCTTTCGACCGTATCAACATCGTTCTGCGCGATTTCAGATCGAACGAATTGTTCCCGATCGACCCGCGCGTGATCGACATCATTTATTCGGTGCATGAACTTTCCGGCCGTAATGAGCCGTATGAGATTCTGTCCGGTTACCGTTGCCCGAAAACGAATGCGGGTTTGCGCTCTCACTCCGAAGGTGTGGCCAAGAACTCCCTGCACATGACGGGTCAGGCCATCGATCTGCGCATGCCCAACTTTGACACCAGCCAGATCAAGAAACTGGCCGTGTCCTTGAAAGCAGGCGGTGTGGGCTATTACCCCAAGAGCAACTTCGTACACATGGATTCTGGCGACGTCCGCACTTGGTAGTCCTCGGGTAGTATAGCGTTTTCACCAAAACATCTTTATAAAAGGGCCTGAGCAATCAGGCTCTTTGTTTTTGAGTAAAGTGAACCGCATATGATCCTCGTGGCCCTCGGCGCGAACCTTCCAAGCCGTTTCGGCACGCCTTCGCAAACGCTTTATGCGGCGTTAAAGGCGATGATGCAGGCGGGCATCAAACCCGTGCAGATTTCACGTGTCTGGAAAACCGCGCCATGGCCGTACAACGAAACCGATCCGTGGTTTCACAACGCGGTGTGCGAAGTGGACACGGATATGGAGCCGATGGAATTGCTCGAAGCTTTGCTGAAGATCGAGGAAGATTTCGGGCGCGTGCGCACCGTGCGGAACGCGCCGCGACTGCTGGATCTCGATGTTATAGCTTACGACGACGAAATCATTCGTGAAGGGGAAAAACTGATCGTGCCGCATCCGCGGATGCAGGACCGCGCGTTTGTGTTGATGCCGATGTCCGATGTGGTGGATGAATGGGTGCATCCCGAAAGCAAACAGACTTTGGAGCAATTGATCGAAGCTCTTCCCAAAACCAAAGAACATGAAGCCGTGCCGATAGAGGATGGATGGGATGAATGATCCGCTCCTAAACAATGGTGGTCCGATTCTGATGGGCATCGTGAATGTCACGCCCGACAGTTTTTCGGACGGCGGGCAATTCTTCACCGCCGAACGCGCCATCGCCCATGGGCTGAAACTCGCGAAAGACGGTGCGCATATTCTCGATATCGGGGGGGAGTCCACACGCCCGGGTGCGGACCCTGTTTCGCTGGACGAAGAGCTGCGCCGCGTGATCCCCGTGATCGAGGGGTTAAAAGACAGCAACGTTATGCTTTCCGTGGATACGCGTCATGCAGCGGTCATGAGAGCCGCCATCAAGGCAGGGACGAGGATGGTGAACGATGTGAGCGCTCTCACCCACGATCCGGAATCCATGAAGGTTGTGGCGGCAAGCGGCGTTTATGTCTGCCTGATGCATATGAAGGGTGATCCGCGCACGATGCAGGATGCGCCGCATTATGCCGATGTTTTTGCGGAGGTTTACGGGTATCTGCTGAGTCGTATCGGTGCATGCAAGATCAATGATATACAAATGAACCGTATCATCGCCGATCCGGGCATAGGCTTCGGGAAAAACTTAGAACATAACCTCACGTTATTGAATCGTTTACACGAATTCGAATCACTCGACGTTCCGATAATGTGCGCGGTGTCCCGCAAAAGGTTCATCAAGGAGATCGGGGGCGCGATTATGGGCGGTGCGGATGCGGACCAGCGTTTGGCAGGATCGATAGCCGCGGCGATTGCGGCACATCAAAGAGGCGCGAAGCTTTTCCGAGTTCACGATGTCGCGGAAACGAAACAAGCACTTTCGGTCTATTCTAGAATTTCTTAACAGCCCACGGGAAGGTTTCGTGCTCCGTGGGTTCAAAGTAATGAAGGGCGCAATTATGAACGCCCGTCATGTTGGTGCCGTGCATGGCGCCTATCGCGCGGAACACACCGCCATGGCAGACGAACATCACAGGACCTTTATGTTCATTCACGAATTTGCTAATCGCGGTTTTGACCCGTTCGTGGAACGCGGGGTGTGTTTCACCCTTGGGCGGATCGACGGCGTCGCGGATTAACTGGCGGGTTACTTCCCACGAAACGCCTTCCCATTCACCGAAAAACTGCTCCGCGATAATCGGGTCTTCGATCATAGGAATGCCTAGGCCTTCATTGATGATTTCGGCGGTTTTCTTGGCGCGCTGCAAATGACTGTGGATTATGACCGTAGGTTTGAGTTCCAATTGCGCCACGATCTTCGCGGCATCACGTGCCTGTTGCAAACCTTTTTCCGTCAATTCAACGTCGACATGGCCGGATGTGTATTGACCCAGATTTGCGACGCTTTCGCCGTGGCGGATAACATAAAAAGGTATGGCGGGTAACATATACGTCCTGTTTTAAAAGATGGTGAGGTTGGCCCGGCGTTTTTTCAACGCAGCGATGATAGAGTAGGCGGCCTGCATACTGCTCTTCGGATTGACGGGGTCAGGGGTGTTTTCGATTTTGGAACGGATGACGCTCGATGGACCGGAAACGATGATCTCGTGCGCGTTCGTTTTCACGGTGGGGTCCGCCCAGATTTCCGCACGGGTTTTTTCAAAGCCTATGCCGGCGAGAGCGAGGGATGCCGCGACATTGACGTTGGCGGGGAAATGCTTCGCCGCTTCGTTCACCGTGCCCGAAAAGATCATGGTCGGGATTTTGATATCATCGATGTTTATTTTCTTTTCAGAAAGATATGCGTTGTTCTTGAAGCCCGCAGGCGGTTTGGTAGAAATGATTTTTGCATCTGTAATGGTCTGGGTCGCAAGGCCCGTTACAGCATCAAGGCCCGACAACGCGCCTGAGGGCACCAGAATTTTTCCTTTACCTTCCGACGCCATTTTTTGGATTTCGGGAAATAAAACGAGCGCGGCAGCCGTTATCATAATCAGTGTTTTGCCTTCACCCAGAACCGCTTTTACAAGGTCAGGAACGGCGGCGGCGGGCAGGCATTCCACGATCACATCGCATTCTTTGGCGAGTGTTTGAAAATCCACGTTCGGTACGCCGAAATCCGTTTTGGGTGCATGGTCCGATATTGCGTGGAGTTTATATCCATCGAGCCCGTTTTTGAGCGCGTTGGTAACTATTCCGCCCAAAGAGCCTGCGCCTGCAATCCCGACCTTTTCAATATTAGCATTCATGGGGTATACATATTTCATGGAGAGCTGGTCCGATCAAGGATTTATATTAAGTGTGCGCCCCCATGGCGAGGGGGGCGCTGTTGTTGGTCTGCTCACGGAAAAACATGGCCGCCACGCGGGTTATGTGCATGGCGCGCAATCTACCAAAAAACGCGGATTGCTGGAGGCGGGAACGCTCGTCGCTGTCGATTGGAAAAGCCGCGTGTCAGACCAGCTCGGCTCTATGACACTGGAGCAGGAATCAGGATTGCCGCACGGCGTGCTAGACGATCCCCTTAAACTCGGCGCTTTGCTTTCGGCTTGTTCTTTGTGTGACGCGGCTTTGCCCGAGCGTGAGGGTCATGCCGGTTTGTTCCATGGTTTCAAAACCATGATGGAAATGATGGACGGCGAAATATGGATGGCCGCCTATATCTTTTGGGAAATTTCACTGCTCAAAGAACTCGGCTTCGGACTGGACCTGACCAAATGCGCGGCGGGCGGAGATGTGACGCAACTGGCCTATGTATCCCCGAAATCAGGGCGCGCGGTGAGTTTGCATGCGGCGGGGCCATATAAAGAGAGGTTGCTGGAGCTACCCGCGTTTTTAAAACCGGGTGGCGGGGCGTATGAGTCCGAGGAAATTTACAAAGGCCTGCGCATGACGGGGCATTTCCTCGAGCATTGGGTTTTCGCGCACCATACCAAAGGCGTACCAGAAGCGCGGTTGCGGTTCGAGGCGCGGTACGAAAAATCGTTGTCGGATACTACGAAGGCCGCTTCCGGTCTTTGAGCCAGAAGAAAATCGTCAGTACGACGATGCTCGCAAAAATCACCATGACGATCTGGTCGGCGCGTTCGGGCGGCAAGTGGATGCCGATTTTTTGCAGGTTGTAATCAATATATGAGACGGGCAGATCTTTTTCCCCGCGCAGTTCTTTTACACGCCAATGCCAATCGGTGGCGGGGCAGTATCCCAGCTTTCCGACAAACGCCCCCACGACAATCCACAAAAACGATGTGACGGCGACCGCGATTCTGTGTAGGGGGCGGGACTCAACCCATATCCACCCGAAGGTCAGAAACAAGACGATAACCAGATGGAAAATGTTCAGGGCGTGGTCGGCTATTAACAATTGCGTATCGGTCATGGGCGGATTATGCCAGTTTTTAAAGCCTTATAATACGCAGAAATGGCCAAAAGGCGGCTTGATTGAAGCGGGAATGGCCTGTAAATAAGCACTTATGGTCAAGAAGACGCCTATCAAAGTTGTTGAGTCCAAAATCGTAGACGAAGGGATTACCAAGATCCTGTCCGAGCGCTACCTCTCCTATGCGCTCTCTACCATTATGTCCCGTTCGCTGCCCGATGTGCGCGACGGTTTGAAGCCCGTTCACCGCCGCGTTCTGTACGCGATGTATCAATTGCAATTAAACCCGACGACCCCGCCGAAAAAATCGGCCCGCGTGGTCGGCGATGTCATCGGTAAATATCACCCGCACGGGGATTCATCCGTATACGACGCGATGGTGCGTTTGGCACAGGACTTCTCGGTCCGTTATCCGCTGGTCGACGGTCAGGGGAACTTCGGTAACATTGACGGCGATAACGCGGCCGCTATGCGTTACACCGAAGCGCGCATG
>DLGR01000025.1 GCA_002482805.1 Micavibrio sp. UBA7689 | reverse complement strand
GCCGCGTGCATCGCCGTCGATACGTGTAAGAACAATACCGGTGATGCCGACTTTTTCATCGAACGCTTTGGCTACGTTCACCGCGTCCTGGCCCGTCATCGCATCGGCGACGAGGAGTTTTTCCACGGGGTTGGCGAGTTTGGAAACGGCCGCCACTTCGTCCATCAACGCTTCGTCGATGGAAAGACGGCCCGCGGTGTCGAGCATCAACACATCGAACCCGCCGAGCTTCGCTTCTTTCAGCGCGCGTTCGGTAATCTGGATCGGCGTCTGGCCCTTGATGATTTCGAGCGTGGCAACGCCTGTTTGTTCGCCGAGGATTTTAAGTTGGTCTTGCGCGGCGGGGCGGCTCGTGTCGAGAGAGGCCATCAAAACTTTTTTGCGCGCCTTGTCGGAAAGGAACTTCGCGATCTTCGCGGTGGACGTCGTTTTACCCGAACCTTGCAGACCGACCATAAGATAGGTGGAGGGCGGCGCGCCGAAATTCAGATCGCTCGCGTCGGAGCCCAGCATCTCGACCAACGCGTCGTGAACGATCTTCACGACCATCTGGGATGCGGATACGGATTTGATCACATCCTGGCCGACAGCTTTGGCTTTGACGGTTTCTATGAAGTCTTTGACAACGGGCAGGGCGACATCGGCTTCGAGCAGCGCGACGCGGATTTCGCGGGCGGCGTTGTTGACGTCCTCTTCGGACAAACGGCTCTTGCCTCTTAAAGAGGAGAAGATGCCGCCAAGCTTATCGCTCAAACTTTCAAACATTCGAATTCAAAATCCCAAAACATTTTTGCCCCAGTGCGCGTAACTTCGCGGGCTGGGGTGTATCCTTGGACACGGCGTAATTACCGATCACAGGAGATGTTGGGGCAGGTTATAGGGCGGGGACCCGCCGCCTGTCAAGCTTTCGGGGCGTCTTCGGAGGCCAGCTCCATCACCAGAAAGTTGGTTTGCGATGTAATAATGTTCAGTTGGGGGTTTTCCGCGCTGACCATGGGGGTGTCATTATCCTGCTCCGCTATGCGGATGGGCTCATAGCCAAGCAAAGCCTCGTGCAAAGAAGGTGTGTGGGTGTCAGACTTCCTGACCCCGTTCTTACGAAGGGCCCAGAGGGTATTCTCCGGAAATCTGAAACTTTGTCGCATGATACATATCTAACGCGCCTATAAGGCTAAAGTTCGTTCGAAATCGTGGGAAATTGTGACATTTTGTTAGACATAACCATAAAAATTGCCTAGGAAGGGAAAGTTTTATAGGAAACCAGCATGAACCCATCCCTGACCGAGCAATTTCCAGCCAAAGACACAGTATATGTAGCGGGCAACAGCTATGCCGTCCTCAGACAGGACCATAAATATCTCAAGCAATTGTTCTCGACCGGTATTTCACCGAACAACACGGTGTTGGGGGTTTTGAGCCGCGCCACCGCAACCAATGTCGCAGGCATTCTGAACCTGGAGGCACCGACGGGCGCCTTCGATGACAAGAAACTGGTGGAACAGGCGCGCGCTTCGTTTGAGGCTTTTCATACGGCTTTGGTCAAAGAAAGTGGTCATGGCCGTTTTTACGAATGTGTCCTGTACGGACCCCATGTTTACCCCGATGCCTTGGACAGATTTACCAGACCTTCCGAATACGGGTCTAAACTAATGTACCAGACCATCTCCCGCAAGATTCAGGCGACCCCACAATTCTACCCGCCGCGTCTGGGGGGTGCGGAAGCTCCGCCGTACGAGCTTCTTATAAATGCCCCGAAAGGCAGCTTCTTGGACGGGCCGGTCGCGGAAGCCGCCGTTACGGACTTCGGGATGAGAATGATCGGCTCTGTCGGCATGGGTGACCCCCGCGGTGGTCCAATAGGGCTTGGCGTACAGATAAAATAGATTTACCTTCCTCCTATGGAATTTCTGAAAATGCACGGTCTGGGCAATGACTTCGTCGTTCTGGATGCCCGCAAGACCACCCTTAAACTCGACCCCGAGCGCGTACGGTCCATCGCCGACCGCCGCCGCGGGGTGGGTTGCGACCAGCTCATCATCCTCGAAAAACCAGCCGATACGAATGCAACCGTATTCATGCGTATCTACAACCCTGACGGGTCGGAATCGGGTGCTTGCGGCAATGCCACCCGCTGTATAGCTCACCTGATTTCTCAAGAAAATGCTACAAATGTATGTGTTGTGGAGACAATATCAGGTCTTCTGTACTGTACGCTTACGGAAAACGGCCAAGTTACGGTTGATATGGGTGTCCCACTTCAGAAATGGGATGAAGTTCCTCTTTCAGGCGATTGTAATACATTAAGTTTACCGATTGATGGAAACCCTGTTGTGGTCTCTATGGGCAATCCGCACTGTGTATTTTTCTGTGGAAATGTGGACACGATCGCTGTGGATATCTTGGGTCCAAAAGTAGAACGAAACGAACTGTTTCCCGAGCGCACGAATGTTGAATACGTTAGTATGCTAGGGCCTGACCATCTCAGGATGCGGGTTTGGGAGCGCGGTGCTGGCATAACGCAGGCCTGTGGAACGGGCGCCTGCGCCGCCGCCGTGGCCGCTATCCGCCGCGGCTTAACAGGGCGGAACGTACGGGTCACGCTCGATGGAGGGGACCTTTTTATCGAATGGCGGGAAAGCGACGGGCACGTACTTATGACGGGACCCGTTGCCTACAGCTTCAAAGGAGATATATCACTGGCATGAGGTATCTGACCGTTCTTGCTGTTTTGGGGCTTGCCGCCTGCGCATCGCCCACCTTCCAGATGACGCCCGATCAGGTGCGCGCCATGGATGACGCTCAGCTTTGCAGCTACAAGAATAATTACCGTGCCGAGACCAAGCTGGAGGCCGAAGTGGCCAGAAGGGGTCTTAATTGCGACCGCTATCACCAGGAATGCCTCAGACGAGGCAATAAACCGGGTACGGAAGCCATGGATTTCTGCATGGATATCCTCCGCCAGAATGAAAGGCTTCGTTACGAGCAGGATTTCGATGATTTCGGCTATTGGGGCCGTGGTCGTAGCGGTTTCCGTACGGGTGTCGGTTTCGGCTTTTAATTGATTTCTGTCAGAAATCCTAGTACTGCTCCCCCCATGACCAAAGACCCCCAGCTTGTAACCTTCGGCTGCCGCCTGAACACCTATGAATCTGAGGTGATGCGCGGCCACGCCAAAGCCGCTGGTTTGGACGATGTTATCATCTTCAATACCTGTGCGGTCACTAAAGAGGCCGAAAGACAGGCAAAACAGGCCATTAGACGGGCAAAAAGGGATAATCCCGGCGCAAAAATCATCGTAACGGGCTGTTCGGCGCAAATTTCGCCCGAAAAATACGCCCAAATGCCCGAAGTAGATAAAATTATAGGCAATGACCTCAAATTAAAGCCCGAAACATGGGGTTTTAAGGGCGAAGAACGGCTTTTGGTCAATGATATCATGTCCGTAAAGGAAACCGCTTCCCACCTTGTCGAGGGGTTTGAGGGGCGCGCTAGGGCCTTCATTCAGGTTCAGAATGGTTGTGACCACCGCTGTACGTTCTGCATTATCCCGTACGGACGCGGAAATTCCCGTTCCGTAGCTATCGGCGAAATAGTCAATCAAGTCAGACTGTTGGTAGAGCAGGGGTACAACGAAATCGTGATGACGGGGGTGGATGTAACCTCGTACGGCGCGGACCTGCCCGGCACCCCCTCGCTGGGCCAGATGATCCGACGTGTTCTGGCGCTGGTTCCCGAACTTCCGCGGTTACGATTGTCTTCACTGGATCCTGTAGAGATGGATGACGACCTCTGGCGCCTGATCGCGGAAGAGCCACGCCTGATGCCCCACCTCCATATGTCCCTTCAGGCGGGCGATGACATGATCCTCAAAAGGATGAAACGCCGCCACCTTCGGGCGGATGCCATTGCCATGTGTGAACGGGCGCGCTCCTACCGCCCCGATATGGCTTTCGGGGCCGACATCATCGCGGGCTTCCCGACCGAGACAGAAGAGATGTTCATGAACACTTTGAATATCGTCGAGGAATGCGGCCTGACCTTTCTGCATGTCTTCCCGTACTCCGAACGCCCGGGAACCCCCGCAGCCAAGATGCCACAGGTTTTTCCAGAAGTACGGAAGGAACGTGCGGCCCGTTTGCGGGAAAAGGGTAATAAACAATTAACCAATTTCCTGAATTTTCACGTGAAACAGAACCGTCAAGTCATTGTAGAAAAAGACAATTTTGGACATACAGAGCATTTCGCACCCGTACATCTTGATCGTACGTTTCCAGCAGGTTCGCTCGTTTCCGTAAGTACAGTTTCTGTTGGGGATAAGTACCTAAACGCTGTCGTAAACGCCTAAAAATCAAACCCTTTGGGATAGGACTGGTACGCGGCCATGGCGCAGCGGCCTGTGGTGATTGATGCTGGCGACTTGCGATGGATGATCTGCGGTTTCATGACGATGATTTCCGCGGCTGTACTGTGGTGAATAATCGCATGGGAGGGGATTTCTGATGATTTAAATGCCCCGGCGCCTGCCTCGCGCCCTTTTATGACATCATTCGCAGTGACGTTCAGGATGATATCCATCCCCGCGTTGGTGAAACAGGTATGGGCGGTAACTTCCTGACGCTCCGCGCCCTCGTTCCCATGCCAGTGCCATTCTTTGGTAAGTTCCTCGTTGGATACGCTTTGCCCTACGGCCTGCAACCATGTGAGGGCCATGACGTTCTTTCTACCTGTAAGTCCGCCGGTAATGCCCGCCAGTATGCCCAGATTGTCCCAAGTCTCTGACATTTCTACTTTTTTCATAAGATTCGTACGATCATCATGATCCACCACGATTTTCTGCAGGGGGGCCGCTGCGTCGTCCGAAAGTGTGATTTCCATTAAGGGATGGCGCATATGCGAACCTGAAGCGAAATTCCACTCGCCAAAAGCTTCGGCGTTATTGTTGAACAGATCGCGATAGTGTTGGGCGAGATGGGGGCGCTGGACGATAGCCATATGGGCTGCCTTGCCCTTGCTTCGCATAAGCGGGACCACGTCGGCAGGGTCCTGCAAAATCAGTACACGCGAGTCACCGGGATGTTCTTTGTAGCCTGCTATATCCATGGGCCATATGGTTATCAAATCGCTAATGTTATGTCAATTATTTTTGGCGCGTAAAATATCAAAAAAATTCCGCCGTTAGATACAAGCTGTTAAAATAAAGATATACCCATCAAGACACAAATAATTCGGATCGACCACCATGGTTTTCTGGCGCAAACAAAAGAACGAGGGACAGCAGGAGCGCGATGAGCGCGA
Organism: Micavibrio sp. UBA7689; assembly: GCA_002482805.1. Classification (GTDB taxonomy): domain Bacteria; phylum Pseudomonadota; class Alphaproteobacteria; order Micavibrionales; family Micavibrionaceae; genus Micavibrio_A. The sequence goes on along the minus strand of DLGR01000025.1, from coordinate 43,613 downwards.
CGATAAATTCCTGCATCATCCGCGCGAGCCGCAATTGGAACCGGCGGAAGACGAAACGGAAATAGATTCCGAATTCGCCCACCATGTTCTGGCGCCCACCGAAATCGAAATACTCGAAGACCTCCAAATCACACCGACTCCAGAACACACACCGACCGAAGATGCGATAGAGGCGCGCGAACTCGCCGACCACACGCAAGAGGGCGGATGGCTTTCGCGTTTGAGTTTTGGTTTGTCGAAGTCCACGGGGCGTTTGGGGCAAGGCATCTCTGACATTTTCACGAAACGCAAACTTGATGCTGAAAGCTTGCAGGATTTGGAAGATCTTTTGATCTCTGCTGACCTTGGTCCGAAAACAGCTGCGAAGATTGTCGCGGAATTTTCATCGAAGAAATTCGAAAAAGATATCGAACCGCATGAAGTGCGCCGTGAAATGGCAACGATCGTCAGCGCTATGCTGGATGGCGTGACCAAGTCGCTGGAAATTAAAAAACCTGAAAACGGTCCTTTTGTGATTATCGTTTGCGGCGTCAATGGCGCGGGCAAAACCACGACCATCGGCAAGCTCGCCCACCAATGGCATATAAAAGAACACCGCAATGTTATGATCGCCGCCGCGGATACTTTCCGCGCCGCCGCTGTGGACCAGCTCGATGTCTGGGCGCAACGCGCGCATGTGCCGTTGTTTAAAAAGGATATCGGGGCCGATGCCGCCGCGGTCGCGTTCGAAGCGTATGAAAAGGCCAAGAAGGAAAATGTCGAGATATTGATGATCGACACGGCGGGAAGACTACAGAACAAATCAAACCTGATGGCGGAACTGGAAAAAATATTGCGCGTTCTCAAAAAGCAGGATGAAGGCATCCCGCACGCTGTTTTGCTCGTACTCGATGCCACCACGGGCCAGAACGCACATTCACAAGTTAAAACATTCAAAGAGGCCGTCAATCTTACGGGCCTCATCGTTACCAAGCTGGACGGTTCTTCCAAAGGCGGTGTAGTTGTAAGTCTCGCGCAGGAATTCGGTTTGCCGATCCACGCCATAGGCGTGGGAGAGGCGATAGAAGATTTAAGCCGTTTCGAAGCAAATGATTTCGCGCGTGCCTTGATGGGAGTGCAATAGAAATAAGAGGGACAATGCGCAGGGATGAGAAAATAGACGAGCTCAATGCGGAGCTCAAAGCTGCGCAAGACGCGGTGACGGCGGAAAGCAAACTTCGGTTCAGTCCGAATGTTGCCGTGTTACGGGATGTGGTTTTCAAGCTGGTCCGCAGGATCGAGCATCTTAAGGCGTCTATCTATAAATCCTGACGTATTTCCGGCTTTGCCATTTTTATTGACATAACTGTTAATTGGGTTTATTTTCCTTGGCGCTACAGAGAAGGATAAATTCAAATGGGTGAATTCAGTGCTCAAGTGCTTCAGGGCGTTCGCGCCGTCGAAGGAAGATTCGATCCCCAACAGTTGGAAGGCAGAACGATTCTGAGTTCCGATTGGGCGATAGGCACCGAAGTGATTATTGAAGGTGAGGAGCTTCCCAAAGGCGTAACAGCAAAAGTTACTTCCACAGGGGCAAGTGTCAATTTAACCGCGAGCGCCGATGCGCCTGTCAAATCCTATAAAGATATGTTTTTGGTAACCGCAAGGAATGAAGCAGGGGAATCCGTTCCCTTTTCTAAAAAAGGCGATGGCGGAAAACTCGTTACCACGCGCGATGGACATGTTGTTGGTGTTGTTTGCGGCGGTGGTATGGACAAACAAGGTCGTCATGATACGGTTCTCGTGCCAGCCGAGCAATTCAACATAGGTATGCCTGCCTAATCAGGAACCGTCCGCGCATGTAAGCATTTGCTGACATGCAATATTCCAAACACTCCATTATCACGGGCAGGGGATATTCACGACCGACGGCAAGCGCCTGAACAATGCACGCGCTTTCACCAAATACAAAGATACACCAACCCTCTGATTATGAAGGATCAGGGAGATGCCTCAGGCTCAATGATCTCGGCACAGGATCGATTTCCCATTTCTTGAAACCTTCTTTGTCCATGCCCGTCACGCGGCCGCTGGATTCTTGTTTGAGCGTCGCACCCGCCGACAAAAACTGGTGGTCGGAAATTTGTCCCGTATCGCCCCATGCGTTTTTGATCACGACACGTGCATCGACGACGCCGACCAGAAGTTTGGCGGGAATGCTTTTCACCTGAACATCGTCGGGTGTCGTGGAAGACGCGATCTTGTAACCCGCTTCCTCCAGATCGTCGAATTTCAGGCGGCCCGTTCCGTCGCGGCTCGGCACGTAAATATCCTTGGGTCCGTTGATGAAGATGGCTTCACCGGGTTTCGGGATATACGCGCCGCTTTCACGAAGCCCTTCGAACTCTTGCGTCGTCACTTCGTTACCCGTCGCGCGAACGACACGGGTGGTGCCTTTCTTTCGGCCGGGGACTGCATTTTCAAAGCTGATTTGGGTTGTGTCGAGGACGGGACAGACATTCCCGCGTTCGTCGGTGATAAATTCGCCGGTGGTAGGTAAATGCGTATGCGCTGCGGACCCTGTGAAGGGCCCTGACGGGTCGGTCATTCTTTTATCTCCCTGTTGGTAGTTTTTTGTAGTTTTTATTAAGATAAAATTTACCATAAGCTATTGAAAACCCCAACGATTTTCAATATTGCGGGGCGAAAGAGCCTCTCTATGTCATTGTTTTATTAACGTTTTTGGCATATGATAGGATATGTTGTCCTTCCTCAAGACCTACAAAACCAAATCCTTCAAGAGCCCTGATGACGCGTTCGCCTATATCAAGGAGATATACGACGCGCAGGTCGGCGGCCTTCAGGAGGCCTTCAAATCATTCGCCAAAGGCGATCTGAAGGAAAAGAAGGTCAGGGGCTTTTATCCTTTTATCCGCATCAAAACCGAAAGCGGCCAGCGCCCTGACACGCGCCTCGCTTATGGCTTTGTCACGCGCGAAGGCACGTATGAAACCACGGTAACGCGCCCCGATATTTTCGACGAATACTACAAAAACATGATGACGTTGCTCCTCAAAAACCACTCGGTGCCGATCGAGGTGGGTTTGAGCGAGACGGCAATCCCGCTGCATTTTGCGCTGGGTGAAGAATTCCACATCGAACGCGATTTGACACACGCGCAGATGGAAGCATTGCCGAATATTTTCGATCAGCCCGATCTGACGCTGATGGACGACCAGATCGCGAACGGCACCTATCAGGTGCAGATGCACAGCCCGAAACCGCTGGCGCTGTTTCCCGCTCCGCGCGCAGATTTGTCACTTATGCGCCTGAAACACTATACGGGTACGAAGGCTTCGCACTTTCAAAATTATATCCTGTTCACGAACTACCAGTTCTACATGGATGAATTTATCAAGATCGCAACGGATATGATGACGGAAACGTCCGATCCGTCGCTTCGCCGCACGCGCGAACAATACACGGCCTTTGTGGAGCCGGGCGACAAAGTCACGGTGAATAAAAATATTCCTGCCGACGCCCGCAAGGAGCGCGATGATGCAGGCGCCATGCTCAAACGCATGCCGCAAATGCCTGCATATCATTTGAAGCGCGCCGACGGCTCCGGTATTACGATGGTGAATATCGGCGTCGGCCCGTCCAACGCCAAAACCATCACGGACCACGTTGCCGTGCTTCGCCCGCATGCGTGGCTGATGCTCGGCCACTGCGCGGGCTTGAGAAACTCCCAATCGCTGGGCGATTACGTTCTGGCGCACGGATATTTACGCGAAGACAATGTTTTGTTCCACGATCTGCACCCGTCCATTCCGCTGCCGGCACTGTCGGAAATTCAGGTATCGCTAGAACAGGCCGTGGCCGAAGTCACGGGCTTCAAAGGATACGACCTTAAAAAGATCATGCGCACCGGAACGGTCGCGACGGTGGATGACCGTAACTGGGAACTGCGTCCCGCCATCCGCCAGAACGCGCGCCTGTCACAATCACGCGCCATCGCGCTCGACATGGAATCGGGAACGGTGGCCGCAAACGGTTTCCGCTTCCGCGTGCCGTACGGCACCTTACTATGTGTATCCGACAAACCTTTGCACGGACAACTCAAGCTTCCCGGTATGGCGGATTCCTTCTATCGCGAACGGGTGGAACAGCATTTAAAGATCGGCCTGCGTGTGATGGAAATCCTGCGCGGCATCGGCCCCGAACGGCTTCACTCGCGCAAACTGCGCTCCTTTAACGAAGTGGCGTTCCAGTAATGGCTTTTGTTAATGAACGCAAAGATGAGTGGAATTGGCATACCATTGATCGCGTGCGCGATGTGACGCTGAGCAGGGTTAGCGGTCCCAGCATTGATGGCCCAAGGTATGATTGTGAAATTATAATAAAAGGTAAGACCGTCAAATTTGTGGGAAGTTGTTCCGATAAAATTCACGGCACTCCTAAAATAGGAGAAAAATTTCTACACGATATCAGGTGGTTTATTTATGAGCTTTATACGCCCAATGGCCCTGAAGATAGAAAATTTGTCATGCAGCTTATAGAAGAGGCACTAAAAGTAAGAGGGTGGAACTCTATGCGGGCCGACGAGACAAATTCTGTAACCGTTGAATTCGCGGATAATGTTTAAAGGATTGATAGCAAGAAACTGACAACCAATAAAAAAGGCTCCGAAAGGAGCCTTTGTCTTTAGACCGTAATGTTGAGATTGGTGCCCCGAGAGGTGCTGGCGGCGGCGCGGCCCGTATCTTCGGCGCGGTCGCTGGACACGAAGGATCTTTCGGCTTGGCCCGTACTGCGGGTCTCGGAAGATTGGGAGCGGGCGGTTTCTGTGCCTGCGGGTTTGGTGACATCGGCCTGTTTGTTGTCTTCAGGCTTTTTAAGGGCGATGGATTCGGCTGTACCGCCCGGTTGGAACGTATTAGAGGCCGGAATGGCCTGACTGGATACGGGATATACCATGATCGTGAGAATCCTGAGTGATTGCGTAGGTTTTCAGTGTAGCAGAGGGAGGGTTAAGAAGTTCTTAGGATTTGGGGCGGGAAAAAAAGATCAAATTTTACGAAAATACTTGGCGAACTTAACTTAGCTTAAATACTTTTAGCATAAAAAGCAATGGACAGAGCGGAAAACCGCCGGTCGCTGATTTGAGGGAATGAGCGGCAATTGGGTAGAAGTTAATGCAAAATCAAGCCCGTATTTACTTTGAGGGGCTTAAGATAAAGTGTGGGAATACAACTATGGCTTTTGAAGCATTTGAAAAAACACCTGAGGTTGCACCGCTGCTCGTAAGACTTTACGACACGCACAATCTGTACGCCCTCGCCAAAGACAGCGAAAGCGACGGGGCCTGTTCCGAACTCACAACAATCATGACTGACCTTCTCAGTATAAAACTTTCCGAGAAGGAAAGCGAATTGATCACGGACGTTCTTTTGGCCCTGATGAAACAGGCGCAAAAAGATTTGAAAAAAGCGCTGTCCGAAAGACTGGCTTCCATGGATACCGTGCCGCTGCGCATGATCCTCTCCATCGCCAACGATGAAATCGACGTCGCCGAACCGGTTTTGCGCGCGAGCCCGATGCTTCAGGATCTGGACCTTTGCTACATCATTCAAGGGAAGGGCGTGGAACATGCCCGTCCGATCGCCGAAAGAACGGGTTTGTCCGCCTCGGTCATCAATATGCTGGCCGACACCAAAGATTTCCAAGTTGCTGTGAACCTCGCCGAAAACGACGGCGTGCAGTTGACACAACATGCCTATAAAATTTTCGGCGATATGGCGAAATACTCCGAAACGCTGGCCCGCCCGTTGTTGAGCCGCGAAGACTTGCCGCAGGATATTGCCGGCCGTCTGTACCAATTCGTATCGGACGAACTGAAACAAAACCTGTCCGAGCGTTTCGGCATAGGTTCTGCACCCGCATTGGCAGCGCTGGATGACATTACGATCGAGATGACAACGCCCGCGCACAAAGCGAGCGACGACGAGCAACGCATTGCCTATGCGCACAACCAGCAACGCCGCGGCGAACTGAAATTCCCGACGATGTTGGCCACGTTGCGCCGCGGACAATATTCTACCTTTATGGCACAATTTTCCGTCTATACGGGCCTGCCTTCGAACACGGTCAAGGCGATGGTGCGTCAGGATAACGGGAAAGCATTGGCGACAGCATGCCGTGCGCTGGATGTGCCTAAATCCGATTTCGTGAGCTTGTATCTTTTGACGGATCGCTTCCGCTCCGCGCACAAACGCGTCGTGAACCACAAGGAACTGACCCGCATCATGACGATGTATGACGAGATCAGCCCCGAAGAAGCGCGACAGATTTTGAAAAACAGCCGCAATTAAAGAATTTTGTTCTCCAAACAAAACGGCCCCTGAAAAGGGGCCGAATGTTTTTTGCGGGCAATCTAATCGGCTTTGGTGCCGCCCTTGACGGTGTCGGCGTAGATGTTCTTGACGCCTTCTTTCAATTCAACGCTGTTGGTCACCGCGTTCTCGGACAAAACTTCTTTATCCAGTTTTTGGTTTAGATCCAAGCGGTATACCACCAGCCAGAGGGCGAAAGTGACTTCCAGTACGATGACGGCGGTCAGTATGCCTTTACGCTTGTTGCTCATTTTATCCATTATGCTGCTGCCTTATATGCCTTGAGTGCTGCGACGCCGGGAAGCTCTTTGCCTTCCAGCCACTCCAAGAATGCACCCCCTGCGGAAGATATGTAAGTAAATTCATCTGCCGTGCCTGCGTTTTCCAGTGCGGAAACCGTATCGCCGCCGCCGGCCACGGAAACAAGGGAGCCTGTGGAGGTCAATGTAGCCACGGCGCGGGCCAGTTCGTTGGTTCCGCGGTCAAAAGGATGAACCTCGAATACCCCCATCGGTCCGTTCCACAAGGCGGTTTTGCAGCCGGAGAGAACGTCTTCGAGCATTTCGATGGTTTTGGGGCCGACATCCACGGCTTCTTCTTCCGCAGGCATGGATTCGGTCATGCGGATTTCGAAAGGCGCGTTTTCACCGAATTTGGTTACGCATATGCGGTCGACGGGGAGGAGCAATTCGCATCCCGATTTCTTGCATGTTTCCATGATGGTTTTGGCTTGGTCGATCATGTCGCGCTCGCACAGCGATTTACCGACTTCGATTCCTTGCGCGGCCAAAAAAGTGTTCGCCATACCGCCGCCGAGGAAAAGGTAATCCACTTTTTTGACGAGGTTGTTAAGTACGGAAAGCTTTGTGGATATTTTCGATCCGCCTACGATGGCGATGACGGGTTTTTGCGGAGATTCCAGCGCGTTGTTGAGCGCGTTCAATTCCGCTTCCATCAAAAATCCCGCGGCGGTCGGCATGCGGTGGGCAAGGCCTTCGGTGGATGCGTGCGCGCGATGTGCGGCGGAAAAAGCATCGTTGATGTATATATCGCCGAGCTTCGCTAGTTCCGCGATAAAGACTGGATCGTTCTTTTCTTCGCCTTTGTGAAAGCGCAGATTTTCGAGCAGAACGATATCGCCGTCTTTTAGTGCTGCAACGGCTTTGGATGCTTCTTCACCGATACAGTCCTTGCCGAAGGCGACTTTCTTGCCCCAGCTTTTTTCGCAGACAGGCGCGAGGAATTCTTGGCTGAACTCGGCTTCGTATCCGCCCTTGGGACGGCCGAAGTGGGAGAGAACGATAACGCGTGCGCCTTTGGAGGTGAGGTGCTCGATCGTCGGCTTCATACGGTCGATGCGGGTCGTGTCCGTGACCTTACCGTCTTTGGCGGGAACGTTGAGGTCGGCGCGGACCAGAACGCGTTTGCCTTTGAGGTCGAAATCATGCAGCGTTTTAAAAGACATTCACTTCTCCATTACCTATAATTTGTACAGCGTTTTCGCATTTTCCGTGGCCTCGATCAAGCGCGAACGGATGGCGGGGTCCTGTTCCGAATGCCCGCCGTCAGGCACCACCACATAATCGGCCTCCGGCCATGCCAGATGCAGGCGGTGGGCGGTTTTGATGGGGCAGAGCATGTCATAGCGGCCGTTGATAATGATGCTGGGGACGGCGCGGAATTTGTCGACATGGTGGATCAGGCTGTTTTGGGGGGCGATCACCTGATGCTTGAAATAATGGCATTCGATGCGGGCGATCGTGAGGACTTGGGATTTTTGCTCTTCGGTCGTGATGGTCTCGTAGTTGGGGATCAGCGATGAACACGCGCTTTCATACAAACACCATCTAATTGCCGCTTCCATGGCTATTTCCTCATCATCGGAAAACAGGCGCTTGTGATAGGCGTTGAGGAGATCGCTGCGTTCGTCTTCGGGAATGATGCCGACAAACTGGTCCCATGCTTCGGGGAACACGTTGCGGATACCGTAAAAGAACCAGTCGATTTCATCCTGCTCCATCAGGAATATGCCGCTCAATATCATGCTCAGGCAGTTTTGCGGGTAAGCGCTTGCATAGGACAGCGCGAGCGTCGAACCCCACGATCCGCCGAACAAATGCCATTTGGAAATAGACAGATGTTTGCGCAGCGCTTCCATATCCTCGATCAACAAATCGCGCGAATTGTCTTCGACGGAACCGAACGGGGATGATTTTCCAGCACCGCGTTGGTCAAACATGATAATGCGGTAATAATCGGGATCGAAGAAACAACGTTGGATGGGCGAAGTTCCGCCCCCTGGTCCTCCATGGATAAGAACGATCGGCACGCCCTGCGGATTGCCCGATTGCTCCCAATACATTTCATGGCCGTTGCCAAGCGTCAGAAAAGCCGATGAATAGGGTTTGATCTCCGGGAAAAATCCCAACAGCGGCGTACGGCGGTAACGATACTCCGTCGCGGGCGGCGTGGGTTTATCCAGATGCGGTGACATGGCAAACCTTAACAAATTAAGGATTGATCTGTCCAGAAACGGGTGCAGGCGCGGATGGTTTTGCGGGTTTTTCCACAGACCCTGTGGATGGTTCGGTGGATACCCCTGTGGATGGGCCGGTGGACGGAAGAGGGGATAGAATCTCGAGTCGCTCCGCCGTGTCCAATTCCATGAATGGTCCGTTCCATTGGCGGATCCAGCCGCGCACGCGGATGTTTTTGCCGCTCAATCCCATCGGGTCGATACCGCGCATGGAAAGCTTTTTACGAAGCGATGGCGATATCATGACGGTGAAATCCTTTTTCATGTCGTCGCCGAAATTCAAATAAAGATTGTTCTTTGAACTCGCGGCTTTTTTCACAATCCCTTCGACCACACGAAATTGCCCGTCGCCTCTGATGGCGGTGTCAGGGTTTAACAATCCTTCCACGCTTGCGTCCATCCACACGCCGCGTTTGTTTTTGCGGGCGTTGTTTTCGAAGGCGTACAGCTGCTCTGCCATGGCGGGGTTGCTGCCGTCTGTGAAGGCATAGGCGAGTCCGCTGATAACCACCACGCCGCTGATCCATTCTTCATTTTGTTTTTTGACAAGATGGGCGAGCACATGACCCATGCGGTTTACTTTTCCTGTCTTGTCGCCAGACACGGAATTTTTCCGTTGGTAGAGCATGACTTCCGTGCCCTTGGGGAGCAGGGTTTCGAGCAGCGCCTTGCCCATATATTGCGTTTCGCCCTCGGCATAATAGAGGCCGAGCAAGCGCACGATCTTGCCATCCGTCAATAATACGGTTTGATAATCGATGATCGTGTCCACGCGGCCCGTGGATGTGTGCTTTAGACCCGTGAAATCGCCCTTTATCACCGGAACTGCTTGGGGGTTCTCGGTGTTTGGTGGGGTGTTTTCCTCGGCCCGCGCCTGTGGTATGAAGGCAAAGCACATCAATATAAGGAGCAATATCCGCATGGTTCCCGTTTCTAGCCCTAAAACCGGTCTTTGGAAATACCTGATACTCGGTGCCGCGCTATTGCTCGGCGGATGCTCCACGAACCCCGCCACGGGCGAACAGCAATTCACGGGTTTGCTCCCCGCAGGACAGGAAGCCTCCATCGGGGCAAGCGAACATGAAAAGGTGCGCCAGACTTACGGCGAATTCATCACAGGTCCCATCGCCGAATACGTCAACCGCATCGGCCAAAAAGTGGCGAGCGGAACGGAACGCTCCGACGTTCAATATAAATTCTACGTGATCGATTCCCCCATCGTGAACGCGTTCGCCATACCCGGCGGATATATCTACGTATCGCGCGGGCTTTTGGCTCTCGCGAATTCCGAAGCGGAAATGGCCGGCGTTATCGCACACGAAATCGGCCACATCACGGCGCGCCATGCGGCGGAACGCATGTCGCACGGCGTGTTGGCAGGTTTGGGCGCGGCGGTATTGTCCGCAGCCACGGGCAGCAGCGCGGTCGGACAAATTGCCAATGTCGGCTCCGACCTCTACATCAAATCCTATTCGCGCGGTCAGGAAACGCAGGCTGATGAACTCGGCGTGCGTTATCTCGCCACGGCGGGATATGATCCGAACGCGATGGCGGGCTTCCTGAAATCCTTGGATGCACAAACCAAACTCGATCAAAAAATCGCGGGCGCGAGCGAAGGCGCGGGCTTCAATTATTTCTCCACCCACCCGGTTACAGGTGATCGCGTGACGCATGCATCCGCACTGGCCGTAAATTATGGCGGCGGTGCGAAGGTTGATAACCGCGATGTGTATCTGTCCATGATTAACGGCCTTACATACGGAGATTCCGAAGCGCAAGGCTTTGTCCGCGGAAACAATTTTTATCATCCGAAAATGGGTTTTACCTTCAGCGTTCCGCAAGGATTTGAAATCCAGAACAACCCGAACGAATTGATCGCGGCTTCCAAAGACGGTTCGATTATCATTCTCGATGCGGGCAGGGACGATCAGGGGCGTGATCCTTTGCGCTATCTCACCGAAAACTGGATGAAAAACAAACCGTCCTCTGCACAGGCGGAAAACGTAACGATTAACGGCATGCCTGCTGCCACCGCTGCTTTTGCTGGTACGGCGAACGGCGCGCCCGTCATCATCCGCGTCGTGGCTATCCAATGGAAACCGGGGCAGTTCTTCCGTTTCCAGATGGCCATTCCACAAAATGCAGGAACGGCCGCGGTTGAAAATATGAAGCGCACAACCTATTCCTTCCGCGCCATGACAGAATCCGAACGCGCTTCGGTCCATGCCTTGAAAGTCCGCACTTTCACGGCGGCAGGTGAAAGTCTGGCGCAGGCGGCCGCGCGCATGGCCTTCCCGACGCACAAGGAAGAACGCTTTGCCGTTCTGAATGGTCTGGGGGGCAACGGCCTCACGTCCGGGCAAATTTACAAAGTAGTGACGGAGTAAACATGCGTTTCATACTGGCACTATTGGTTTTTATCGCGTTTTCAGGTCAAGCCTTCGCCGCAGACGTTGCCTTGGAGCGCGTGCGCAAAAATCAGGAAATCAATTGCGGCGTCTATGTGCTGGGCACAATCTTTTCCTATGACCGGGAAGGAAAACCGAGCGGATTTACGACAGACCTGATGAAAGAAATCGGCGAACGTACGGGCCTGAAAATCAAATACACCGAGATATCGAGCTTTGCGACCTTGTTCGAAGATTTGAATGTCGGCCATTACGATATGCTGTGTGCGCCGCTTCTGGTTCTTCCCGCTTCACTGATGAAGGGTATGCCGGGGCGTTTCATCATGGAAGATCCGATCAACATCTATGCCGATGCTACGGCGGATTTGACGGGCATTACATCCTTCGATCAATTGAACGATGCAAAATATACGTTTGTCGGCATGGACGGGGAACTGGGCGGGATATACGCGCCCAAACTGTTTCCGAAGGCAAAACTCAATCTACTGCCGATGGGGGCAACTCCGTCGAATATGATGATGGAAGTGCATACGAAGAAAGCCAACTTCCTTGTTTTATCGCGTCTGGCTTACAAGGCGTATGAAAAATCTAACCCCGGAAAACTCAAACAGGTCACGGACAAATCCTTGCTGGACACATCCGTGCGGTTGTTTTTCCCCGATGGGGCTACGACGCTCAAATCCAATATCGACGTGGTGATCGAAGATATGACGCGCGACGGCACTCTGGAAAAACTTTTGAAACAACACGGGCTGAAAGAATAAAAAACGACCCGGAGGGGAAGCCGGGCCGTTTTCTCGTTCATCAAATCGGGTGTCTTAGGGGAATATCACCCTCATCAATTTTATACGCTACGCCGCAGAAAATAGATCAGCGACATTCGGGACTTTTTGCGCGATGGAAGCTTTGAGCTTCTCCATGGCGCGTGCTTCAAGCTGGCGCACACGTTCTTTCGAAACACCGAGTTCGGAACCCAGATCTTCCAGAGTCACGGTTTCATATTGAAGGTGACGGTCACGGATAATCTTTTGTTCTCGGTCGGATAAAGTGTTCAGCGCTTCTTCCAGCCATTTCGAACGTGTCTTGGCATCTTTCATACCCATGACGATATCTTCGGGGTTGGGGCGGTCGTCCGCGAGGAAGTTTTGCCATTCCTCGTCACCGTCTTCACCGACCACGGCGTTCAGGGAATTGTCCCCGCCGCTCAAACGGCCTTCCATCTGCTCGACGTCCTTGATATTGACGTTCAATTCTTTGGCAATTTGCGCGCGGCCGACTTCACCCAGACCTTCGGCACCTTGGGTGCGTTCGATCTTGGCGCGCAGACGTCGCAGATTGAAGAACAAAGATTTTTGCGCGGCGGTTGTGCCGGTACGCACGATGGACCAGTTGCGCAAAACGTAATCCTGCATGGCGGATCTGATCCACCAATTGGCGTACGTCGAAAAACGAAGGTCGCGTTCGGGTTCGAAACGGGCTGCTGCCTGCATCAGGCCGATATTGCCCTCTTGGATGAGATCGCCCATGGGTAATCCGTAATTTCTGAACTTCGCGGCGGCCGACACGACCAAACGGGTGTACGACTTTACCAGTTCATGAATAGCTTTCTCGTCACCGTCATTGCGCCAGCGGCGTGCGAGGTCCAGCTCATGCTCTTTTTCGAGAATGGGTTCGGCCATGGAGGAGCGTATGTAGGAAAGGTTCGCTTTCTGCGTTTGGGGATCGTCGATGTGAGCCATGATATCTCGCTTTCTTGAACTTGATACGAAAGGCGTGCGGGCTTGGATCACCCTTGATTACGATTCAACACCCCAAATGTGCAAAGAATGTGTTTTTATCTGGGTATTAAAAGGCCGGTAACAAATTTCAAAATTTATGAAATTAACCATTACGCGCAAAGCATTTACGTACATCATTTTGAATACGTTTATAAAACGAGCAGGGATCAATGAGAGTTCCCAAATTAATTAAGAGATTAATATTGTCGGCGATCTTTACGCCTGTGGCCGAAGGGGCGATAGCACAGCCCGCACCACCGTCAAATTTAGCGACTCGGCAGCAAGAGTGCGCGAATCACTTGCATACAAATGTATGCACACAATTTGATAAGTCTTTCTAAGCTTCGAGAATCTCTAGAATTTTTCCATCCGGATTCATTCCTGCACCGACCAGATTTCCGCCAAATCCGCACCCGCCGTCGAGGGTCGCGGTGACGCAATTGATGTGCACGCCGGCACCTGTCGGATCATACCCCCGTATGACCTTTTCAAAAGGTCTATAAGCTTCGGTCATATTAACGAAGTCATCGCCCGACCAATAAAAATTCTCACCCTGTTGTTCGAGCGGCATTTTCGGCGCGATTCCGGCGTTCACAAACAACATGGGATGGCGTCCGTCATGGGTGGTGTACGCCGCGCGTTTGTAATGGGTGGTCCAGATATCGTAACCGGCCATGGTGCGGGTTTTTTCGCGGATTTTGTTGGTCCAGCGGGTAATCGACAAAACGCCTTCCTTGGAGACACGTATGCCTTCCGCGGCGTCGATGTCATAACTCTCGAGCGTCTGGGCAAGACCCTTGTCGAGCATGTCTTGCAGGGCGAGTTCGGGTTTGTTGGCGAACTGGAGTTGCGTTAACTTATGCCACATGTCTTCTTGGCGTCCGCGCAAATAAATAATGTCATCGGGCCGCATGCCCGGAAGAGACAGGGCAAGCCGGCGGAAGGTCAGTATTTCGTCCACCGTTTCGCGGGATTGTTTCCCGTATCCGGTGTAGTTCCCCAAATACACGATCCGGTCGCCGGCCTGCAGCCTGTCCAAGATGGCGTCATGCAACGCGTACAGCTTTTCGAGTTCTCCGTGAATGGCGGACACAGCCCACACACGGCGCGGAGCACCCATATCGCAAAAGCGTTTATCCATCGTAGTCACACACACAGCAGTCTGACCCGTTTGTCCGATGAGAAGGAAGGAAGCGTACTCTTTAGGTTTCGGGAAAGGACTTCCCGTAAGAATGAAACAATCGTACGGAGAGTCGTAGATTCGGGGAAGTCTTAGAAAACCCTTATGTATGCGGGCTGTGGATAACTTGGTGGACATGAAAGGGGGTGCGCTGTTAGTGTTTTTGCATGGAAACATTCATCTCGAACTGGCTTACGCTCGTTGTCGTATTTACAATCGCCCTCGCATCGCCGGGGCCGGACTTTGTTATGGCTGTGCGGAACTCCGTATTGTTCTCCCGCCGCGCGGGCATTTTCACCGCCATTGGCTTCGGCCTCGCGGTCGCCATTCACGTATCCTACTGTTTGGCTGGCCTGGCGATCCTGATTTCGCAATCGATCGTTCTGTTTAACATCCTGAAATGGATCGGCGCGGCGTACCTGATGTATGTCGGCTACAAAGCGCTCAAGTCTAAAGGCTATGAAGCGCCACAGAATATGGACGGCAGCGTCGATGTCTACATGAGCCCGCTGAAAGCGCTGCAAAGCGGCTTTATCACGAACCTGTTCAACCCGAAGGCGACCTTGTTCTTCCTCGCGCTGTTCACGCAGATCATTGATCCGCACTTGTCGCTGATGGAAAAAGTGGCGCTCGGCGTAACTTGTATGGTGATGACGACGCTGTGGTTTTCCATCGTCGCCACGGTGCTGACGACACCCGCCATCCGCGCGCGTTTTCTGAAAGCATCGAAATGGATCGACCGTGTCTGCGGCGGTCTCTTCATCGCGCTTGGCGCCAAGCTCGCTTTCACCAAACTCAACTGACAAAAACAAACAAAGAAAAACGGGCTGATTTCTCAGCCCGTCTTCAATTCTTGTGTGACGCTGATTAAGCGGCTTTTTTCGCTGCCGGTTTTTCGACTTCGATAACCGGTTTCGCGCCGGTAGTGCCCATCAGCTTTTCCAGTTTCGCCGTTGCTTTGGCTTCTTCGATTTTCTCGACAGCCGCAACTTCACGGGCCAGACGCTCGAGCGCAGATTGGTAGATCTGGCGTTCGGAGTAGGACTGCTCGCTCTCGTCGTTGGAACGTTTCAGGTCGCGGTAAACTTCCGCGATAGCGATAGGGTCGCCCGAATTGATTTTGGTTTCATATTCCTGCGCGCGGCGGGACCACATCGTGCGACGGATACGTGCTTTGCCTTGCAGGGTTTTCAGAGCGTCTTTCATGCGGGACGTGGTGCACAGACGGCGCAGGCCGGACGTTTTCGCTTTGAAGACGGGGATCTTGAGGCGCATACGGTCTTTTTCAAAGCTGATCGCGTACAATTTCACGTCGATACCGCCGATTTTTGCGGTTTCGATGCCTTCGATCATACCCACGCCGTGGGCGGGATATACTACGTAGTCACCTTTTTTGAAATTGTCGTTATCTGCTGTCGCCATATGTCAGTACCCTTTCAAATGTTTCTTGTTATCGGGCAAAATCACGCCGCCGGACTAATAGGGGTCCGGACCGCTTGTTCTGTCTCGTATTAGGGAAAACGCTGCTTCCTCTAGATGGAGGAGAAGAAATCGACTTAAGGCAGCCTTTTTCAAGGGGCTTCCCTAAAGAGATTACGTCCACAGATCGTTAAACCATGTGGGGTAATATACTTAAAAAAGTGTTAATTTTCAACCTTAATCGTACGACTCGGCGGAAAGCCTCGGTTTAGTCGCCATCACCCGGATTGGGGCTAAAGTCCTCTTCCAGCTTGTTTTTTTTGCTTTCCATCACTTTTGCATTCGGAAGACCCGGTTTTATTCTGGTGATAACAGGCCATTTTTCAGAATATTCGCGGTTCAAGGCGAGGAACTTCTCGGCGCGGGGGTCGATGTCGGGGACGATGGCCTCTATAGGACATTCCGGCTCGCAAACGCCGCAATCAATACATTCATCCGGGTGGATGACCAGCATGTTTTCGCCCTCGTAGAAGCAATCCACGGGGCAAACTTCCACGCAGTCGGTGTACTTACAGGCAATGCATACATCGGTCACGACAAAGGTCATGGCTCTTTCATAATGGGCAAAGGGGCGGAAAACAAGGGCCGGAGCAGGGGCGTTTTTGCTTTCTTAATCAATTTTCAATAAAATATTAATTATGAACGGTAGAAACCGCGATCTTATTAAAAGCATATTGAAACGGGCGAGCGAGGAAGGCCGTGAAGGCCGCGTCAAACTGGTTCAGGATCGTTTGAAAGCCGCGCGCGAAATTCCGCCCGATCACCAAAAAATCCTCAAAGAAATCGAGCTCTTCGGCAAGGTATTGCCCAAGAGCCCGTTTCAGATGTCCATGACGATCAATTAATTACGGAAGCGCCGGAGTATACGGTCCCGTGCAAAAGGCGATCGCGCGCTCTTTGCCGGCTTCCATACCGCGAATATCGTCCCGCACATTGCCGTCGCTCGTGGTCAACTCGATCCCGCGCACACCGCGATTGCTTGCTGTGGCCGTGTTTCCGTTTGTCCCGTGGCACGTGTAATCCAAAGCACCCATCAGAAGGCTGTTGTTGCTTTCCGTCTGGGATATCAGGTTTTCGTTCCCCGTTGTGTCTGTCTCACAATAACGTTTGGCCAATCCTTCCATCTCGGCTTGTCGCTCATGCATGGAATTGGTTGAAACGTGAACGCTGGATTCCGTGTAAACGGTATGTCCCGCGGCATCCCTCATGGTTAGAACGAGCGTGTCCGCACTTTCTTGTATACGCGCGCTGCGTCCGCTCTCGTCGAGACAGGACGCGCGTTGGATAATTGGTTCTTCAGGCTCTTGTGGTGAACATGCGGCGAGTGTTGAGGCTGCCACCGCGGCAGCCAGTCCGATCTTAATACCCATTTTGTACCCCTATGTTTTTTTCTTATGTTGATAGTAAAAACTAATTACGGCGTAACCGGCGCAGGTAGAGGCGCGGTATCCGCAGTGCAATGACGACCCGCAGCCTCTATGGCATCCGGAAACGACATGGTACCTGTTTGTGTTCTTTCATAACTGTCAGGGCTGTCGAAACGACCGACATTAACGCCCGTTCTCAAAGCAACGCCGTCACTGTAATCGCCGGCGAGTGCAGAGTTGCCGTTCGTTCCTTGGCAGTAATAGATATGCCTATCCATATGACGCACGGCGTAACCATCATCGGGTATCACGCCTGTATCGCAAAATGTCTGCATTTCTTCTTTGGGAATTCCGTCTGTGACATCAAGACCCTCACGGCTGTAACTGACTTCTCCGTCGCCCAGCGAAATGTCGTAAAAACCTCTGAGCTTGGACACATCTCCATGGCGTGCCCCATCCGTGCACGAAGCTATAGTAACTCTTTCTTCATTGTTCTGACACGCGCCCAATCCCGCGGCTGCCACGCAGGCAGCCAGTATATTTCTGATCTTCATCCCATACCCCTATATTTGTTATTAGTTGTCTCAAGGTAACAAATTCAGGGATGGTGGCGCAAATTTCGGAAAATATTAGAAGGCTGTAATAGTTAATGTTGTGCCATCTAATGCAGCTTTTGCACCGATGGGGAGGGCGACCAGATCAACATCGTGACCGAACGGTGCGTTCCAGAGAACGGGGCCTTTGAATCCTTCGAGGTTTTGTTGAATGACGTCGGCGAAACTTAGTCCGAAAGGCGTGCCTGTATCTTTCATGTTCGTGAATTGCCCGAAAATAATCGCGGCGGCTTTATCGAACATGCCGCGTCGGCGCAGAACGCATAGATGGCGGTCAATGGTTGTCAGCTCCTCGCCGATTTCTTCCAGAAATATGATCGCGTCTTTGGTTTTGGGCATGTCGTCATCGTTGAGCGCGGCGAAGTTAGAAAGATTGCCGCCGATTATATGGCCTTTGGCCGTACCACCCTGTAAAACCTGGGCGCCATGAAGGGGTATTGTATTTTCTGTGCCCGACAACAAAGCCAGATTGAAATCGAGTTGCGGGTTTTTGAGCATGCGTTTCAATGTCGGCCCGTGCCATGTCACGATACCTGTGCGTGCGGCGATGGAATTGAGAAGGGACGTGCTGTCCGAAAAACCCATAATCGGTTTTGGGTTCGCGGCGATCAGCTTGTAATCTAAATCATCAAGCAAACGCATAGCGCGTTGTCCGCCCGTGGCGAAGATGATGGCGTGAATATTCGGGTCTTTCACGAAATCGTGAAAAGCTTTGATTTTTTCGGCGTCTGTACCCGCAAATTGCGTGGTGTGTTCCGGCTCCGCATACACCATCACCTGAGGATGGACGGCGACGCGAAATCCGCGCGTGGTGAGAAGAGCGCAGGCAGCATCCAGATCTTCGCGCGCGATGCGGGATGATGGCGCCATGACGCCGAAGGTATTGCCTGCCTGTAAAGGTTTCGCTTGTTTGCTCATGGGCGCTATTCTAAAAGGAAATCATTCTTTTGTCTCTTTCGTTTTGCCGAAAGCTTCCAGCGCTGCCTCCCGCGCCGCACCATGGTCGACGATCGGTTTGGGATAGGTCTTGCCGAGCGTGATTTTGGCATGCTCTAGCACATTGGCGGGCGCATCCCATGGCTTGTGAATATATTTGTCGGGCAGGGCGGCGAGTTCGGGGACATATTTGCGCACATAGGCGGCGTCGGCATCGAATTTTTCGCCCTGTGTCACGGGGTTGAATATGCGGAAATACGGCGCGGCGTCCGCGCCCGATCCTGCAATCCATTGCCAGCTGGCGGCGTTGTTGGGCAAATCCGCATCGACCAGACAATCCCAAAACCATTCTTCGCCCGCTCGCCAGTCGAGCAACAGATGTTTGACGAGGAAAGACCCTACCACCATCCGTGCGCGGTTGTGCATATAGCCTGTCTCCCACAATTCGCGCATCGCGGCGTCCACGATGGGATAGCCCGTTTGTCCGCGTTGCCACGCGGTAAGATTTTTATCCGAATAGGTCCAGGGAAACGCATCGAACCGTGATTGCAGGTTTTTGGTCGGCAGATCTGGGAAATGAAACAGCAGACTGTAAGAAAATTCCCGCCATCCCAGTTCGGAACAAAAACAATCGATGTCTTTTTCAGGTGCGGAAGAATTCTTCGCCGCATGCCACAATTGATTGGGCGATACCTCACCGAAATGCAGGCGTGGCGACATGCGCGAAACATGGTCTGCCGCCATTATGTTACGTCCCTCTTTGTAATTTTTCAGCCCCTTCGACATGAAATGCTTGAGTTGCTTGTGCGCGCCGTCTTCGCCGATCTCCCAATATTGCTCCATTTTCTTGTCCCAGCGCGGCTCGGGCTTGCGCGGAAGAAGTGCAAGGTCGTTTAAGGTCACGCCGCCTTTGAAGGATGCAAAATCCGGCTTGGGTTTGGGCAGCGGTGTTCGCGGCTCTTCTTTTGACAGGCATCCGCGACGGTAGAACGGCGTGAAGACTTTGTAGGGCGTGCCGTCGTCTTTCAAAACCTGCCATGGTTCCCACAACATCGAGCCGTTGAAGCTTTCCACTGCGATGTCGAGGTCTTTGAGTGTCTCCTTGATGAGCTTGTCGCGCTTGATCCTCCACGGCTCGTAACAACGGTTCCAGTATACTGCGCCTGCTTTGACTTCTTTGGCGAGCGATGAAATTTGCACGAACGCATCGCCTTTGAGCAGAACAAGTTTACCGTCGAGACTGTCATTGAGAGATTGTAGGGAATGATGGAGCCACCAGCGCGATGCGCCGCCCATATTCCATTTGCCTGCATTTTCATCGTCCAGAACATATACGGGCAGAATTTTCGCACCGGTTTTTACGGCGGCGACAAGCGCGGGATTATCCGCTACGCGTAAATCCCGCCTGAACCAGACGATGATGGTATTTTCGATCATTCAGTAAGTATACGAGGGTGGAAGATAAAGAAAAGAATTAAGCGGTAATTTGTCTTTTTTTCAATACAGCTTTTCTAACATCGTCATCGGGATTTACACATTTTTGGCATGTGCATTTTTGCCCCAGCACGCGGACATTGTATCTATCTTTATTGCCGGTCTTTATATAATGGTATCGGTCATAAATTCTGAGGCCAAAAAAGATAAGAAATTCTACCGGTAGCCAAATTAGATCGCCATTACCGCCATAATAATTATAACGCTCGTAGTGAGCTATACATTTATCATCGGCGGGCTTTTCATCAGCCATCTTTGTTAATTTTTCCGATGATTTCGGCGATTTTGTCATCCGATTTCAGGTTTTCCAGCTGGCAGGTGCCCGCCGCGTCATGTCCGCCGCCGCCATAGGAAAGGCATAGGTCGCCGACATGCGTCTTGGAGGTTTTATTCAGGATAGATTTACCGATGGCGCACACGGTGTTTTGTTTGTTTTTGCCCCACATGATATGCGCGGAGATATTGCATTTGGGGAACAGGGCGTAAATCATGAAACGGTTCCCCGCCCAGATCGTGTCTTCCTTGCGCAGGTCGAGTACCACGAGGTTTCCGTGCACGCGGGAACAGCGTTCGATCTGTTCGCGGAATTTGGGCAAATGGGAATGGTACAAATCCACGCGCTCTTTCACATCGGGCATCTGCAAAATCTGTTCGATACTTTTGTGGTCACGCACCGTTTCGATGAGTTTCATCATCAATTGATAGTTGGAAATATTGAAGTCGCGGAAACGGCCAAGCCCGGTTCTGGCGTCCATTATGAAGGAGAGTAGGTCCCATCCCGCGGCCTCCAGTATATCGTCTTTGGAGAACGCGGCGGAATCAGCCTTGTCCACGGCCTTCATCATGTCTTCGGAAATTTCGGGAAATTTCTCCGCACCGCCGAAATAATCGTAAACAACGCGCGCGGCCGAAGGGGCTTTGGGGTCGATGATGTGGTTTTCGGGATGCGTTTTTACGCGGTTCATTTCGGATGCGTGGTGGTCGAACGCCATGTAGACGCCTTCGACGAACGGCAGGTTGGTGCTGATGACATTCTCGTCGACATCGACCAGTCCGTCCTGCATGTCTTTGGGGTGGGCAAAGGTAATGTCCTCGATGATGCCGAGTTCACGGAGCAAAACCGCACAGACAAGGCCGTCCATATCGGAACGGGTGATAAGGCGATATTTTCTGCCGGCTTCGGGGTTCAGTTTAGGGGCACCCATGGAAAAGACTCTCCTTATGACGGCTTGGAATAATCAGGAACCAGCTTACGCTTCCGCAACCTTATGCCTCTACGGCCTCAGGCTCTTTTTTCTTCTTCTTCGATCCGCCTTCGGATGCGTAGACGTAAACAGGGGGCTTGTTGTCGTCGACCGTGTCTTTGGAAACGATGACTTTCTCGACATTTTCCTTGTCCGGAACTTCGTACATCGTGTCCATCAGCATGTTTTCCATGATGGAGCGAAGGCCGCGCGCACCGGTTTTGCGTACGATGGCTTTTTTCGCAATGGCGGAGAGGGATTCATCGGAGAATTCCAGCTTCACGCCTTCCATATCGAACAGGCGTTGATATTGTTTGACCAGAGCGTTCTTCGGATCGGTGAGGATCGAGATAAGCGCGGGTTCATCCAGATCTTCGAGCGTCGCGAACACGGGCAGACGTCCGACGAATTCGGGGATCAATCCGTATTTGAGCAAATCTTCGGGTTCGAGAAGGCGGAGCAATTCGCCCGTCTTCTTGTCATCGATGTTTTTGACATCGGCGCCGAAACCGATCGTTGTGCCGCGGCCTTTGTTGGCCAGAATTTTTTCAATGCCCGCGAATGCACCGCCGCAGATAAACAGGATGTTCGAAGTGTCCACTTGCAGGAATTCCTGCTGCGGGTGTTTGCGTCCGCCTTGCGGAGGAACGGAGGCCACGGTGCCTTCCATCAGTTTCAACAAAGCCTGCTGAACGCCTTCGCCCGATACGTCGCGCGTGATGGACGGGTTGTCGCCTTTGCGGGAAATCTTGTCGATCTCGTCGATATACACGATACCGCGCTGCGCACGTTCCACGTTGTAATCGGAAGCCTGCAGCAGTTTCAGAACGATGTTCTCTACGTCTTCGCCGACATAACCGGCTTCGGTAAGTGTCGTGGCATCGGCCATCGTGAAGGGAACGTCGATGATTTTGGCGAGCGTCTGGGCGAGCAATGTTTTACCCGAACCCGTGGGGCCGACCAGAAGAATGTTGGATTTAGCGAGTTCGACATCGGAACCCGAACCATGGCCGCCGTTTTCAAGACGCTTATAATGGTTGTGAACCGCAACAGAGAGAACACGCTTCGCACGCTCTTGCCCGATAACGTAATCATCTAGAACCGCTTTGATCTCGGAGGGCGTAGGAACGCCTTCGCCCGAACGGACCAGTTGGGATTTATCCTCTTCACGGATGATATCCATGCAGAGTTCAACGCATTCATTGCAAATGAAGACATTGGGTCCGGCTATGAGTTTTCTGACTTCATGCTGGCTTTTTCCGCAGAAGGAGCAGTACAGGGTATTCTTACTGTCTGTCTTTTCCGTTTTGCTCATGCTCTAACCGCCTGCCTCAACCCGTTTTGAATTTCTGAATCACTTATATTCAAACTAGCTATCAGAACCCCCTCCTGCAAGGGGGTAGGGGATAAAATCCCGCTTTCAATTCAATAGTGTTATAATTATATCAAAGCACTGAAATGCTTAAGGACCCATGAATTCCATAAAATGACGCGCCGCACACTCGAAGAATTGATAGAAAATTTCGCGCTCTTTGATGATTGGGAGGCGCGCTATCAGTATCTGATTGATCTCGGCGATGACGTTCCGGCTATGGAAGACGCGCTCAAAACACCCGCCACCGAAGTACAGGGATGTGTTTCCAAAGTATGGCTGCACTACAGCAAAGATGCGGACGGCTATTTCCATTTCTACGCCGACAGCGACGGAAAGATCACCAAGGGGCTGGTTTATGTCGCCCTTGCAGCTTACGAGGGCAAAACGGCGGATGAAATTCTGGCTGTGGATATCGAAGCGGAATTTGCCAAACTGGGGCTGGACCAGCATCTTTCCCCGAACCGCCGTAACGGATTCTTCTCTATGGTGGAGCGGATCAGAGGGCTGGCGAAAGCCTGATCACTCGTTTTTGGCCTTGGACGTGTTCTTGGGCTTTACCTTTTTCGGCAATTGCTTGCCGGGCTTTTCCTTGATACTGGCCAGAATGTCGCGGAAAGATTTGTCCGCCGTTTCGTGTTCGTCGCCGACCAATTCCCCCTGCACCGTGAAAATGGAATTTGGCCCTACCCAAAGCTGGCCGATGTAGATTTTGTCTTGTGCGCCCGTTTTGCCCGTGCCGGTGATCGATGCGTTTTTGGTGGTTTCGTATTGTTTGAACTGGGTTTCATGGTTGGAAAGGTTGCGCTCGCTGACCATGCCCGCCAGTGCGGCCTTCATGACATTCTCGGAATAACGTTTGTAATTCGCGGGCGTGGAGGGATTGCACGTTACCGTTACATCCACCGTGGTGGCTAGGTCATAGACCATCGTGTAGCTCTGCACGTCATAGCATTCGTCTTCGCTCGCACATTTTTTGGAATTCATAGGCGGCTCGGGGAAGGTGATTTCAAAATCACAAAACTCCGGCCCAAATATGGATGATTTGACGACAGGTTTTTCTTCTTCGTCTTCCTGGTCTTTATCCTCTTCGGAATCCGCGTCGTCTTTCTTCGCTTCCTCGGCTTCTTCGGCTTTGGGCGCTTCTTTCGCGGCTTCTTCTTTTACGGGTACGGCTTTCTTTTCCTCTGCCGCATAAACGGGCGCGGCAAAAACGAGAAAAAACAGGGCGGTGAAAAAGATGCGTGATGTCATTAATGACTTATATCCTGACGATACTGCGCGTACCAGCCTATAAATTTTTACATAAGCTAGACTAGGGGGCTTAATGTTCAGGAAGCTGTTTTCCTCATTTTCTGCAAGGTCAGAACCGAAATCGGGTTTATTTTTACCTAAGCCTACGTCTGCACCGCATTTGACTATCCTTGTTCCCGGCATCAGAGCAGAGATTGAAAGGAAAGAGGGTGTAAAAATATTTGATCCGCCTCAAAAGTCCGGTGATCCTAAAATACCGGCATGCGCGGATTTCTATTATGAAGTTTCTTTGCAGACCACGGGACTAAATCCGGAATATCCAAAAATATCCATACCGTTAAAGGCTATTTTCACAAAATCCCTTGATGATTTTGTCGGCAATAAAAAAAGCATTGTCTGTCTTTCAAGAGATTATGAGTACACATCGTTTTTAGTGGAAGAAAGATACCATCCGGTGGGGTCTGAAATTGTTGCCGGCTACAAAAGAGTTAAGCCCTTTCCGGCGCATCATCAATTAGGGATTACAGCGCAGGCCTCTTTTAAAGGTGAGGCGCCAAAATATGCTGTATTTTTTGGCATGCTGATACGCCAATCGGATATGCAATCGCCTGAATGGCAAGCGGCTTCTTCTTCCCCGATTATCGGCTCTTCGCTATAGCGCTAAGCTTTAAATTTCCACGTTTTCGGGTCAGCGGCGCTTTGCGTTTGTGCGGTCATGTCTTTGACCTCGTGCTTGCCGTCGCGCACGATCCACACGAACGGAATGTTTTTCTTCGACGCATATTTCAACTGGTCGCCGAATTTCTTCGCCGCGTGATACATTTCTACATTGTTGCCGTTCTTGCGGAGCGTGCGCGCGGCTTCGGCGGCGATTGGGCGATCGGTTTCGTTTTCAGGTACCACCATCATGACATGCGCGGGGGATTTCGGACCGATGCCCAGAAGGTCGGGCCGTGTCTGGCGCATCACGTCGAACAACCTTGAAAACCCGATGGAAATCCCGACGCCGGGCAAATGCTTGTTGATATAGCTGCCTGCAAGATCGTCATAACGACCGCCCGAACACACCGAGCCCGTAAATTCGGGAACGTCCAGCAACTGCGTTTCATACACCGTGCCGGTGTAGTAATCCAAACCGCGAACGATGGATAGGTCTGCGACCACAGCACCTTGTGGTAGGTGGGAAAGGTTATCTAGAACGGAACAAAGTTCGTTGATGCCATCCTGTAATTTTGGCGTATTTGGGATTGTATGCAAATTACTAAATTGTTTTTTAAATTCTTCGCTTGTCGGTGCTTTTATTTTTGCAAGATCAAGAAGAATTCGCGCAGGCGTGAAAGCTCCGCCTGCGCCTGTGTAAGAGGCTGCCTTTTCAAGATCAGAAAAAGTTTGTCCTTCTCCTACTTTTTCAAGTTTATCTAAAATTCGCAAAATTTCTGTGCCATTGGGAAGGCCCCAATCTTCAATAAACCCTGAGATTATTTTACGATTGCTAATTCTTAATTGAATTTTCCCGATATTCAAACCCTCCAACACCTCATACATCACGCTCGCCACTTCGGCGTCGAAGGAGATGGGAAGGTTGTCGACATTGATGATATCTATATCGCATTGATAGAATTCGCGCATGCGGCCCATCTGCGGGCGTTCACCGCGCCACACGCGCTGCATCTGATATCGTTTGAACGGGAAGACAAGCTCGTTGAAATTCATCGCGACATAGCGCGCCATCGGAACGGTTTGGTCGAAATGTAGGGCGAGCCGCGCCTCTTTCTTTTCATCAGGGTCTTTGTGCAGACGTTCGATGACGTAAATTTCCTTGTCCACTTCGCCCTTGGCGGTGAGCACGTCGAGCTCTTCCACGCTTGGTGTTTCGATGTTGCAGAAACCATAAGATTCAAACACGCGGCGGATATGGTCGAACCATTTTTGTTCGACAAGGCGCTCTTCGGGCAGCCATTCGGGAAAGCCTGCGATGGATTTGGGTTTGTAAATACGCTTTTCGGTCATCTCTAACTCGGGTTGTTTCGGATGAGAATATACAGGCAATTCAAGGCGGTATTCCACAGCTTAATTGCACTGCGGCATAGAATTTTTTCAAAATGCGCCGGAATCGGCATATTCTGGATGGATGTCGGCTGTTCAAGTTCTCGACGCTCCCCCCAAACAAGTCCACGTTATAAGCGTGCGGGACGCCTTTCTGGACGTCACCCCGTTTTTATATCTGGCGCCCGACAATGACGATATGATTTTCGGGTCAACGACGCGCGATCTGCCGCTCTCCAACTCTCCCAAAGCCACCATGCGCAACTATGACGATGTCATAGCCAGCATGCGCGCGCATCTGGAATTATCCTTTGAAGGCAGGGCCGATGCCGCGACGCACAAGGAGCAATTTGATGAAGAGTTAAAAGCTCTGAAAACACGTGTTGATCGCAAGCGCGCCGTGCAGGAAATTCCGCCCGTTTATACCATGGATGTTTAATGCGCCGCGCGGCGTTTCTTGGCCGCATCGAGTTGAAACAATCCTTCGATACGCGTTATCAAGGCCTGCGCCAATTCGTCCGCATCCGTAATCGTCATGGCACGGGAATAATACCGCGTTACGTCATGGCCGATACCGATGGCGGTCAATTCCACCTGTTTCAATCCTTCGATCCACGCGATGACCGTGCGCAAATCACGCTCGAGAATATTCGTCGGGTTTACAGACAGCGTTGAATCGTCCACGGGCGCGCCGTCCGAAATCACCACCATGATTTTTCTTTGCTCGGGGCGGCGGGCGAGGCGGTTATGGGCCCAGACCAGCGCTTCGCCGTCGATATTTTCTTTCAAGATACCTTCTTTGAGCATCAAGCCGAAATTCTTGTGCGCACGGCGCAAAGGTGCATCGGCGTTTTTGTAAACGATATGACGTAAATCGTTCAAACGCCCCGGATGTTGTTCGCGCCCGCGTTCGATCCACAAATCGCGGGATTTTCCGCCCTTCCATGCGCGCGTGGTAAAGCCGAGGATTTCCACCTTCACGCCGCAGCGCTCCAATGTCTTTGCGAGAATATCTGTGCACATCGCGGCAATCGCAATCGGCCGCCCGCGCATCGAACCCGAATTGTCGATGAGAAGCGTAACGATGGTATCCCTGAAATCCGTCTGTTTTTCTTTTTTAAAGGTGAGCGTGATGGATGGGTTGGCAATCATGCGCGATAATTTCGCGGCATCGATATAGCCTTCCTCCTGATCGAACAACCATGAACGTTGTTGCTTCGCCATCAGCTTTCTTTGCAAACGGTTGGCAAGTTTCGCCGCCACGCCCTGCAGCGGCCCCATCTGTTGATCGAGCAGATTGCGCAGGCGGGTCAGCTCCCCGGGATCGGCCAGATCTTCGGCATTCACGATCTCGTCGAACTGTGTCGTGTAGATCACATATTTGTTGCCGTGCGGGTCTAGATCAACATCATTGCGCCTGCGGCCCATTTCCGATGGCGTTTCGCCTTCGGTGGGTTCTCCGAATTCCTCGCCGCTGTCACCGATTTCGGTTTCGTCGGCAGACTCCGATATATCGGAATCATCCGCTTTGTCCTTGCTGTCCTTGCCGGGATTTTGTTTTTCGTCCTTGTTGCTGGCGTCGTCGGTGGAATCTTGATCTTGGTCGGCATCGTCTTCCTGATCGCCGTCCTCGGTATAATCTTCTTGCCCGCCCGCATCTTCGCCCTTCATGTTCAGGCGGTTCAAAATCTGGCGCGCTTCCTTGGCGAAAGCTGTCTGGTCGTTCACTAGTGGCTTCAGGCTTTCAAAGCCTTTGTCGCCAAGACGTTCTTTGACCCAAGGCTCCCAAATCTCGATGAGTGACTTGGCGTTTTTAGGTGGCTTTTCTTTGGTCAGCGAAAAACGGGCGAGGGCGTGCAGCGCGTCCGCCATGTTGGCGTCTTCGCGGGTGCCGAGCTTGTCATACCCCATGCGTTTGAATTTTTCGGACAGAACGGTGGAAAGATTGTCTTTCACACCCTTCATGTCATTCATACCCAGCGATTCATACCGCGCCTGTTCTAATGCCTCGAACATCTGGTTGGCGGACAAATCCATCGGCGCGTTTTTGAGGTGAGCTTTGCGGTTATGGTGGCGCAGACGAAGCGCTTTGGCATCCGACGTTCCACGCAAAATGGTTTTGGTGGTGGCGTCGAGATGCACGGGCGGCATGGGAAGGCGGGTGTTTTCGGCATTCGGCGCGGTTTGATATTCCGGAGTTTCCGCCGCCGAAAACGTTACGCCCATATGTTTTTTCTCCGCCATGGCGCGAAGCGTCGCGGCGGTAGCATTCTTGAACTCTTCCGTGCTGTTGTCTTTCTTGGGCGCCAACTATCTTCCCTTAGCTGCGGCTTTCTTTTCCTGCTTGGCCAGTTTCTTTTCGGCAGGCGTCTTGGTTGGCTTTTTCTTGGTTTCTTTTTTAGCGTCTTGTGATTTACCCATAAGTTTTCTCCTAGGTTTGGTTGGTGGTGGTTATTTTTTCAAAATTTCCGCGCCGAAGCAACGTTGATAATATTCGTTGAGCGTCGGCCATTCTGTTTCATCGCATTTGTTCATGAATGCAAAACGGAACGCAAGATCACGATCGCCGAAGATTGTGTAGTTTTCAACCCAGCTCAAAACCGTACGCGGCGACATCACGGTGGAAAGATCGCCGTTGATAAAACCTTCGCGGGTAAGATCTGCCATACGCACCATCGCGGAAACGGTTTCCTTGCCTTGCGTATTGTTCATTTCGGGAACCTTGGCGAGCATGATCGACATTTCGACATCGTGCTCGAGATAGTTAAGCTGCGCGACAATGTTCCAACGGTCCATCTGCGCTTGGTTGATCTGCTGCGTGCCGTGGTAGAGGCCCGTTGTATCACCCAAACCGATCGTGTTGGCGGTAGCAAACAAACGAAACGCGGGATGCGGGCGGATAACTTTATTTTGATCGAGCAACGTCAAACGTCCGTCGGATTCCAAAACGCGTTGGATAACGAACATAACGTCGGGGCGGCCCGCATCATATTCATCGAATACCAGTGCAACGGGGTTTTGAATCGCCCACGGCAAGAGACCTTCCTGATATTCTGTGAGCTGTTTGCCTTCGCGTAGAACAATCATGTCCTTGCCGAGCAAATCGATACGTGAGACGTGTGAATCGAGGTTGATACGCACGCAAGGCCAGTTGAGGCGCGCGGCGACTTGTTCGATGTGCGTGGATTTACCTGTCCCGTGATAACCCTGCACCATGACGCGGCGGTTATAGGCAAAGCCCGCTAATACGGCCATCGTCGTTTCGAAATCGAAATGATAGGTTTTGTCGATATCGGGCACGTTTTGATTGTCGGGGTCCTTGAATCCCGGCACTTCCCAATCGACATCGAGTCCGAAAGTTTCCCGCACGTTGAATTTGCGGTCGGGAATGGTCGTGTACTTGCCTTCCTTGTTCACCACTTTCGTGATGTCGAAGGATGCGTGCATCGGTTCTTTTTCTTTTTGGATCTTATCGGGCATCTGCGGTTACTCGGGTATAGGGTTGAATGTTTTTCAATACGCGCTCGGCGATCGGAATATTGGATTGTTCGGGGGCGAATTTCTGTCCCGTCACTTTTTCGTAGAGCGTCTGGTACTTCGCGCTGAACATTTCAAGGTCCGCGGGCGTGATAGCGGGAATAGGGGATTTGTAAGGGTCTTCCATGCGCTGCGTCAGCCACAGGCGTACGAATTCCTTGTCCAGACCTTCGGGGTCTTTGCCAGTGGCGAACAATGCGTCATATGTGGCCGCAATCCAGTAGCGTGAGGAATCCGGTGTATGGATTTCATCGCCGACATGCAACACGCCTTTATCATCGACACCAAATTCATATTTCGTATCGACAAGGATCAAGCCTTGCTTGGCCGCTATCTTTTGCCCATGCGCAAACAACGCGAGCGCTTTTTCTTCCACCTGCTTCCACAAAATTTCCTCGACGAGGCCTTTTGCGACAATTTCCGCGCCCGAAATCGGATCGTCCGATTTACCCTTGGTCGTCGGCGTCAGGATATCCCGCTCCAGCTTCTGGTTTTTAACCATGCCTTCGGGGAATGTGTGGCCGTACATTTCCCGTTCGCCGTTTTTGTATTTGGTCCAGATGGATGTGCCCGTGGAACCCGTCATATACGCGCGCACGACGACTTCGACGGGCAACATCTTCAACTTTTTCACGACCATCACATTCGGGTCGGGATAATCGATCACATGGTTGGGCATGATATCGGCGGTGCGGTCGAACCAGAATTTCGTGATGGCGTTGAGGATGGCGCCTTTGTGTGGAACGGCGGTGATGGCACGGTCGAACGCGCTCAAACGGTCCGATGTCGCCATGAGAAGGCGGCCGTCTTCCAGATCATAAACATCGCGCACCTTGCCCGGATAATGGTTGGGCAGGGGAAGCGTCGAAGCATCCGCGAAAACATTCATGATCATAAAGTACTCGGTTAGGGGTTAGGACCGTGGGGTAAGCTTCTCGAATTTCGCGTAAGAAAGCTTCAATATTGTATAGGCCATGTTGATGGTTTTGAGAAGGTCCTCGGCCTTGGGATCGTTGGGATTCAGGTCGGGGTGATATTTCTTGGCGAGCTCTTTGTACCGCGTCTTGATGACGGGCAGCGTGACCGGCGGTTCCAGACCCATGATCATCAAGGCTTCGTATTCGGGCGTTAGACGTTCGGCTTCGGAGGTGTTGTTTTTGCGCGTGTAGTCCTTGGGGGGTTCCTTGTCGGTGTAATTGTAGGTCTGCCATGCCGCGCGACGCAGCGCATCGGCTGCGGCGCCGTCCACGTCGTAACGCCACGTGGGACGATCGCCGTAGAGCGAATTGAGGATGGATTCTTCCACTTCATTCGCGTTCATGCCGGAGAAAAAGTCCCACGCCGCATTGTATTCTTTTACATGGTCGAAGCAGAACCAGTAGTTTTCATTCAGAGACCGGTCTTTGGGCGCGCGGTGTTCGCCATGCTGGGGGCATCCTGGCATGTCACAAGCCTTTGTTCCGACTTTCTTTTTTTGTTCGGCGAATTCCGGCGATTTCGGTTTCAGTTGGATTCTGGGCATATTCTTCCCATTTTACGGGTTTGAATGACGTGTTACAAGCTTTTGACAAGCCATCTGAAATGGTGTTTGGTGAATACAATGGCAACCATGACCGAGACGATCCGCACCAAGCTGGCACAAGGCTTGCAAACTTCGCGGTTGGATATCGTAAACGAGAGCGCCCTGCATGCAGGACACGCCGGAGACGATGGTTCGGGTGAAAGCCATTTTCGCGTTTTGATTGTATCTTCTTCCTTCGAGGGAATTAGCCGGGTAGAGCGGCAGCGCATGGTGCATGCAATGCTCAAAGACGAAATAGCCCACAGAATACATGCTATTTCTATCAAGGCTTTGACGGACGAAGAATACAACAGAATGTAGGTTATACACCTATGGGTTGCATTGTTTTTTGTTTTGCCTATCATGAAGTAGGTGAATCGAAACAGGAAAAGGAGAATTCTGATGGGCTATCACCAATTGCAAAATGAAATGGAAGCTGGCGCGGGAAGTACTCTCGTATCCAGAAACATAACCGTAAGCGGCCGCAGGACCTCTGTGCGTCTCGAGCCAGAGATGTGGCGCGCGCTCAAAGAGATTTCGACCCGCGAGAATTGCTCGATCCATGAGCTGTGCACGCTGATTCACTTCCGCAAGAACCGCAGAACGTCGCTTACGGCGGCCATACGCGTGTTCCTCATGCTCTATTTCCGCGCCGCAACCACGGACGAAGGGCATGGCAAAGCAGGCCACGGCTCCTTCGACAACATGAAGCGCCGGGCCGGATGGCATGAACGGGGCCTGAACGCCACGGTTCCTGCGGCTTCCAGCGATATTTCGGCCGCCGCTTAGGTCTTTATTGACATAACCATTAAGAATTGCTATTCCTCTAATGCATAACGCCATGCATTAGAGGGGTATCTTTATGGGTTATCTTTTTGTCGATTTCTGCCGTGCGGATGAAGACGTGGTCGCCAATTTAAACGGTGTCACTGCTGTACGCGGTCCATTCAGAAACGCCCAACATTTGGGTGGCCTTCAAAGCAATCCCCCCCGACAAGAAGATCGCAGATTCCTTTGTTATGATTTGCGCCGCAATACTGAAGGTGGATGGGATTTTGTTTGCAACACGCGCGATATCTTGGACCGGATCTTGAACACCGAAGTGAAGTCCAGCCATCCGACCTTTCAGGGGGCGTATGCCGATCTTACCAATTTCCTGAAGCGCGAAAGAAGTCCCGCGCGTTTGGTCGGCCGCTTGATGTACGACGGCACGTTCAATCAAAAAGCTTTGGGTAACACTGAAGGCGAAGTCAGCCTGCCTGCCGTTCAACACGCCATTGTGGGCGAACGCAATCCCATGATGCACTAAGCGGTAATCTGCAGGCGCGGATGCGCTTTGAACGCGTCGTCAATTCTATCAAAATCATCTTTATCCAGCCCGTTGTCGGGCTCTGCCTGATACGCGCGTAAGGTATCTTCGGGCACACTGACCTTTTGCCCGTTATACAGACAACTGGCTTTGGTGAAGGTCGCTACATATTTGGGAAGTGATTCCGTGCCATCGTTCCTCCATCCATCGAAAGATTGAAAGAACACCGCCATCTTACGCGCGGCCCATCGCCAGGAATTTCTTGGCGCGGGATTTCTTGATGGCATCGGGATCCCACGGCGTGAGTTCCTTGAGCGCGGCGCGAAGCTGCACGGCCACGCTTTCGATCGTTTCCGCCTTGTGACGCTGCGCGCCGCCGATAGGCTCGGCGATGATGCCGTCGATCAGCTTGTTTTCTTTCATATCCTGCGCGGTGAGTTTGAGTGCCGCCGCCGCGTCGGGCGCATTCGCTGCCGAACGCCACAGAATGGACGCGCAGCCTTCGGGCGAAATAACCGAATAGATGGAATGTTCTAGCATATACACGCGATCTGCGGTTGCGATGGCAATCGCGCCGCCCGATCCGCCTTCGCCGATGATGACGGAGATAATGGGCACTTTTACGTTCAGGCAGACTTCAATCGATTTCGCGATGGCTTGTGCCTGACCGCGTTCTTCCGCGCCCCGCCCGGGATAGGCGCCGGCGGTATCGACCAATGTGATGATCGGGATTTGAAAATGATCCGCCATCTCCATCAGGCGCTGTGCTTTGCGGTAACCTTCGGGGCGCGCCATACCGAAATTGTGTTTGAGGCGCGTATCGGTGTCGTGGCCGCGCTCGTGGCCCATGATGACGACGCTTTGTCCGTTGAAGCGTCCGAGGCCGCCGAGCAGGGCTTGGTCCTCGGCAAAATTACGGTCGCCGGCGAGCGGCGTGAAATCCGTGACCATGGCGTTGACGTAGTCGAGGAAGTGCGGACGATCGCCATGACGCGCGACCTGAACTTTTTGCGCGGGCGTCAGCTTGCTGTAGGTCGCCGTCAAAAGTTTCGAGACCTTCGATTGCATCTTGCCGACTTCATCGGAAATATGGAGCGCGGAATCGCCGCTCATATTGCGAAGCTCTGTAATCTTTCCTTCGAGTTCGAGGATCGGCTTTTCAAATTCCAGCTGGCTCATCTGAGTTTCTTTATGTTGTTCAGGGACGTATTGATACCAAAAGAAAAAGACAGGCGCAATTACGAGCCTGTCTTTGTCATATCTTTATTCGCTGATTAGCGGGAACCCGTTTTCTTGGCGAGCGGGTGCTTTTCTTCGACCGTCTTTTTCAGGCCTGCACCGACGATGTGGGTGTAGATCTGTGTGGTCGCGATGTCTGCGTGGCCGAGCATCTTCTGAACGGAGCGCAGGTCTGCGCCGCGGGACAAAAGGTGCGTGGCGAAAGCGTGACGCAGGATGTGCGGCGATACGCGCTCTTCATCGAGGTCTGCCGCGCGGGCGAGATCTTTCAGAAGCTGTGCGAAACGCTGACGCGTCAGGTGGCCCGATTCAGACGTTCTGGACGGGAATACCCATTTTTCTTGTTCGGCGCGGTTTTCGTTGCCGATGAATTGAGGACGGAGGGCCATATATTCCTTCATCGCTTTTTGAGCGGGGTCGGAGAGCGGCACCATGCGCTCACGGCCGCCTTTGCCGTCCACCATCAGGAACTGCTGCTCTTCGCCGATGGCGGAGAGGGGCAGACCGACGAGTTCGGAAACGCGAAGACCGGTTGCGTAAAGCATTTCAAGCAAGCAGACGAGGCGGATGGAATCCGAACCGCCTTGGGACATTGCTGTTTTGATGAGGATGGAAACTTCGGACTCGGACAGCGTCTTGGGAAGCGTGCGGCCTTGTTTCGGAGATTCGATCGTGGAGGTCGGATCATCTTTGCGAATGTTCTCGGACACGAGGTAACGGTAGAACTGACGCAGGGCGGAGAGACGGCGCGCAACGGTGCGAACGGCGATCTGGGATTTGTTTTTGCCTTTGACGTGCGTCTTGTTGGACAGGTGATCCAGATAGGCTTTGATGTCAGCGGTCGTGGCGACATCAACATCCGATTTACGTTCGGATTTGAGGTACAACGAAACATCGGCGAGGTCGCGCCAGTAAGCGTGACGCGTGTTCATCGCCGCACCGCGTTCGGAGGTCAGCATATCGAGAAACGCATCAATCGACCCGTGAAGGGTAGGTTTCGGTAACTTCGGACGACCTGGACGTGCCATAATTTTAATTCCTTCTAATATTTGTTCAGAACGCTTGCCACGGTTTCAGCACCGATGAGCTTCGCGTCTTCAATAAGCCCCACGTTTAACATACTGTACAAACTCTTGCGGACCGTTCCGGAATACATATTGTCCGGCTTGGCAGCAAGGCTGTTAAGTACGGCCAGAACGGTTATCCCTAATTGTTTTCTTTCGGGCGCCGTTTCCAGCAATACGTTCAAACCGACAGTAGGCATTACATAATCGCCATGCTCTGTCAAGCTTAAATGTTTTTCATAAACTATTAATGGATTATTAAGGATTGCGGCCTGCTTGTCAAGAGACTCAATGATTGCAAGGATTTGGTCAAAATCGGCAGATTTCAGCGACTTTGCTGCTTTTTGGAATTCCTCAACTTTGGGGGTGGCTCCCTCGGTGGGTGTAAGACTGCCGAAAGCCTGCAAGTATATGTAAAACAAGGGGTTTTGAGGGGCGTTTTTTTGCGCTGCATTCCGCCAGAATTCGGGCAGGGCTTTACCCGATGCCAAAAACACGTTCAGGGCTTTTTCCAGCGTTTCTGTGGATAAGTTCTCTGGCTTCGCGGCGGCGAGCATTTCACCATAATAAAGACCGATGTCGGCGGAGTTCAAAGGGCCTTTCAACGCCGATTCGACATAAGGCCACTGGGAAGGCACATCTTTGATGGCTTTTGCCTTCGCCCATTCCTCCTCGCGCGCGATGGAATGCGTGTACCACGTCAAACCGCGTTTATCGGCTTCGGTTCTAATCAATGCCCGCGTCGCGTCCGGCAATTTCTTGTCCATCAGGAAATAGGTGAGCAGCATGGAAGGTGCGGCGGCGATATTATCCGCGCCGACGCTGTCATAGCGGATTTTGCCGTTCGCCAGAACCAGCGCACGTTCCAGATCGCTCATCTTCGTCAACGCGCCGGTGTCTTTGGCGGACACGGAATAATCAGGTTTGTTGTAGACGGCTTCGAGCACGGCGCTGTCGGGGAATTTGGGGGCTGTGCTGCCGCCCAGCGTTTGCCCGCAGGCCTTATCGAGCGTCGCAAAGAATTTGTCTTTAGGGTACTTCGCCGAGAAAACCTTTTCTTCGAGGCAGGCCGTGGCGAGGTCGTTTTTCATGACGAGGAGCATCATGCCCATCTGCGCGATGGATGCATCGTAAACTGTATCGGCGCGCTTGGTGTAAAGCTCCCACGCATCGTCATACAACCCCATATCCATGAGTTTGTTGATGCGCTGGATGAGCAAATCATTGCCGCGCAACACACCGATATCGTTTTGAATGAGGCTAGCGTCGGTTTTAGAAAGCAGAACGCGGCGTTGCAGGGACAGCACAGAACGCAAATGCGGATTGGTAGGAAGCTTTGCTATCAAAAGCTCGATCAAGGAGCGCGGTTGCTCTTTCCAGATGGTTTTTTCGAGACCGCCTTCTTTTGCGGAGCCAAGAGTGCCCGTGGATTCCACGTCCACCCAATCAATGTTTGATTTCTCGGGGGATTTTTCTTCGGAAGCAACGTGTGCTTCATTTTCTTCTGCTGGCGCGGTTTTTTGTTCTTTGGTGGCAACGGGCTTTTTGGGCGCGTCGTCGTTTTTATCCTGCGCATAGACAGGAATTGCGATCAGGCACAATAAAAGAGGAAGAAGGAAGAATTTAGACATGGTTGCTTTCTGCAAGGTGTAGGGGGTGGGTTATTCGAGGGGGACGGCTACCGAAATTTCTTGTTGCTGGACGGGAAGGTCGGTCAGCGCGAGCCACGCAAAGCCTGCGCCCAGGATCAGAATGACGGCCAAAAGAAAGAATTTTACGAATCCGAATTGCATGGTGTTTTCCCTTGAGGATTTTGGGCATGGTGTTGATTTGCATAGAACTTAATCAACCGATGGCCCGAATGCAATTGATTGATTTCAAATATTCATGGCATAAACATGGCATATGGACCCGCATGCCCGAACCATCCTCGCCAAACTCGACAAACCCGTCGTTATGATAGGGCTGATGGGTGTGGGTAAAACCAAGCTGGGCGGTT
Organism: Micavibrio sp. UBA7689; assembly: GCA_002482805.1. Lineage (GTDB taxonomy): Bacteria > Pseudomonadota > Alphaproteobacteria > Micavibrionales > Micavibrionaceae > Micavibrio_A. The sequence goes on along the minus strand of DLGR01000025.1, from coordinate 6,825 downwards.
TGCTGGCGAAATCCTTGGGCGTCCCGTTTGTGGATTCGGATCAGGAAATCGAAAAATCGGCAGGACAGTCAGTAGCCTGCATATTCGAAGAACAGGGGGAACCTGCATTTCGTGATATGGAACGCAAAGTGCTGGCGCGGCTGCTTTCGGAAGATTTAAAGGTGGTCGCCACGGGCGGCGGCGCGATTATGAATGAAATGACCGCGGATTTGATCTGGAATTCCGCCATATCCATCTGGCTGAAGGCCGATCTCGATGTGCTGGTCGAACGCACGGGCAGGAACGGCAAGCGTCCGCTGCTTAAAAACGGCAATCCGCGCGACATCCTCCAAGGATTGATGGATAAACGCTATCCCATATACGAAAACGCCGATATCGTTGTGGAATCCACGGATCAGGAGGTCGACAAGACTCTGGCCGTGCTTTTGAAAACCCTTGCCGACCATTTGGAAAAAACGGAAATATCGCCCCCATGAGTGAAATTATCGACGTCAATGTAGATCTGGGAACGCGCTCCTACAAAATCCATATCGGCGGCGGATTGCTGGAACGTGCTTCCGAATATATTCCGGTCGATGTGAAAAACCGCAAAGTTTTCATCCTCTTTGATATTGCTGTGGAACAACATGCGCGCCGCCTTGTGTCCGGTTTGAACGGAGCGAAGCCCGAAATGTTTTGGGTGAAAGGCGGCGAAGCCACAAAATCATACGAACAACTGCAAAACGTGGTCGATTGGCTTTTGTCCAAACAGGCGGATCGCAAATCGGTTTTGTTCGTGGTCGGCGGCGGCGTGGTCGGTGACCTCGGCGGTTTCGCGGCCTCCATCGTCCTGCGCGGCATTCCGTTCGTACAGGTTCCAACAACACTGCTGGCACAGGTGGATTCATCCGTAGGCGGCAAAACCGGTATCAACGCGGTGCAGGGCAAAAATCTGATCGGCGCCTTCTATCAACCCATCGCCGTTCTCTGTGATACAACCACACTGAAAACATTACCTGACCGCGAATTGAAAGCGGGTTATGCCGAAGTCGTGAAATACGGCTTGCTCGGCAGCGCGAAATTCTTCGAATGGCTGGAAGACGAAGGCAAAAATGTTTTAAGTCTTAAAACCGAACCGCTCAAAGACGCGATTGAAACATCCTGCAAGATGAAGGCGGAAATCGTCGGCGGCGATGAACTGGAACGGGCGGGCGGTGACCGTGCGCTCTTGAATCTCGGCCACACATTCGCACACGCGCTCGAAGCCGCCGCGGGTTTCGACGGAAGATTGCTTCACGGCGAAGCGGTATCCATCGGTATGGTGCTGGCATTCCGTCTCTGCGTGAAAATGGGCATATGTCCTGAAGCCGATGCCAAACGCATGGAAAAACATTTGAAATCCAACGGGCTCAAAACCGAAATTGCGCAGATTTCCCCGCCGCTTACCCAATCCGCAACGGATATGGTACAATTGATGTATCACGACAAAAAGGCGTCGAACGGTCAAATAGGTTTTATCCTGACCAACGGAATCGGGAACGCATACCAGTCGTCGGACGTTGATATCAAGGATGTTGAGCGTATCATCGCCCAATCCAAGGAGGCCGCATGAAACAGTTATTTTTAACAACCGCGCTTTTGATCGCATTTACCGCGCCCGCGATGGCGGAAGTGGTTGTACGTCAACTTCCGGGTAACACCACGATCGTCACCGATACCGCGCGTCCCACGCCGGGCGTTACCATCCGTAACAACGAAAGCGCGTACTACCGCGCTTTGTTGGGACGCGATCGTCAGCAGCGCGATTATTATCGGGGCAACCCATCGGCCGCCAATCCCATCCAAACCGAATGCGCGCAGGAAAACCGCACGAATTCATCGCGCAATATGTGTATGCGTCGCGCGATGCGTGAATTCGAACACGGCATTAACGATTAAAGTCTTCTAGACGGTATCATAAGCAAAGATTGTCTTCGGCTTCCAACCCAACTCGTCAGTTATTTCCTGAGCTGCTTCCGAAGGTTTTATTTCTTTGGCAGATACCTTGGTAAATATTCTTGCGACAGCCAATATCTCTTCGTCCAAAGGCTGAATATCTGCGTTGAAATTTACGGGGATCGGCTTGTTGTCCCCGTCATAAAGTGACAGAACGTCTTCCTCGCTTTTCATCAAAGCCGCCGCATTGGTCACAAGGCAAAATTCTTTGGTGATGTAGGTGCGTTCTTGCACATTAATTCCCGGCCCTTTGCGGATGGCGTCTTTTATGTACGGCGCAAGTTTTTTCAAAGCATAAATTTGAATTTGTTCGTACTCTTCGCCTCTGGTCAGGCTTAAGGCTTTTGCGTGGGAACGGGATGATGCCAAAAGAGTGCCGAACAACGTGTCGACAAGAAAATATGGTTCTTTCCCTTTTTTTATAAAGGCCGGAATATGCGCGGCAACGGCATCAAAAAATTCAACTTGCTCTTCGAATGTTCCGATATGCGCTGCATCGGTGATAAAGCCGGAAATGGCAGCTTTTATTTCGCTTGCATCACCGTTGGTGATTAAATTTCTATCCGGTCTACGTTCTTGGTACGCGTGAACGGCGTGTAATGCTTCAATGAGAGGCTCTAAAAACTCTATTTCTGCGGTAGGCATATTTTACTCTCGATAATATTGCTTGGTTTTACGCCGTTCCCGAAACCGCGCCGTGGCAATGTTTGTATTTTTTGCCCGAACCGCAAGGGCAGGGGGAATTGCGCGGCGTATCCGCCCATGAACCGGGATCGTTCTGGTCGAACTGAGTTTTGCGGAACTGCGCCACCGAACCTTCTTTTTTAGGTTCCTGCTCGGCCGCGAAAGCAGGGTCGCTGCGCGTTTCGCGCAATTTCTTTTGCTGCAATTCTGCCTGCAACTGCTGTTGCTTTTGCATCGCGGCCAGAACTTCGGGACTCAAATTGATTTCCACATAGGAAATCGTTTGCGTCACCGCTTCGCGCAACGTGTGCATCATGGTTTCGAAAAGCCCGAAAGCTTCCGCCTTGTATTCGTTCAGCGGGTCGCGCTGTCCGAACGCACGCAGGTTGATACCTTGGCGCAAATGGTCGAGATTGAGCAGGTGCTCTTTCCAGTGCCCGTCGAGAAGCTGGAGCAGGAAATTTTTCGACATGCGGCGGAAAGTTTCCGTTCCGGCGATGGCGATTTTGGATTCCAGAACTTCTTTTGCCTTTTTCTCGATGCGTTCGCGGAGCATGCCTTCGTCGATATCGTCTTCTTTGACCCACTGCGCAATCGGCAGATCGAGGTTCAAAAGACGTATGCATTCGCGGTGCAATGTTTCCGCGTCCCATTGTTCGGCATAGGCACCGGCGGGGCAGGTGCGGTAGACGATATCGTTGATGATGTCTTCGCGCATCTCGTTGATGTACATGTCGAGATCGTCATCCGCTTCCATGATTTCGCGGCGTTGCTCGTAAACGACTTTACGTTGGTCGTTCATCACGTTGTCGAATTTCAGAAGGTTTTTGCGGATTTCAAAGTTCTGCTGCTCGACGCGGCCTTGTGCGCGTTCCAGTGCCTTCGACAGCCATGGGTGCGTGAGCGCTTCGCCGTCTTTCAAACCGATCTGGGATTTGAGCAGGCCTTCCATTTTATCGCTCGCGAAAATGCGCATCAAATCGTCTTCGACGGACAGGAAGAACACGGACAGGCCGGGGTCGCCCTGACGGCCCGAACGGCCGCGCAGCTGGTTGTCGATACGGCGGGATTCGTGACGCTCGGTGCCGATAACGCAGAGGCCTCCTGCGGCCTTCACGATGGCGTGGTCGCGCTCCACTTCGGAACGGATACGGTTGGTCAGATGCTGTTTTTCGACATCCGACATGCCTTCGGTCGTTTCGTGATCGATCATCATGTCCGCGTTACCGCCGAGTNNGCCATGTTGGTGGCGATGGTCACGGCACCGGGGCGGCCTGCCTGCGCTACGATTTGCGCTTCTTGTTCGTGATAACGCGCATTCAAGACGTTGTGCTTGATTTTACGTTTCTTCAAGGCTTCGGAAAGCTTTTCGGATTTCTCGATGGAAACGGTGCCGACCAGCACGGGCTGGTTGCGTTCCTGTGCTTCATGAATCAAATCGACGATGGCGTCATATTTGTCATCCATGGATTTGTAGATCTTGTCGTCTTGGTCCACACGGGCCACGCCGACATTGGTGGGAATATCGACAACGCCAAGGCCGTAAATTTCGGCGAATTCCGTTTGTTCGGTAAGGGCGGTGCCCGTCATACCCGCCAGCTTGGGATACATGCGGAAATAATTCTGGAACGTGATCGAGGCGAGAGTCTGGTTCTCGTTCTGAATTTTTACCTTTTCTTTGGCTTCCAATGCTTGGTGCAGACCTTCGGAATAACGGCGGCCTTCCATCATACGGCCCGTGAATTCATCGATGATGATGACTTTGTCGTCTTTGACGATGTAATCCGTGTCGCGGTTGAAAATCTTGTGCGCGCGTAAGGCTTGGTTGACGTGATGGACCAACGCGATGTTCTGCGCGTCGTACAGATTGCCCGTTTGCATGATGCCGTGTTCGCTCAAAAGGCTTTCGACATGCTCGTTGCCGTTTTCGGTCAATGTAACGGCGCGGGTTTTTTCATCGACTTCGTAATCTTCGGATGTAAGCAACGGTATTATCTTGTTGACGCTGACATACAGGTCGATGGAGCCTTCGCTTGGCCCCGAAATGATAAGCGGCGTACGCGCTTCGTCGATCAAAATGGAATCGACCTCGTCGACGATGGCGAAATTGAAAGGTTTTTGCACCATCTGGTTCAGACGGAATTTCATATTGTCGCGCAGATAATCGAAACCGAATTCATTGTTCGTTCCGTAGGTGATGTCGGAACCATACGCATCCTGACGCTCTTGATCCGACAAATTCGCCGTGATGACGCCAACGGTGAGACCGAGGAATTTATAGATTTGTCCCATCCATGCAGAGTCGCGTTTCGCAAGGTAATCGTTGACCGTAACGACGTGAACGCCTTTGCCTTCCAGCGCATTCAAATACACGGGCATGGTGGCGACGAGCGTTTTACCTTCGCCCGTGCGCATTTCGGCAATCTTGCCTTCATGCAAAACCATACCGCCGATCAACTGCACGTCGAACGGGCGCATGCCGAGCACGCGCTTGGAGGCTTCGCGTACGACGGCGAAGGCTTCGGTCAAAAGATCGTCGAGCTTCTCGCCGTTTGCGATGCGCGCGCGGAATTCCGCGGTCTTGCCTTGCAGGTCAGCATCGCTCAATTTCTCGTATTCAGGCTCAAGGGCGTTGATGGGGCCGACCTTGGCTTGCAGGCGGCGTAAAGTACGCTCGTTGCTGGAGCCGAACAATTTCATGGCGAGATTTATGAACATTACAATTCCTAGGTTTTACAAAAGCCTGACTGATATAAGCCGCCCGGCGTTAATCGTCAAATATTCAATGGCAACGCCCTCTCTGTCGGGAGAGGGTCGGGGTGAGGGGTAAAGATATAACTTTTCGTCTTGCCCTTTGGACCTGTCTATGCACAATGTCAGCCAGCCTGAAAAGGCGCTTTTTTCCCCTTAATCGAAGGATTGAACCATGCCTGAAGCAAAGAACAACACACCGATCATCATAGGCGTTGTAGCGCTGTTGATCGCCGCCGCCGCCGGAGCGTTTCTGGTGACAAAGAATATGACAAAAGATGCGCCCGCTGTGACGGCTGAGAATACGCCCGCCGCAGGCGAAGCTTCGGAAACGACAGCTTCATCTTCCATCTCCGGCGAACCCGCTCCGACACCCGCTGAAGAAGCCGAAGCCGAACAAGCCGCAGGTCAGATCGGCGGCAAGGAAGTCAAAAAAGGAAATCCCGTAGTCGCATCTGTTGATGGCAAGGATATCACCCGCGTCGATGTGTTCCGTTACATCAAAATGATGCCGGCGAACGTTCAGCAATTGCCACCGCAGGCCGTATATCCTTTGGCGCTCGAGCAAGTGATCAACACGCGCCTCGTGCAAAACAAAGCTGAAGCTTCCGGTCTGGAAAATGATCCTGAAGTGCAGCAGCAACTTGCGATGGCGAAACAACAAATCGTGCGTTCGATCTATGTTCAACGTGCGGTGGACAAGGAAATCTCCGAATCCGATCTGAAAAAAGAATATGACGACAAAATCGGTCAGGTTCCGGATGCACAGGAAATCAAAGCCTCGCACATTCTGGTTGGCGACAAGATAACTGCCGAACAGATGATCGCCAAACTGAATGCAGGTCAGGACTTCGCCAAACTCGCTGCCGAAAATTCTAACGACCCCGGCAACAAGAACAATGGCGGCGATCTCGGCTGGTTCTCGAAAGAGGCCATGGTTCCTGATTTCGCAGAGCCCGTTTTCAAAATGAAAAAAGGCGAAGTGTCTAAAACCCCGATCGAAACCCAGTTCGGCTGGCACGTCGTGAAGGTGGAAGACATCCGCACCAAAGAAAAGCCGAAGTTCGAGGACGTAAAACCGCAAATCCAGGTAGAACTGCGCCGTCAGAAACTTGAAAAAATGCTCGATGACTGGAAGGCCGCCGCGAAAATCGAAAAATTCGATATCAATGGCGACCCTGTTCAGGATGTTGCACCTGCGGCCGGCGAACAATCCGCGCCTGCATCTGCATCTGCACCTGAAGCCGCTGCCCCTAAAGCAGCCGAGTAATCAGGCATATGAACTGCTTAGAAGCTTTAGAGAAGCCCCGCGCCAAAGAAGCGTCGGGGCTTCCTTTATTGTTGGTGGCCGCCGCCGCGCTGATCGATAAGGACGGGCGCGTGCTTGTCACGCAACGCCCCGAAGGAAAAGACATG
>DLGR01000044.1 GCA_002482805.1 Micavibrio sp. UBA7689 | reverse complement strand
GGATGCGGCCGGACCGCATCATCGTCGGCGAGGTGCGCGGTGCCGAGGCCTTCGACATGCTGCAGGCCATGAACACGGGCCACGACGGCTCCATGGGCACGGTCCACGCCAACAATCCGCGCGAAGCTATTTCGCGTATGGAAAACATGATCGCCATGGGTTCCTTGAACCTTCCCACCATCGCGGTGCGCGAACAGATTGCCTCCGCCATCAACGTTATCATTCAAGTGCAGCGTCTGCGCGACGGCTCGCGTAAAGTCACGCATATCTCCGAAATCACGGGGATGGAAGGCGAGGTCGTCACCATGCAGGACCTCTTCAAACTGGAATTCATCGGCGAAGATGAAAAAGGCAAATTGATAACCGAATTGAAATCATCCGGCATGCGCCCGAAATTTTGGGACAAGGCCCGCCAGTTCAATGTCGAGAAGCTAGTGCTCGACGCCATGGAAGAAGCATATGGATAACACCATTGTGATTACCGTCGTTGCACTTTTGCTCGTGCTGGTCGTGACCGGCATGATTGCATTTATGGTATCCAGTGCAAAATCCGCGCAAAAGAAACGCATGATGACCGTTATCCGCGGCGAACATGTGGCGGACAACGGCAAGAAGAAAAATCCCGAAGTGGCGCGCCGCGAAGCGCTGGCCCGCAAACTCAAAGACAATGCCGACCCCGAACAAGAAGCCAGAAAAGCCACGCTATCCATGAAATTGATGCAGGCTGGCCTTACCATGTCGCCCAAGCAATTCTGGCTGTGTTCCGTGATACTGGGAATCGTCTGTCCGTTTATCGCGTATCTTGCCGGAAAAGGTTTGTTGGTCATCATATTCGCCGCGATCATCGGATTTATGGGTTTGCCGCGCTACATCCTGAAACGCCTGATCAAGCGCCGCCAGAAAAAATTTCTATCCGAACTGGCCGATGCGCTCGAAGCCATGACGCGTCTCTTACGCGCGGGTATGCCGGTTTCTGAAGCCATCAAAATGGTGGGCCGTGAATATCAGGGTCCCATCGGCGATGAAATGGGCCGCATTTTCGACCAGCAAAAAATCGGTGTGTCATTGCCGGAAGCCGTGCAGGACTGCGCGCGCCGCATGCCGCTTGCCGAAGTGCAGATGTTCGCAACCGCCGTGACGATCCAGTCACAAACGGGTTCAAGCTTGTCCGAAATTCTCGAAGGTCTTGCCAAAGTTATCCGCGCGCGTTTCCGCCTGCGCCGCAAAGTGCAGGCTTTGTCATCGGAGGCAAAATCTTCGGCGATGATTATCGGCGCGTTGCCCGTGTTCGTGGCGACGGCGATGTATTTTATCAATCCGGATTATATCGGCTTGCTGTTCTATGATCCCACGGGCAAATGGCTTTTGGGCGGCGCTATCTTCTGGATGCTGTGCGGCATTCTGTGCATGAAACAAATGATCAATTTCAAGGTGTAATGACGTGCCCAATCTAACCTCGGATCTTTTGATTATCGTGATAAGCGCATTGGCCGCGGCGATGTCGTTTGCCGCGTTCGCGCTGCCGATGCTCAATCGCGGCGAGAAAAAAGAGCGTTACAAAAACGTCATCGAGAAAAAACGCAAAGCCTTGTTCGAGCAAACCAAGGAAGAATTGAACCGCAAGGGGCCGAAAACCGTTACGGCAAAAGACTCTCTGGCGTCGTTCTTTAAAATGAAAAGCTTTGCCGGTGAATACGGCGAGAAGGTCCGCATCATGTTGATGCAGGCGGGGAACAGAAACCCTGCCGCGCCGATGAAATACATCATCACGCAGATCGTTTTGCCGATTTTCCTCGTGCTGTTCGCGATGATGATCATGGCCAAGGCGGACAAGGATATCGAGCCTTGGATGGAGATGAGCATTCTGGGTATGTGCGCGCTCACAGGATTTTCCCTGCCGCGCATTCTGGTCAAGAACACGGCCATCAAACGTATAGAAGATTTGAGCCTGCAATTCCCAGACGCACTCGACATGATGTTGATCTGCGTACAGGGCGGTATCGGTCTGGAACAGACGGTAGACCGCGTTGCACAGGAAGTGGCGGAGCATTCGCCCACGCTCGCCGAAGAGCTTGGGATTTTAAGCGCCGAGATGGCGATGTTGAATGATCGGCGCGGCGCGCTGTCGGAATTCGGAAAGCGCGTGGGCGGTCACGGAAAATCCTTTGCCACCGCGTTAATACAGGCCGAACAATACGGTACGTCGGTATCGCAGGCCTTGCGCGTTCTGGCGGATGAATTGCGTGATATCCGCATGGCGAATGCCGAACAAAAGGCGGCATCCCTGCCGCCCAAACTCACCGTTCCGATGATCTTGTTCTTCTTGCCGGCGCTGTTCATCGTCATTCTGGGTCCCGCGGGGATCCAGATGTCCAGAACCTTTTAAGCTGATTATTCGTTACCGGCGGACGTCTTGGCGGAATTGAAATTCTGCTTGCTGCCGCGCGCATTTTTGGATGCGTTGGTGGCGGAAGCGGAAGGTTCAACTTTTTCTACAGTCACTTCGGTTTTTGTTACGGTCTTTGAAGGCGTCTTCACGGTTTCTTTTTTCACCGTTACTTTTTCTTCCTTCTTATCACCGGCTTTTTGCGGCGTGATCACAACAGGCTCGGATTTTTTCGCCTGTTTGTTTTCGACTTTCACCTGTGCCGGAGCGGCTTCGACTTTTGCCACAGTGGGCTTGGCCGGTTTCTGGTTTTGTTTGGTGTAGAAATCATCCGCGCCTTCTTTCAGGGTCGTGATGATGCGCATGTTACGCTCCAAT
>DLGR01000046.1 GCA_002482805.1 Micavibrio sp. UBA7689 | reverse complement strand
GGTCATGAATTCGACGATGGGCTTCAATCCTTTGAATGCCGAACCGACCGCGATACCGGCAAATCCATGCTCGGTAATCGGCGTGTCGATAACACGTTTCGCGCCGAATTCGTCGAGCAACCCTTGGGTCACTTTATACGCGCCGTTATATTCGGCGACTTCCTCGCCCATGACGTAGATTTTGGGATCGGCGCGCATTTCTTCGGCCATCGCGTCGCGCAAAGCTTCGCGCACCGTCTGCGTTTTGGTGTTGGCCATGAATTTGGCTTCGTCGAACACGGGCGGCTCGAATATTTCGCCCTTCGCGTACATGATGTCGCGATTGCCGCTCACTGCGTTACCCACGGGCTGACTCGTCACTTGCGTTTTCACGGGGCCGCCTTCCGCTGGTTTGGACTGCGGCTGGCACGGAATATCCAGATCGTTTTTCACAGGCACAGGCCCGGCCGCGCTGTTGTCGTTCGTCTCACCGTCCGCGAGCAATGTCGCGATAGGAGTATTAACGGCTACATTGGGCGTTCCCGCCGCCACGAGGATTTTACCGAGGATACCCTCGTCCACGGCTTCCACTTCCATGGTTGCCTTGTCGGTTTCGATCTCGGCGATAACTTCACCGGCTTTCACATTGTCACCTTCTTTTTTGTGCCACTTGGCGAGGTTTCCCTCCGTCATCGTGGGTGAAAGCGCGGGCATGAGAATATTGGTAGGCATGGGTTACACAACCTCTTTCAAGATATCGGTATAAAGTTCTTCGGGCGCCAGTTCGGGCGATTGCGTGGCAAAATCCGCCGCTTCGTTGACGATGACTTTGATCTCGCTTTCGATCACTTTCAAAACATCTTCGGAAACGCCCTCGTCCTGAATCAAACGCACGCGCAAATTCGCAATCGGGTCGCGGTTGCCTTTGAAATCGTCCACTTCTTCCTTGGTGCGGTATTTCGCGGGGTCGGACATGGAATGTCCGCGGAAACGGTACGTCATCACTTCCATGATGTAGGGGCCGTTGCCCGAACGCACATAATCGATGGCTTGGCGCGCGGCGGCCTGCACGGTGAAAACATCCATGCCGTCAACTTGCTCGCCTGGAATGCCGAAACCCGCGCCGCGGGAATAAAGTTTACCGGCGGATGAACGTGCCACGGATGTACCCATACCGTATTGGTTGTTTTCGATGATATAAAGCACCGGCAATTTCCACAGCGCCGCCATGTTGTAACATTCGGCGACCTGTCCCTGGTTTGCGGAACCATCGCCCATATAGGCAACGGCCACGCCGCCATCATTCGAATATTTGTGATAGAAACCGAGGCCTGTGCCGAGCGATGTCGACGCACCGACGATACCGTGACCGCCGAAGAAGTTTTTTTCTTGGCTGAACATGTGCATCGATCCGCCCTTGCCGCGCGAATAACCCGTTTTGCGGCCCGTCAATTCGGCCATGATACCTTTGGCTTCCATCCCGCAGGCCAGCATGTGCGCGTGATCACGGTATGTGGTGATGACCGTGTCGCCTTCTTGTTGGACGGAATTGATGCCCGTTACCACGGCTTCTTGTCCGATATATAGGTGGCAGAAACCACCGATCAGACCCATACCGTACAACTGTCCCGCTTTTTCTTCGAAGCGGCGGATCAGGAGCATCTCGCGGTAGAGTTTTTTCATCTCCTCGACCGTAGGTTCCGGCGATGTATTGGATACGGTTTTAAGATTGGGCTTTTTGGGTTTGTTTTTGTCAGTTGTCACTGCAATATTACCTTGTCTCTATTGGCTACATTTTGCGTTTGAAAGGCAGAATGGAGATACAACATTTCCCCAAGACAGGCTAGAGAAAATGCACATTTGTGCATTGCAACATACTGATATAGAATGAATTTTTGTCAGACGGGAAAGAAAAGAACCTAACTAGTTGGTGCTTTTGATCAATACTTTCTCATCCTTGTAATGAAAGCCGAGCACCGAACGGGCCTGTTCTTCGAGCAAATCACGATTCACGGAACCGGGGCGCATCATCACGACCTTTTCTTCCATGCCTGTGCGCTGTGTGGAGGCAAGCTCCAATTGCTTTTCCGTGGTGCTGATTTGTGAATTAAGCGAGATAAGACGCAGATAACTGCGCTCCCCCGCGATCAGGTGATAACAGAAATAAAATGACAGACAGACCCCGATCACGACGATCAGGTTCTGGCGGAAAATGTATTTCTGTTCGATGAGTCTCTTCACGTCTTCTAATGAATCACACCCGAGTCTCGGGGTCAAACAAAACCACGAAATGAATCAATAAGTTATGTGGGTACATTAGGAGAACATATAGCGTAAGTGATTCATATGATTCGCAAATATGATTTGAAACTTTTTTCGACGTCCCTACATTGGCTAAACAACAAGGAGAACGATTATGCGCGTGATGATTTTTGTAAAGGCGACGGCGGACAGCGAAGCGGGTTTGAAACCCGGCCCCGAAATGGAAAAAATGTTTGAAGATATGGGTCGCTTTAACCAGCAGCTCATCGATGCCGGCATCATGAAGGACGGTGACGGACTGAAACCGACATCACAAGCCAAGCGCGTGAAATTCGATGGCGCGAACCGCACAGTGGTCGACGGTCCTTTTACCAAGGACGTCAATGAACTGGTCGCGGGCTACTGGATCTGGGAAGTGAAAGACCTGAACGAAGCGGTCGAATGGGTGAAGAAATGCCCGAACCCGATGCTGGGCCCATCCGAAATCGAAATCCGTCCCTTCTATGAAATGGCTGACTTCGCAGATGTCATCACGCCAGAAGCGGAAAAAATCCACGCGGACAATGTGAAAAAATCCGCATCCAAATAAAAAAATCCCCGTAATGTGCGGGGATTTTTAATTTCTAGGCCGCTTTCTTCTTCGCGGATTTTTGCGGCTGCTTGCGCAAAACACTCGCTCCCGCATATTTAGCGGCTGGACCAAGCTCTTCTTCAATGCGCAGAAGCTGGTTGTACTTCGCGATCCTGTCGGAGCGCGAGAGCGAACCCGTTTTGATCTGCCCTGCGTTGGTCGCCACGGCGATATCGGCAATCGTGGAATCTTCCGTCTCGCCTGAACGGTGCGACAGGATAATGCCGAAGCCCGCACGTTTCGCCATTTCTATCGCTTCGAACGTTTCCGTCAATGTGCCGATCTGGTTTACCTTCACAAGGATAGCATTCGCCGCTTTGCGCTCTATGCCTTCGGCAAGGCGCACGGGGTTGGTCACGAACAAATCATCACCGACCAATTGTACGCGGTCGCCGAGTTTCGCGGTCAATGCAACCCAGCCTTCCCAATCGTCTTCGGCAAGGCCGTCTTCAATGGACACGATCGGGTATTTGTCGCACAGCTGCACGAAATAATCGATCAGCTGCGCGGATGTCAGAACGCGGCCTTCGCCTTCGAGGTTGTATTTGCCGTCCTTGAAGAATTCCGTCGCGGCGCAATCCAGTGCAATCACGACATCTTCGCCGGGCTTGTATCCTGCGGCGGTGATGGACTTCATGATGAAATCGAGCGCTTCGGTGGCGGAAGAAACCGCAGGCGCGAAACCGCCCTCGTCACCCACGTTCGTGTTCATCTTCGCGTCATGCAGCTGTTTTTTCAGCGCGTGAAAAATCTCCGCACCGCAACGAAGCGCTTCGGAGAAAGACTCCGCACCCACGGGCATGATCATGAATTCCTGAAAATCGACGGGGTTGTCCGCGTGTTTCCCGCCGTTGATGATGTTCATCATCGGGCAAGGCAGCAGATGCGCGTAAGGACCGCCCAGATATTTGTAGAGCGGCACATCGAGCTCGTCCGCCACCGCGCGGGCGCAGGCCATCGAAACACCCAGAATGGCATTCGCGCCGAACTTCGCTTTGTTGTGCGTGCCGTCCAGTTCGATCATGGTTTGATCGACCATAACTTGTTCTTCGGGGTCGATGCCGACCAATGCTTCGGCCAGCTGCGTGTTGACGAAATCGACCGCTTTCAAAACGCCCTTGCCCAGATATCTTTTCTTGTCGCCGTCGCGAAGCTCCACCGCTTCGTGCGCGCCCGTCGATGCACCTGATGGAACAGCGGCGCGGCCTTGCGCTCCGCTTTCGAGGAGGACGTCCACCTCCACGGTGGGGTTACCTCTGGAATCCAGAATTTCGCGGGCAGTGATGTCGATGATAGCGCTCATGATGAAAATACCTTTCTATTACGGCCTGTAATGTAAGGTTTTTACGGGTTTTCGTCCAGCCCTAACCGCCGCCGCTGCCGAGGATGAAAATCCAGAAAATCCCCGCCGTGACCGCGGGAATAAGCACGATGGCACGAAAAACATAGCGCCGCGCCTTCTCGTACTGCGGCAGGAAGCAGAGCACGAAACCCGCTACCGCCAGATAATACGGCGATATCAGAAGCAGGCCGAGCGTGTACCAGATGGTGCAGGCTTCGGATGGGCACACGCCCGGCACGGCCAAAAGCCCGGGGGATGCGAGCGCGACGAACACGGTAGCAAGCGCCACATGCCCGAAAAGCTTTAAGATATTGCGGGCCTTTTCATTCATAACAGGAAGATTAAATCATTTTGGACTAAACCAAAACCCTGTTTCATGCGTAAGTATAGATATGAACGAACACGATATCAGAAAACTGGACCAACTCGCCGACCTGATGGACAACGCCTTCATCATCCCCGGCACGAAAATCCGTATCGGGCTAGATGCCATTCTCGGCCTGCTTCCCGGCATAGGTGACACGGCCGCGCTCGCCGTTGCGGGATACATCATCCACAAAGCGCATAAGAGCGGCGTACATCCCGTGCTTCTCATGCATATGGCGGGAAATGTTTTTATGGACTGGCTGGTGGGTCTGGTGCCGTTCGTCGGCGATATCTTCGACGTGGGCTTCAAAGCCAACCGCCGCAACGTAGATATTTTGAAAGAACACATCCGCACGGGCGATATCAAGGCCGTGAAAAAGAACGGCGTGTATACGGTTTAAAGCCCGGGATATGTAAGACCCGCATCGCGGTCGATTTTTTTTAGCTTTTCCCAATCCAATGCTTCGGGAACTTTCGCACCATACCAACGGGCAAAACAGGAATGCTCCGCGAATTGTAAACCTGTGATCGGGTGGATCATCACGCTGGACTCGCCGCGATGCTTTTCGACAACTTCTGTAACCACTTCCAAAAGCTTGCCGGGGAAATATCCTGAAAAATAAGGATGTATGATATGCGGTCCTTGCGGGGGCCAGACTCTGGAAACGCTTAGTTCGTCGCTTTTAATGGTAAGCAATTGCAATCTGAGTTTTTCGGCATCCGCCGCATGCGCGCCAAACACAGGCACATGGACGTGATAATCGAAAGACGTGCGGTCTTTGTTCAACGCATTGAAAACCGGATAAAGGCCGGTGAAGACCTGTTTGGGTTTCAAATCAACGGGCAATGTAACTTCTATGGCCATACTCAGAAATACTCTTCTTAAATTCTTATTTTATTTGAACCAACTTCATCGATTTCACCAAATCGTCGATTGCCTTCGCCTGTACGATGAATTCTTCCAGCTTGTTGAACGGCAACGCGCTCGGCCCGTCGCATTTCGCTTTGTCGGGGTCTTCGTACGCTTCGATGAATATACCGCCGATACCGATGGCCAGAACCGCGCGGGTCAGATCGGGAACCAGAGCACGGCGTCCGCCCGAAGCTTCGGAACCCGGCAATCTCATTTGCGATGCATGTACTGTGTCGCAAATAATCGGTGCGCCTTTGGAAACTTCTTTCATGACGCCGAACGCCATCGGGTCAACGACAAGGTTGTCATACCCGAAACAATGGCCGCGTTCGCACAGGATGATTTTGTTGTTACCGCACTCTTCGAATTTATCGATGATATTGTTCACCTGATACGGCGACATGAATTGCGGTTTTTTCACATTTATAACCGCGCCTGTTTTTGCCATGGCCTCGACGAGGTCTGTCTGGCGCGCCAAAAATGCGGGCAGTTGAATAACGTCTACGACATCGGCCACGGGCTGGCACTGGTCTATCTCGTGCACATCCGTGATGATGGGCACGTTGTCGAATTTCTCTTTAACCTTGCGGAAAATTTCCATCCCCGCTTCAAGGCCCGCGCCGCGATAGCTTTTCACCGAAGAACGGTTGGCCTTGTCAAAACTGGCCTTGAAAACGAACGGCACGCCGAGTTTGTCGGTAATGGTCTTGTAAACCTCTACCGCACGCAAAGTGATGTCGAGATTTTCGAGCACGTTAAGGCCCCCGAACAAAACAAAGGGCTTGTCGTTGGCAATTTCAAAATTCTGGATTTTAACGGTTTTCATGCCCTCTTTTTACCCGTCCGCGCATTGAATTGCCAAGGTTTTTTGCAAATTCCTTGCCGTGAAGCCATTAGCGGCCTAAAACCAAGGACAAGAGGCGTGTATGACTGATCTACCAGAACAAATCGTCGACGAATTCGGCATGGCCGCTGAGCCCCCGAAATCAAGCCCCCTTCCCGCGATCGTGATGGCGGGAACAGTGGGTGCATTTCTGCTTACCTTCGCTGCCCCGCCTCTGGCCCGCTTTGCCTATGATGCAATTTTCCATCCCGAAAAAATCGCCCCGCAAACACCTTGAACCATAAGCGAAATTTTGCACCCCGCTGAATTATCTGGCGGGGTTTTGCTGTCGCGCGTATATTTAAAAGAAAAAACTACAGGGAGAATAAAATGACCGATCAAAAAGACCCGAAATCCGATCCATCCGAACAACACAGCACAACGGGGCCGAAACTCATGCTCGGCGGAATTTTTGCCGCGCTTGCGGGAATGGCTGTCGCTGTGTGGAGCGCAAAAAGAAATGCGGGAAAATCATCGGGATCAAAACCAACCGACCCGGCGCCTTAATTACAAAGTAAGCTGGAATGGCGTAGGCGAAATTTCGGACCGCATTAAAAACGCGGGCAAATCGGTGAGTTTGATTTCGCGGTCATCCGCTGCGTGGCGGTGTGTGTTTAAGAAAGCATCCGCTTGCACCATCCATATGTGCCTGTCGTTGCCGACGGCAATCACATTGCCGCTGAATTGCTGGGGCGATGCAGCGGGGCCTTGATATTGCCCCTGCCCGTTGCCAAGCACGGCACGGCGAATTTCATCGCTTCTGCGTATGAACACACCACAATCGGGATTGGTGGGATGGGGCTGCGACTTTTCAAAGGCCGGAATTTTATCGCGGTCGCCGTTGAAAAAATCATCGATGCCCAATTTGTTGTGCGCGAAGGCCAGCACTTGACGAATTCTCGCGACGCCCGCTTTTTCCGGATCGGGCGCGATAACCTGATAAAACGCGGCCAGTTGTTTGCCTTGCTCTTCGGTGATGCCGTTGATGATGATCATTTCCTTGCCGTCGCCGCGTGCGGCCTGCACCGTGCGGTCTGCATAATTTCTAAAAACTATGCCATGGCCTTTGGACTCGCCCTTTTTGTTGATGACGGGCATGCCTTTTTTAAATTGCGGCTCGGCGCCGACATCTTCGGGATATGTCATGAATTCTCCCACGCCTTCGGGAATGGGAATGATGAAGGACCGCGCCGCAAGCTTGACGGGAATGCCCTGTGACATGACGGGCGCGAAATAATCGGAAGTGTACATGGAAAAACCTTATAACAACGTATATTTTATGTCAATAAAAAGGGGAGTCTTCAAGCCGCTTTGGCGAGGCCGTTTACGCGTAAAAGATGGTTAAATGCCACCGTGTTCGCTTCGGCGCAAATCTTCGCCCAATCACCCGCCGAAAGATTGCGTAACGCATCTTTTTTGCTCACTCCGCGTGACGCAAGCGCGGTCAAAACACCGGCGTTGAAATTATCGCCCGCGCCGACGGTAAACACGATGCCCGGATTGATTTCGGAGGGCACGAACTGCTTGCCCTCAGGTGTGAATACGGTGCAACCGCCGCCGCCATGCGTGATGATGATGGCCGCGGGTCCGGCTTTGAGGAATTGCGCCGCCACATCGTCATGGCTGTCATAAGGATATGTCCACGCCACATCTTCCTCGCTGAACCGCACCACGCTCGCTTGATGCGCGATCTTCAAAAGTCGATCCGCATATTCCTGTCGGTCGGGGATGATGTTGGGCCGGGTGTTGGGATCGAAATAAACCACATGCCCGTCCGCACTTTTGCGAGTGACATATTCCGTTACGGCGTCGCGCGCGTTCGGAACGGTCATCACGACAGAACCCACGCAAAACAACTGGTTCGGCTCTTTCAAATCGTAAACGATGTCGTCGATCTTCAAATCGTCGATCGTATTGGGTTTCTGACGTCCGTAAAAATCAAACTTGTTCTTCCCGTCCACCACGCTGATGACGGCCAGCATGGAAAGATGTTCAATGCGGCGAATGTAATCGATGCCCACGCCGTGTTTTTTGAAATCTTCGAGAAACAATCCGCCGAACAAATCTTCGGAAACCGATCCCACATAATAACTTTTGATATGCGCGGCGCCCGCACGTTTGATCGCGTTGGCCGCGCCGATGCTGCCGAAATAACTCGAACCGCCCAGATTGATATTGAGGGAACGCGGCAAATCGGGAACGGAACGAAGGTCTGCAATGGCCTCACCGACAAAATACAATCCTGTCGCGCTCGAAGCCATGGCTTACACCAGACGGTCCTGCTCGATCGCCGCTTTGATGAACGACACGAACAACGGGTGCGGCGCGAACGGTTTGGATTTTAATTCGGGGTGGTACTGCACGCCGATAAACCACGGATGGTCGTTGCGCTCTGCAATCTCGGGCAATTTTCCGTCCGGTGATACGCCGGAGAAGATAAATCCTTTCGCTTCCAACTGGTCGCGGTAATTCATGTTCACTTCGTAACGGTGGCGGTGGCGCTCTTCGATTTCGGTGGCACCGTAAATCGCGGCCACCTTTGAGCCTTTTTTGAGCGCGGCGGGATAAGCGCCCAAACGCATCGTGCCGCCGAGGTCGCCATTGGCTTTGCGTTCTTCTTTCGCATTGCCCTTGGTCCATTCGGTCATC
>DLGR01000030.1 GCA_002482805.1 Micavibrio sp. UBA7689 | reverse complement strand
GTGCCGCCGATATACATGCCCGGGCGCTTGCGAACCGGTTCAAGACCTTCGAGAACTTCGATATCAGCCGCCCCGTATGAGCCGCTTTTTGCCGTGTTGCCCTCGCCGAACAAATCCGCCATGATAATTACACCTGATTAAAAACCTTGGCTTTATCAATAGCCAATTCCCAGCCCTTTGGAAACTTAAAAGCCATGGACCTCGCTAATTTTCAAGTGGATGAGCCGGAATTACCCGAAGAATTGAAGGGCCGTGTGCCGACCCTGAAGGTCATTCCGCTCCTTCCCGATTCCAACCCGAACGGCGATATTTTTGGTGGCTGGATTTTATCGCAAATGGATTTGGCGGGCGCCAGCCGCGCCTATCAGGTCGTTAAAGGCCGGATCGTGACCGTGGGCGTCGAGACCATGGCTTTTCACCGTCCCGTGTTTCTGGGCGATCAGGTCAGCTTTTTCACCAAAGTTTTCAAAGTAGGCACCACTTCTATTACAATAAAGATAGAGAGCTGGGCTTTGAGACACACACTGGGACACAACTATGAATACATCAAGGTTACGGAAGGGCTCTATACCTATGTTCACATCGATGAAAACCGCAAACCATCTGCCATTAAATCTTAGCCTTATTGCCGTGCTGTTTGCGCTGATGGTGCCTGTGGCTGCGCAGGCGCAGGGTGTCGACCTCAAGAAGGTTCCTTCGGTAAAAGAATCCGCACCGCTGAGCGATGCAGACACCAAGTCCAAAATGAAAAAGGCGAGGGAAGTAAAGCCTTACAACAAGGATGATCTGTCTTTTGAAATTATGGTGCCCAAAGACTGGTCGGACAACACGCAACCGCCACCCATCGGGCCAAACATGGACCAAAAACTGAGCAACACGGTTTTGTCGATCCTTGGCAAGTTCGTTAGTCCGCCCAAAAATCTGGTGCGCAGTCACATCACCATCGAGGCGCTGGAATTGCCTTACGAGATCAGCGCGCAGAACTGGGTCGTGAATTATATTCTCACCAGCGGCTTCAGCCTGACCGAGATGAGTGAGAAATCGGATAAGGAAATAGAAGTCGTTTATGTGCAGGTGGATCGCGACCAAGCCTACACCGTGCGTGGCCGCGCCATTATCAACGGGCCAACACTTACTATAGTGAGATACTACCTGCCGCAGGAAAACCAAAAGGAAGACGAAGCTTTGCAGGCGCAGGTTGTTCAATCATTCCATATGTTGAAGCCTTCGAAAGAAGGTATCGAGAAGCGCGAGCAGTACGGATTCCTCGACCAATCCTATTTTAATTACCCGGTATCATGGGATTTGAAGGATAGAAATATTTTGTCCATCGAGCGGATGAGCGCGTTGTTATCTCAGCAAAGCCGCCGCGAAACCGAAGATGATATCTTGTATCTGGACGGCCACATCAAGGTGAGTGTGATTTCCAAACTTTTAAAGACCACTTTGGAGCAGGAAATAGAAACCTTCCGTGATGAGCTTTCCATTCCCGATTACACTCTGGGCAAAATGATCGAAAAAGTGGAATACAAATATAACCGAGACATCAGGAGCGGCAAGGCCCAAATATACGAACTTATGCCCACTGACCCCGTTAAAATGAGTCCATATGAATATCTTGTCTCGGTCATGGAAGGCGATGAATACTATTATTTCGTCAGCATGGTTTCACCTTCACGCGATCAGGATTTCTTTACATGGGCACAGAACATGCAAGCCGCACGCATCGTTATCGAAAGCATGCGTCGCCAAAGCGTGAGCATGGAAGAGGATGTCAACGATCCTTACTATGATTACCTGAAACAAGCCGAATAAAAAAACCCGCCGGAAGGCGGGTTTTTCGTGATTTTTTGTTCCTATGAAGAGTAATACATTAGATATTCGATCGGGTGCGGCATAGTTTCGAACGCATCAATTTCTTCCATCTTCAGATCGATATAGGCATCGATCGCATCTTTGGTGAACACATCGCCGGTGAGAAGGAATTGATGGTCTGCCTTCAAGGCGTTCACGGCCTCGCGCAAAGATCCGCAAACCGTCGGCACCTTCGCCAGTTCTTCGGCGGGGAGTTCGTACAGGTTCGCATCCATGGCTTCGCCGGGATCGATTTTGTTTTTAACGCCGTCCAAACCTGCCATCAGCATCGCTGCGAAAGCGAGATATGGGTTGGCGGTAGGGTCGGGGAAGCGCACTTCCACGCGTTTTGCTTTCGGCGAGTTGCCGTAAGGTATGCGGCAGGAAGCGGAGCGGTTGCGCGCGGAGTAGGCGAGCAAGACAGGCGCTTCATAACCCGGGACCAAACGCTTGTAAGAGTTGGTCGAAGGATTTGTGAAGCAGTTTAATGCACGGGCGTGTTTGATGATACCGCCGATGTAGTGCAGGCAAGTATCGGAAAGGCCCGCATATTTATCGCCTGCGAAGAGCGGTGTTTTACCGTTCCACAAAGATTGGTGCACGTGCATGCCCGAACCATTGTCGCCGTAAACGGGTTTCGGCATGAAGGTCGCCGTTTTGCCGTAGATGTGCGCAACGTTATGAACCGCGTATTTGTAAAGCTGCATGTTATCGGCGCAATCTACCAGCGTGGAGAAGAAGATGCCGAGTTCATGTTGGGATGCCGCCACTTCATGGTGGTGTTTTTCGACAGGGACGCCGAGCGAGGCGAGCACGGTGAGCATTTCAGCGCGAAGATCGGAGCTTGCATCGACGGGTGCTTCGGGGAAGTAGCCGCCTTTGACGCGCGGGCGGTGGCCGGTATTGCCGTCTTCATATGTTTTGCCCGTGTTGTAAGGGCCTTCGATGGAATCGAATTCGTAAGAAACCTTGTTCATCTTCACATCGAATTTCACATCGTCGAAAATGAAGAATTCTGCTTCGGGACCGAAATACGCCGTGTCGGCGAGGCCGGATTTTTTGACGTAGGCTTCGGCGCGTTCCGCGATAGTGCGCGGGCAACGGCCGTAACCTTCACCCGTCAGCGGTTCGTAGATCGTGCAGAAGACCTTGATGGTCGGTTGCGCAGCGAACGGATCGAGGAAGCATTTGCCCCAGTCGGGTACGAGGCGCATGTCAGATTCATTGATGGCTTTCCATCCAGCGATGGAGGAGCCGTCGATCATGACGCCGTCTTTGAACATATCTTCGTCGATGGTGGAAATATGTTGGTCCGTGTGATGCATTTTGCCGCGCGGATCGGTGAATTCAAATCCGACATACTGGATGTCATTTTCATCGGCGTATTTCTTGAATTCGGCGTGGGATTTGAATTTGATGGCGTGGGGGGAAGTGGGCATCAGCGGGAATCCTTGGGTTGGTGAGTTATACGAAAAATGAATAGGGGTATTCGCCCCATGCATGGCTAGTTAGCATATGCGGTAAGATCTCGTCTAGGGGATTTGGAGGAAAACGACCAAAAAGCTGGGGGCGGAAAAGCCTTGACCGCATGGGCCCTTAGACTATACAAAATGCCCCTGCGTGGCGGTCGTAGCTCAGTTGGTAGAGCCCCTGGTTGTGGTCCAGGTTGTCGCGGGTTCGAGCCCCGTCGATCGCCCCATTTTTCCAAAGTTGTTTATCAATCCAAAAGGTTAAATCTGCGCCATGAAGCGAACCCGCATCTTTAAAAAGGCGCGGCCAAGCCGCGCGGGGGTTCGAGCCCCGTCGATCGCCCCATTTTCCTGAAAGTTATTGTGGCGGATTGAAAATCGGCGCGGAAGTCGTTCCGAAGGCGGAAACGGTATCGCAAACCTCGTCGCCCAAATCCACCGTGATCAAAGCGTTAAGTTGTTCGCCATTTGCGTCATATATTGACCCTTGCCATACGCCGTCCGCAACCTCAGTAAAACTTTCCCCATAATGGGTTTTTTTGCCTTGGGATGAGAGGATATCCGCTCTTCTTACACGATCATTGCCGTCTATTGTTACAACGCATGTGTCGTTTTTTGGCGCCAGACCTGAGCAGGCGGCGGTGAAGGAGGCTAGTGCTGCGGTGGCAATCAGGTTTCTCATGGGAAGCGACAATATATATTTACATATTAGTAATCAATCATTTTATTTATTAACTATAATATTTTGATCTCAAAAGATATTTGAGGCAGTTTGGGCATATGGATTTTGACTATAAAATAGCGCTGGGCATCATCGCCGCCGCGATGACCATCTGGGCGCATATCCCGTATCTTCTCCAAACCATCAAAGGCACCAACAAGCCGCATGTCTTCACATGGGTCATATGGACTTTGCTGACAGGTATTGCTGCCTGCGCGCAGTGGACCGGGGGTGCGGGTGCGGGATCATGGGTAACGTTTTTCACCGCCGCGATGTGCGTGGCGATTTTGTTTGCGACGCTCCGCAACGGTGAAAAACACATCACCAGAAGCGATTGGGTTATGTTTCTGGCGGGGCTTACCGCCATTCCCGTATGGATGCTGACGGATGATCCTGTCTGGTCTGTATGCATTATCACGCTGATCGATTTAGCCGCGATCTATCCCACATTTCGCAAATCGTGGATCAGGCCGCTCGAGGAAAACAGTTTCATGTACGGCTTGAATGTTCCTCGGCACATGATCGGTCTTCTGGCCATCCAGCATTATTCGGTGACAACGACGTTATATCCTGCAACGCTCGTCCTTATGAATTTGGGTATGTATGCGATGCTCACACTCCGCAGAAAAAATCTGGCTATAGTGCGCGCGGGGCAGGCGGGGAGTGTGGCGGCGGAGAAGACGCGGGAGCCGAAGACGTAAAATCGCTATAGGTTGTGTAATTGATACGCGCCGCGGCCTGTCTGTCGGCATCGGTAAATTCCCTTGATTGCTTAACCAGCGCCGCAGCTATTTCATTGCGATGCCAGCGATGCGCTGCGTCGGGGGAGGAATACCCCTCGCGCCAGACAAGCGGCGCAATTTCATCGGCTCTTTCACGCGGCCTGCCCCAACAGGCAATATTGTCCAGAAGTAAGCCGGTATTAAATCCGCGCTGCACTCCGCCAATCGCCGTTTCAAGAGCACAAACAGAGCCAACCAATCCCGCAGTCACAATATTCTTTACGCCTCTGCCTTGCAGGTGCGCTGTGAATTCATCTGATTTAAAAGCGTTAAAATAATTGTCTTTGATGGAAACGGCTTCGTTTCTGCGTGGGCCGTGCGTGTTAATGAATTCTTCGAAAATATCTCCGTTGTCTTTTGCCATGTCGCCCACATTGAACGGGTCGGGATTCATAAATCCCATCCGTGCCAGTTCTTCGCGCGGACGTGTTTGTTCCGCTCCTTCTCCGGTTTCGGGCCTCACCAATCCATCGTTACGGCCCATTACAACCCAGTTCACGGGAATACCTCGGGTACGCATATCTTCGATTGTTTCGCCGAGGGCGGAGAGGTAATTCCGGCAGTCTTCGCGCGACATATATTTGACGCATCCCAGTTGGACATCAACGATTACGGCGGCTGTGTCGCCGCCAGCGCCGAGCGAGCCTCCGGCGGCATTGAAAACGGGGTTGCTGGGTCTTGTGTCCGTCATGGCTCCAGTATGTCTAAAATGGCACCATTATGTCAAAATTAAAGGCTCCAAATCGTTAAAAAGCCCTTGGCTTTACTAGGGGTTTGTTCTAAAACCGCGCGTGAACATCGCGGGTATGGCGAAATTGGCAGACGCACCAGATTTAGGTTCTGGCGGGGTGACCCGTGGGGGTTCAAGTCCCTCTACCCGCACCACCTGAAATTCATGTAACGAAAACATTAGGAAAACCATGCAAGTTAAAGATATCAAAACCGAAGGCCTGAAAGTCGAATTGGAAGTTACGGTTCCGGCGAACGACATCAAGAAGAAGCAGGAATTGCGCCTTAAAGAAGTGGGCAAGACCGCCAAGCTGCCCGGTTTCCGTGCTGGTAAAATTCCCATGAAAATGCTCGAGCAGAAATACGGCCGCGCCGTGATGGGCGAAGTCCTGGAATTGGTCGTTAACGACGCTTCCGCGAAAGTGTTCAAGGAAAAGAACATCCGCCCCGCGATGCAGCCCAAAATCGAAGTCAAGGAATTCGACGAAGGCAAGGACCTGATCTTCAACATGCAGTTCGAAAAACTCCCCACCGTTGAAGTGGTGGACCTGAAAGGCCTGAAACTGACGCGTCCTGTCGCGAAAGTCGAAGCCAAAACCATCGATGAAACGCTGGAACGCGTTGCGAAAAGCAACCGCGCCCTGAAGCCCGTCGAAGGCCGCGCCACGAAGAAAGGCGATATCGCCGTTATCACGTTCCACGGCCGCACGGCGGACGATAATGTCCAGCATGAAGGCATGCACGCGCACGGCGTTGAACTGGAACTTGGCTCCAATCGCTTTATTCCCGGTTTCGAAGAGCAACTGGTCGGCAAAAATGCCGGCGAGACGGTCGAAGTGAAAGTGACGTTCCCCAAAGATTACGGCGCGACGGAACTTGCCGGCCGCGACGCCATCTTCGATACGGTAATTGAATCCGTCAACGAAGCAGCCGCCGCCGAAATCAACGATGAATTTGCCAAGCAACTGGGCATGGAAGATGTCAAAGCGCTGCGCGCCGCTGTCGAACAACAAGTGGGTGCCGAATACGAAATGCATTCCCGCATGAAGTTGAAACGCGCACTACTCGATGTTCTTGATGAAAAGCATGATTTCGAGGTGCCTGAAAACATGGTCGAGGCCGAATATCAAGGTATCCTCCAGCAGATCGAAGCCGAGCGTAAGGCCAACCCTGCGGAAGGCGGAGACCTGACTGACGAGGAAAAAGAAGAACTGCAAGCTATCGCGGAACGCCGCGTTCGTCTAGGTTTGATCCTGTCCGAAGTGGGTACGAAAAACAAAGTCACCGTCAACGACAAGGAAATCCAGCGCGCGGTTATTGCCGAAGCGCAAAAATATCCCGGTCAGGAAAAAATGGTTTTTGAATACTATCAGAAAAACCGTCAGGCTCTGGACATGCTCCGCGCACCTATCTTTGAAGAGAAAGTTGTCGAGTTGATCTTCAAAGATGCCACGATCACGGATCAGGAAGTTTCTGTCGAAGAACTGACCCGCGAGGAAGAAGACGCCGAATTGAAGCCCAAAAAAGGCGCGGCCAAGAAAAAGCCCGCCGCCAAAAAGGCCAAAAAAGACGAATAATAATTGCAACATCCCGCCAAAAGCGGGATGTTTTACTATAGGGGATTAGGCAGGGGAATTCTTATGAATGAAATCATGTTTATTGGCTCATTGCTGGTTTATGCCGCCCTTATTATCGGTGCGTGCAAACTGGGCAAGGAATTTGTGTTCGCCTTCGGTACGTTCAATATCGTAGCCAGTAACGCGGTCGTGGGATACGAAATCGAGATTTTCGGATTCAGCACGCTCTGGATCGTTCTTTTGTATTGCATGAACTTTCTTGCCATCAACTGTCTTACGGAATTTTATTCGAAACGCGATGCCATCAGGTATGTATTGAACATGGCGGGGATGCAGTTCTTGTTCTATCTGTTCATTCTGACATCAGGCTGGCTGACTTTAGAGGGCGATGGAAAATACAAAGAGGCCGTCGATGTGGTATTTGCCGCAACGCCACGCGTAACACTGGCTGCCGTGCTGTCGCACATGCTTTTGTTTATCGACGCCAATATCTATAAATTCTTTAAAGATAAAGAAGGTAGGGGTTGGTACGGCCAGCTTTGGTTCCGTGCAACATTATCCGCACTGGTCACGCACTTCCTTTTGACCATCCTGTTCTTCTGCGTGGCGTTTTATGGCACGTTGCCGAACGGGGTGCTGGTGTCGATTATCGTTTCGAACCTGATTATCAAATACGCGCTATCATTTGCGGAAACGCCCTTGATGTATGTAGCGCGGTTTGTGATGCGCGGAAAGCCACAGGGCATTTAGCGTTAACATTAATTAATTGCCGCATATTTGCATTGGGGGATGCATTTTGAGACAATTTCTCCATGGATCCCGCTCTGCTCAAAATCATGGAATTGAAGGCTTACAAAGAGTGGCAGGCCAGTCTTTCAGCTTTTAACGGGCTTCGTTTCAGAATTACCAAAAATCGCAAAGGCAAACTCGCGAAAGAGCTTTTAGCCGCGAGCAAGGAATGGGACACGTACGACCAATTCAAGCGAGTGGAAATACTTTCAACGATTTTGCATGAATGCGCCCATTTATACGATGTTCCCGCCACGCTTTTGTTTACAAGAAATTCATGGAAGCAGCAGAGGATTTCTGAAGCGCAGACCGACCAGATTGATGCGTCGGTAATTGAAGAAGAATTCAGCGATGAGATCAGCGGCATGTCGCTGGGCTTCTATTCCTACCAGAAGGGGCGGAATATCATCGTCATCAATTCGGTGGAATATTTGGAAACGGCTGGATTTTACGACCTTGTCGACCTGCTGGCCCATGAAGTGGGGCATGCGGTGTATTACCAAAGAGGCAGAGAGTTCAGAGAGCGTATCGATCAACTCGAAGGGCAGGGCCAAGACCAGTGGAAATATGCAAACGCACACGAGATGGATGACCCGCTCTTTACCGTATGCGCTCTCATCATTCTGGGCGGCGAAGAGGAAAGATCCCAAGAGGCGCGGACGATTTTAGAAAAGTCGGGGGGGTATTCCGTGCCGGAATATTACGATGTGTTACATGAAAGACTGGCGCAGGATTTTGCCGATGCGTGTGTCACATGCCTGAAAAAATCCATTCTTGCGCTGGAGACGGATGGTTCGGACGGCGCGTATGCCAACATCGCTATCACGACAGCGCAAAACATCCATAAAAATCTGCAGAAATTCACCAATGACATCGGCAAGGAATTGTATATTCCAAATTCTAACCGTATTGAAGAAATTGTGGAGTGCCGCAAGGCGCAGGACTTGCTGGATGAGCCGAGATACGATGCACTTATGGATTATCTGGATGGCATCATCAGTCATTATTACCCATTCGAAGCCGAACTGGACGTCAAAACATTTAAAAAGATGCCGAGTTATGGCCTTACCATCAATCGCGATATCGCCATCATCCATTCGCTGATCAACGATGTCCGTGATATGGTCGAGCCTGAAGCGGCCTAAATCAATAGCGCAGTTTTAATCATATATTCTTCTATTACGCTGGTTTATGTATAACCAATGGCGTGTAAAGGAGGGGGGAGATTTAAAGCGGCTTTTAACCCTTGAATAAAGGCAGGGCGGGCGATACGTTAATTGTAACGACTCACATCATATAAGAGAGAGCTTTCCCCCCATGTCTATGTTCCCCCGCGACCGCGACCCCGTTGATATTTATCAGAATTATCTCGTCCCGACCGTTATCGAGCAGACGAACCGCGGCGAACGCGCCTTTGACATTTATTCGCGCCTTCTGAAAGAGCGCATCATTTTCCTGACGGGTCAGGTGGAAGACGGCGTATCCTCCGTTATCTGCGCCCAGTTCCTGTTTCTGGAATCCGAAAACCCGACCAAAGACATTTCGTTCTACATCAATTCCCCGGGCGGTGTCGTGACCTCCGGTATGGCGATGTACGACACTATGCAATATATCAAACCTGCGGTTTCGACCGTGTGTATCGGTCAGGCGGCCTCTATGGGTTCGTTGCTTCTGACCGCTGGCGCCAAAGGCAAGCGTTTTGCGTTGCCCAATGCCCGTATCATGATTCACCAGCCGAGCGGCGGTGCCCAAGGTCAGGCCACGGATATTGAAATCCAAGCCAAGGAAATTCTGCGTCTTCGTGCCAACCTGAACAATATCTACGTCAAGCACACGGGCCGCAAACTCGCCGACATTGAAAAAGCGATGGAACGCGACAATTTCATGTCCGGTGAAGAAGCCAAGAAATTCGGTTTGATCGACGAAGTCGTGGAAGAACGCGCGCAGATTGAAACTGAGAAAAAATAGGCATTTCGCAGCGCAACACCAAACGCGTTTTGGTTAATGGTGTGCAGGTTAAAAATGGCTGTTTTAACGGGGTTTTGCGGGTTTGGACGGGGTCCAGACCTTGAAATCTTAACCAAAGATGCCCATGTCCTATGATATAATGGAAGTTCATGGCCGATAAAAGCCGGGGCTTTTCGGGTCTAAGAATAAGGAAAAAATCATGACGGGTGCCAGTTCCAAAGACGTTTTTGCCGTATTGCCGTTGCGCGACATTGTCGTGTTTCCGCATATGATCGTTCCGCTGTTCGTAGGGCGTGAAAAATCGGTGAAGGCGTTGGAATCCGTGATGTCGGAATCCAAGAAAATTTTACTCGTTACTCAGAAATCCCCCACTGAAGACGACCCTACTTCCGAAGACATCCATCGTATCGGCACGATAGGTTCCATTCTCCAGCTTTTGAAATTGCCCGACGGCACCGTGAAGGTGTTGGTCGAAGGTACGGAGCGCGTTGAAATCACCGGTTTTACGGAACGCCCCGATTTTATCGAAGCTTTTGTACAGCCGATGAAAGACGAAGCCATCAAAGGGGAAGAGCTTGAAGCTCTGGCCCGCGCTGTTGTCGCGCAGTTCGAACAATATGTGAAGCTTAACAAGAAAATCCCGCCTGAGGTCATCGTTTCGGTCAACCAGATCGAAGAACCTTCGAAAATGGCGGACACAATCGCATCGCATCTTTCCTTGAAGATCGATGAAAAGCAGGAATTGCTTACGCTTTCCAATACGGCCGAGCGTCTTGAAAAAGTTTACGGCTTCATGGAAGGCGAGATCGGCGTTCTGCAAGTTGAAAAACGCATTCGTAACCGCGTCAAACGCCAGATGGAAAAAACCCAGCGCGAGTATTATCTGAACGAGCAAATGAAGGCCATTCAGAAAGAGCTGGGCGAGGGCGAGGACGGTCTGGATGAAATCGGCGAACTAGAAAAGAAAATCGTCGAAACGCGTCTTTCCAAAGAAGCCCGCGAGAAAGCGAAAGCCGAGGTTAAAAAGCTCCGCCAGATGTCTCCGATGTCTGCAGAAGCCACTGTTGTGCGAAATTACCTTGATTGGGTCTTGTCTGTTCCATGGGATAAACGTTCCCGCGTAAAAAAAGACATCAAAGAAGCCAAGAAAATTCTCGACGCCGATCACTATGGCCTCGAAAAAGTCAAAGAACGCATTTTGGAATATCTTGCCGTTCAACAAAGAACGGGCAAGGTGCGCGGCTCCATTCTCTGCCTCGTCGGTCCTCCCGGCGTTGGTAAAACCTCGCTCGGTCAGTCGATCGCTAAAGCCACAAACCGTAACTTCGTTCGTATGAGCCTTGGTGGCGTGCGCGATGAATCCGAAGTTCGCGGCCACAGACGCACTTATATAGGCGCTCTGCCGGGCAAGATCATTCAAGGCATGAAGAAAGCTAAAACTTCCAACCCTCTGTTCCTTCTTGACGAGATCGACAAGCTGGGTTCGGACTGGAGAGGCGATCCTTCTTCCGCTTTGCTCGAGGTTCTTGACCCCGAACAAAACAGCAAATTCAACGATCACTATCTGGAACTGGATTATGATCTGTCCGATGTCATGTTTATTTGCACGGCAAACACACTCAAGATGCCGCAGCCTTTGATGGACCGTATGGAGATCATCCGTATTTCGGGTTACACCGAAGACGAGAAAATCCAGATCGTGCGCCAGCACCTGATCAACAAACAAATCAAAATGTCAGGCTTGAAAAAAGACGAAATTACCATCAGCGATACGGCCATCCGTGACTTGATTCGTTTCTACACACGCGAAGCGGGTGTTCGTTCGCTCGAGCGTGAAATCGCCAACATCTGTCGCAAATCCATCAAAGAAATTTTGATGAAGGGCAAAGAGAAGGTCAACGTCACGCCCGGCAATTTGGAAAAATATGCAGGCATCCGAAAATACCGTTTCGGCGAAGTGGATGACCAAGACCGCGTGGGTATCGTATCCGGTCTGGCCTATACCGAATTCGGCGGCGACCTGCTTTCTATCGAAGCCGTTACGCTTCCTGGTAAGGATGGTAAAGTGACGACGACGGGTAACTTGAAAGAAGTGATGAAAGAATCCATCACGGTGGCAGAGATGCTCATCAAGTCGCGCGCGAAACGTTACGGTATCGATTTCGATAAACTCAACCTGACGAACGTCCACGTGCACGTTCCCGAAGGCGCGACCCCGAAAGACGGACCAAGTGCGGGTGCTGCCATGACGACGGCGATTATTTCCGCACTTACCGGCATCGAAGTCCGCAAGGACATCGCGATGACAGGCGAAATCAATCTTCGCGGTTACGTCACAGAAATCGGCGGTTTGAAGGAAAAACTGCTGGCGGCACACAGAGGCGGAATACGTAAAGTTCTGATCCCCAAAGATAATGCCAAAGACCTTCCGGACATTCCCGATAAGGTTAAAAAGGGCCTCGAAATTGTTCCCGTGAACACTATTGAAGAGGTTCTGGTTCATGCGCTTGTGCGAATTCCTGAGCCACTTCAAGAGGATAGCGCCAATGTTAAACCTATTTCCTCAGAAACGGCGGAAAACAAGGGTTCTGACGCAATTCGTCATTGAGTATTCCCTGCAAAAAGCCTAAAACAGAGTCGTCCGAAACCAAGGAAACTCTAGGGTTCCAGCCTGTTTGAGACCTAAATTTATCAATCGTCAGGCACGAAAAACTGGCCTTCGGAAAACTACCGAAATTTAGGTCTCAAACAGGCTGG
>DLGR01000043.1 GCA_002482805.1 Micavibrio sp. UBA7689 | reverse complement strand
TTCGGCGTAGATTTTCGCGCCGCGTGCGAGTGCATGTTCCAGGCTTTCGACTACCACAACTCCCGCACCGCCGGAAATAACGAATCCGTCGCGGTTGGCATCGTACGCGCGCGAAGCTTTATCGGGCGTGGCGTTGTATTTTGAAGACATCGCGCCCATCGCGTCGNNATAGATCTTGGCGCCGCGCGCCAGGGCGTGGTTCAGCTCTTCCAACACCACCACACCGCCGCCGCCCGCGATGACAAAGCCATCACGGGTTGCATCAAAGGCGCGCGACGCGGTTTCGGGGGCATCGTTGTACTTGGAAGACATCGCGCCCATCGCGTCGAACAGGCATGACAGCGTCCAGTGCAGTTCTTCCGAACCGCCTGCAAATATGATGTCTTGTTTGCCAAGGATGATTTGTTCCGCCGCGTTGCCGATGCAGTGCGCGGATGTGGAACAGGCCGATGAAATTGAATAGTTCACGCCCTTGATTTTGAAATTCGTGGCGATGGTCGCGGACGCCGTGGATGACATGCAGCGCGGCACGCGGAACGGGCCGACCCATTTGGTGGCTTTCTTTTCGCGCACGATGTCGGCGGCCTCTACCTGATTGCTCGTCGATGGTCCGCCAGACCCCATGATGATTCCCGTGCGCTCGTTCGATACGTCGCCCTCTTCTAGGCCTGCGTCTTTGATGGCCTGTTCCATAGCGATGTGGTTGTAGGCAGAGCCTTCGCCCATAAAACGGAGCAGACGTTTGTCGATGACGGTCGCGACATCGATGTCGGGACGGCCTTCGACCTGTGAACGGAAGCCGTGCTCCGCCATGCTGGGGGAAAATTTGATGCCGGATTTTCCGGTCTTCAGCGATGCGAGGACCGTATCCTGATCATTGCCGATGCAGGAAACGATCCCGATGCCCGTAATGACCACGCGTTTTTGGTTATTAATCATGGGGTTCTTTTTAAATTGTTATAATTTTGAATGCACGTGGAATTTTTCTTTAACATAACCGTTAGCCTCCTGTTCAAACTGGGTAAAGGAGTTAAAAAATGCCAATGTTTCAAATCCTTTTGCCGCAGGGACCGGGCGTACCTGCGAACATGAACGTAAAGCTTCAAGACAGTTTAACAAGCCATTTCGGGCGAAATACGTCCTATCAAGAGGTCACGCCGGAAAAAGTGATCTGCACCCCGCCTTTTGTGATGTCTTTCGAGAGTGCCTTGAAACGGACTTTGGACGCCGTAGGCCTGCGTGAATCTGGGCGCGACGATGAATCATTTCTGGTCATCAAGACGGAATTGAAAGTTGCCTGATCCTGACTTACCCTTATGTCATGATAATATTCTTCGCCCTTTTGATCTTGCTCCTTCCTGTCGCCGCACATGCGGAACCTTCGGCCAAAGTCGTGGAAGAAAAGACCCGTTACGGTGAAATTTCCTATCCCGTTCTGTCGGGACTGGCGGATAAAAATATCGAACAATCCATCAACACCGCCATTAAGGAAGAAGCCAATACATGGAATTGCGATTTCGACGGGGAACGCAAAGATGTTTCGGGTCTGGATTACAACGCATGGAGCGAAGTGAAGCTGATAAACGAAAATGTGCTCAGCTATACCGTCGGGCAGGATTATTTTTGCGGCGGGGCGCACCCTAACCAACAAATCGATACATACAATTACGACCTGAGCACAGGCTCATCCATCACTATCCATCACCTTCTTACCGATGAATTGTCGGGCGAAAAACTAACGGCCTTTCTTCTCAAAGATCACAAATTTGATGATGAATCCTGCAAAGATGCCTACACGGAAATAAACTGGGATTTCTACCTAAGGGAGAAAGAAACAGTGTTTTTGCCGCGCTTGTCGGGAAATGGTCCGTGCTGGGAAGAATTCTCCATAACCAACGAGAAGCTACAACCCTATTTTCCCACGGGCGATGAATTTGAAGAGGACCGGAACTAGATGAAATATTATCTGTTTCTCACCCTGCTCGTCTTTCCTCTCGCGGTTTTTGCCGAAGGAGAATAAGGCCCGCCCGAAGCCCATGATGACGCCCGTGCGCTCGTTCGATACGTCGCTCTCTTCGAGGCCTGCGTCTTAATTACATAATATAGTTGACAATAAAGGACAATTATATTATTATACATAATGTTTATTAGGGGTGTTTCATGTTAGATAGCGCAAGAGCAGCGGCGGAAAGTGTTTTCTCGGAACATGAGAGAGTTCGCAGGATCGAAGCCAATAATCAAGCAATCCAAAATGCCATCAGAGACAGCGCGAGCGCAGTAGATAATAGAATCTTCCCCTTTACGGATTTGGTTAATACCCTCAAAGAGCGCCTCCCCACTGAGATAGGCGATCAAATATTTCTCGATAAATCTCCCAACAATGCCGGCACCGGTTCAGGATATCTGCGGCTGCGCTATGGCCCTGACGAGAATCCCTTATCGGCGGAAGAGTTCTTCAGAGGCGTAAGACGCGAAGAAGGACAGCAGCTTGCTTGCTGGACGGTCCGAACCCCTTCTCTCAAAGATCATTACTACGACAAGGCGCTAGGCGGTGCGGCACAATTGGAATTCTTTGTCGGGGAGAATTGGCATCAGAAGAGTGCCAGCGAAATTCTCGGTAAGGCTGCAGCCTATCTCGGCACAAAAATTCCTCAATATGCCGGTATCATAGATGACACCTTCAGGGAAGTCGCGGCGCGCCACGATAATGGCCTCGCCCCCAACCAGCCTCCTACGAGGATCGGTGAACTGGCTTATAACCAGCCTTAGGCATTGCCCATACGAACCGTAATCAGGCAGTCGGCGTTGTCTTTATGACGTTCCAGCCAATAATCCCGAACACAGCTATTCCAACAACCTGCGCTATGGCGAAAGGCGGTTCGGATAAAGTCGGCGCCAGATTGTTGAAAAATTCGATTTTTAAGAATGTTTGTGCGATGGCTACGAATACCAGAAGATATTCGCTCATCACTATTCCGCATGCATAGAAATCCCGCGCGCGTCCTTTCATGTGGAATCCGTGCTGTGCCACACTGGTTCCGATCAATACGATTGCGGAAACAATGCCGGTGATGAAAGCCGGCGTGAATCCGATGAACGGAAAGAAAAATCCGGTTATCGTGGTCGCCCAAGCCGACATCAAAAACAGCGCGATCCAATTTCGGGACAAAGCGCGTTTGAACAAGGATGCGATGGCCGGAATACCCAATGCCAACGCCAGAAAGCTTAAACCCGTGTGAATGTCGGTCAGTAATTCAAGATTGGACATGAAATAAATTCCCCCCAAAAAAATAAAGGGGCTATGAGCCCCTTTTGTTACGCGCCCGACAATACGGCGGTGTTTTCGAACAACCCGACTTTAAGGTCTTTCGCTTCGTAAATCACTTTGCCGTCGGCTTCCACACGGCCATCGGCAATACCCAAAACGAGTTTACGGTTGATGACGCGTTTCAGGTCGATCACGTAACGCACGAGTTTCGTGGATGGAAGGATTTGTCCCGTGAATTTCAATTCACCGAGTCCGAGCGCGCGGCCCGAACCTTTTCCGCCGACCCAGCCCAGATAAAATCCAAGCAATTGCCACATGGCATCGAGG